>NZ_JBMMUD010000005.1:0-426682 GCF_049257195.1 Pseudoalteromonas sp. SS15
CAAACTCTTCAATTAAAAGTTTTTTGTTTGAAGTAAACTTCAAACCATGCTCAATGAATTCTGATTTTGATTCTTTCGAATCGAATTGACTATGAAGTCACTCAGTTACATTTGAGACTCTAAATTTTTTGCTCCTGAATCAAGAGCTGTTAGAACTCAATCTGTACGAGTGCCCACACAGATGATTGCTTCATATTTTTAAAGAACATTCCGGTTACCGGATTGCGACTAAGCTTTTGCTTGTCGCCGCAGCCTTGCTGCGAACTAAGCTTTTGCTTGTCGCCGCAGCCTTGCTGCGAAGTGGGTCGCTATAATAACGACTTCACTTTTTATGTCAACACTTAATTTTAATCTTTTTCTTAAGAGAAAGTTTTAAGATTAAGTTTTATTTGACTAGACATCGTTTTGAGTTGCTTTTCAGCGTCTCGCCCCGTGTCAGTGGGGTCGCATTATAGGGAGAAATTAAAAGTGCGCAACCCCTTTTTAAAAGTAAATGCATTATTTTTTAAATATTTAAATATACAGAGTTACAAACCAGTTAATTACAACTTACCCACAAAACCCTGTGGATAAACCATGTTTTTGCCGCTGTTCTTTAGATTGCCTTCCTTATTTATGCTAGATTACGCCCCTCATTTATTTGTTCAATTTACTAGGCATTCAATTATGGCTGATATTTTAAACTTTATTAGTGGATTGTTATGGGGTCATGTCCTTATATATCTATTAATAGCAGCAGGTTTATTCTTTACCTTCCGTTTGGGATTCATTCAATTTAGACAGTTTCCTTATATGGTTAAGGTTATGGCTAATAGCAGACAAGGTTCTGATTCGGGCATTTCTTCATTTCAGGCTTTTTGTACTTCATTAGCTGCACGTGTTGGAACAGGTAATATGGCTGGTGTTGCTGTTGCACTCTATTTAGGTGGTGCTGGAGCAATTTTTTGGATGTGGTTAATTGCACTTATCGGTATGGCAACCAGTTTTGCCGAAAGCGCGCTTGCACAGCTATATAAAACAAAAGATGAAGATGGAAACTTCCGTGGTGGCCCTGCTTATTATATGGAGTATGGTTTAGGCAAGCGTTGGATGGGTGTGCTTTTCTCTTTATGCCTTATATTAGCATTTGGTCTTGTATTCAATGCAGTACAAGCAAACTCAATCACAGCCGCGTTCGAAGTGGCATTTGATATTCCAAAACACATTATGGGTGTTTTACTCGTTATCGGCTCTGGTTTTATTATTTTTGGTGGTTTAAAGACTATCTCTCGTTTTGCTGAGCTAGTTGTACCTTTCATGGCTTTGGCCTATCTAGCAGTTGCATTATATGTATGTGCTATCAATTTTGAGCTTTTGCCAGCTGTATTCAAGCAAATCATTTATAGTGCTTTTGGCATTGAACAAGCAGGCGCAGGTGCAATTGGTTATGCTGTCATGCAGGCAATGATCCAAGGAATTAAACGAGGACTCTTCTCTAACGAAGCTGGTATGGGTAGTGCGGCAAACGCAGCAGCTACAGCTACACCGAATCCTAACCACCCAGCATCGCAAGGTTATGTACAAATGCTTGGGGTGTTTGTTGATACTATTATCATATGTTCTGCAACTGCTGCACTTATTCTACTATCTAATCAACTAGTCCCTGAGTCTGGTGTTACTGGTATTGCCTTAACGCAAGCAGCTCTTGTTCAACATGTTGGCGAATGGGGTGCTATTTTCATTGCTATTGCCATTTTATTCTTTGCATTTACGTCTATCGTAGCTAATTACTCATATGCTGAAACAAACCTGATGTTTTTAGAACACAATCATAAACATGGCATGTTGATATTTAGATTATGTGTGCTGGGTATGGTGATGTTTGGCTCTGTTAGTGAACTGGGTTTGATTTGGACTATGGCTGATGTGTCTATGGGCATGATGGCGATTGTAAACGTAGCAGCCCTATTCATGTTATCAGGTGCTGTAATCTGGCTTTACAAAGATTACATCTCTCAGCTTAAACAAGGTAAAGTACCTGTATTCGACCCAAATAGTAATGAGAAAATTAAAGCTACATTACCTAAAGGCATATGGACTAAATAATTCATAAACATTAGAAAAGCCGTTGAAATATTCCAACGGCTTTTTTGAAATCTTTTCTAAAGCAATATTAGATTGCTGTTTTCGCAAACTCTTTTACAAATTCACGTACTGGAATATCGTTACAACGTAAGCTACGCGCTTTGTAACCAATTTCTTTAATTCCTTTTCTCGCCGCTGTCATACATAGAGACGTTTCTAAAGTTTGGTTTTTAGCAACTAATGTTACTTTTTTCTCTGAAGATGTATTCGCTTCACGCTCAGCACGTTCTGCAACTTTACGAATATCTTCGCCATTACATAATAAGCTCGGTGAGAAACGAGACACGTTTAAGCCATGTTTGCTTGCTTCTTTACGAGCTGCTGAAAAGCCTTCTGTTGAAGCAATAACACATACTTTCGTTTCTGCTGAGTTATCAGCTGACACGAATGCTGACGCTTGAGCATTCAAAGAAACAGTTAAACCAAAAGCCAAAAGTGAGATAGATTTAAGCATAATACACCTAATAAGAACGAGTTTGCGCGCATTATATAGCCACTTTTATTCTTGTAAATGCAATAAATCATTTATTTTGTACATTTAATAAACAGTTTACATTTGATTAAATGTCGTGTTCAAAGCATTTAAAACTTTATCTAATTTGTACAATTTGTTTAAAACTTAACGCATGCTTTTACTACTTTACATGTCTTTACAATCTTGGCTGGTGAGACTGTAAAATCTGAGTTAGCATCAAAAGGAATAATTTATAACAAGGATTACTATGAAACGATTTCTACCTCATGCTTTAAGCATCATTTCTTTGGCAGTATTAGCTGGCTGTAATAATGACAATAATACTCAAACTCAGCAATCAACTGCACAAGTACAAGATCAAGCTGTTGCAGCACCGATAGCCAAAAAAGTTCCACACGAAATGGAAATACACGGCCATAAACGTGTTGATAATTACTATTGGATGCGTGATGACGAGCGAAAAGATCCTGAAATCATTGCTCACTTAGAAGCCGAAAACGCTTATACTGCCGCGCAACTTAGTAACACCGAAAAGCTTCAAGAAACACTATTTGAAGAACTTAAGTCTCGGATTCAAAAAGACGATAATTCTGTACCGACCAAACGCGGTAACTATTTCTACTCTTCGGAAATGCGTGGTGATAACGAATACCCTATTTATGTTCGAAGCACTGACTTCAAAGGATCTGATAAAGTAGTCCTTCTTGACGTTAATGAACTTGCAAAAGGCCATGAATACTATAGTGCATCAGGCTTATCTGCGAGTCCAAATGACCAACTACTCGCTTATGGTGAAGACACAGTCAGTCGCAGAATTTATACTATTCAAGTTAAAGACCTAAAAACTGGCAAACTTTTAGACGATAAAATTGAAGGCGCGCAAGCGAGTGTTGTGTGGGCTAACGATAATGAACATTTCTACTATGTTAAGAAAGATCCGCAAACATTATTAGGCTATCAAGTATACCGCCATAAGTTAGGAACACCGCAATCAGCAGATGAACTGATCTACGAAGAAGCAGACAATACTTACTATACCTACATAGGTAAAACGAAAGATGGTTCAAATGTTGTCATTTACCATTCAAGTACCGAGTCTTCTGGCATGTCTTTTATAGACGCAAATGATAGTAAAGCAGAGGCCAAACGCTTTATTCCCCGTGAGAAAGGTCTTGAATATAGTGTTTCGAAACATAACGACATCTATTATATTTTAACCAATTTAAATGCGGTTAACTTCAAACTAATGCAAGTTAACGAAAAAGATTTAGGTGATAAATCTAAATGGCAAGAAGTCATTGCACACCGCCCAGCAGTTAAATTAGAAGGTATCGAACTTTTTGATAACCACCTTGTTTATCAGGAACGTAAAATGGGTCAGGTAAAAGTAATCGTTCGTTCTCTTAAAGATGGCAGTGAAAAAGCACTTAAATTTAATGATGACGCATTTGCTGCATATTTATATGGCAATAACGAATTAGACAATGACTCAATCCGTATTTATTACACCAGTATGACTACCCCAGGAACTCACTACGATTTCAACCTTGAGTCAGGTGAACCAAATATTCTCAAACAAAATAAAGTACTGGGTGATTTCAAAGTAGAAAACTACGCTTCTGAGCGTATTTTTGTTACTGCGAGAGACGGTGTAAAGGTACCTGTTTCTTTAGTTTACCGTAAAGACAAGTTCAAGAAAGATGGTACAAACCCATTATATCAATACGGTTATGGCTCTTATGGGGCAACGATGGATCCAAGCTTCTCTAGCAATCGACTTAGCTTGCTAGACCGAGGGTTTGTTTTTGCTATTGCACATATCCGTGGTTCACAAATGCTAGGCCGTCCATGGTATGAAGATGGTAAAAAGCTGACCAAGCAAAATACCTTTAATGATTTTGTAGACGTAACAAAACAGCTTGTTGAGCAAGGTTATGGCCATAAAGATCAAGTTTACGCTGTAGGTGGCAGTGCTGGCGGTCTGTTAATGGGTGCGGTGATCAACCAAGCACCTGATTTATATAAAGGCATTGCTGCACATGTTCCTTTTGTCGACGTAGTTACAACTATGCTTGATGAAAGCATTCCACTTACTACCGGTGAATATGACGAATGGGGTAACCCAAACGACAAAGCTTATTACGACTACATGCTAAGCTATTCGCCTTATGATCAAGTTAAGAAACAAGATTACCCTCATATTCTTGTAACGACTGGCCTACATGATTCTCAAGTACAGTACTTTGAGCCTGCAAAGTGGGTAGCAAAACTGCGCGACTATAAGACAAACGACAATAAGTTATTGTTTAAAGTAGATATGGAAGCGGGTCACGGTGGTGCATCAGGTCGCTTCAAACGCTTACATGATACTGCTCTAGAGTATGCATTCTTCCTAGACTTAGCAGGAAAAAATAACTTATAAATTAGTTATTCTGTAAATGTAAGGCCAGATTAACTGGTCTTACATTCTCTTACATTTGGCTACACTTCGACACACACTTTTCTGCTCATCATTGCTAAAATTAAAACATATCAAAAGTAGCTTAGGCTCAGGGAATTGTTATGTTTGCATCAGCGTATAAAAAGATTTTTAGTTTAGTTTTATGTTTTGGCTCAACCTCGGCTTTGGCTGAGCCTGTGTCTCATTTGAATAAACTAGATAAAAGTCACTCTCAATCAGCAAGCTTCAAACAAAACAATGGTGATAAAAAGTTTCCAACCAAAAAAGAGTAACCTCATGGTTACTCTTTTTATTTAAAATTTTAGTTTCCGAATTTTATTTTAATCATTCGTTTAGCGCTTTTAGAAGTGTTTCACCATTTGAATCTACATTTTGTATAAGCACTAAACCCAGTATTTTAGCTATTGTTGGGTATATTTCTAAATTACTCATTTCTTTAATTTGATAGCCCTTTTTAAAAGCAGGTCCGGTTGCTACAAACATAGCAGCCATATCATCTGTATTTGCAAATCCGTGACTACCTTTATAATCTAGTTTGCCATCAAGGCTAAAGACACTCGGGGCTTTAGTTTCTAGAATAATATCAGGGATCCTCGGAGTGCCATAGTAATGACGTTGCTTTAAAATCGTATCATCTAGCACTGCATAGCGGTTGTTCGAAATAAGACGGAGTTTTTGTTTTGCAACATTTATATCTTCAATTGAAGTATTATTCGCATAAATAAGTACTCTTGGACCTGTATTTTTCACCGTCCAAGCTTTTGGAATATTCAGGCTGTTAATCGAGATTGTTTTGTCTTCTTTCAATGAAGACATACCATGGTCTGCCACCAGCACTAAGTTCACATCATGAGGCAACTTTTTTAAGCGCTCATTAAACTGCCCGATTAGCTTATCCATTGTTTGCACGGCATCATAGACTTCTTTGCTATCAGGTCCAAAGTCATGACCCATACTATCGACTAATGAAAAATACCCTGCAACAAAACTTGGTCTTTGTTCCTTTGGTAACTTTAACCACTCAACCATTTGGTCGATACGCGTTTGGTAATCACTATGTTTAGAGTAATGATAGTAATAGTCAGGGGTCATGCCATTAAAACGCGCATCAGATTCAGGCCAGAAATAGGCAGCTGATTTAAGCCCTTGCATTTTTGCTAGATTCCATAAAGGTATACCATTGAGCCAAGTACTATCACCTTGCCCTTTACCCATCTTATAACAATCACCTCTTTGTTTATCACAGAACTTATTGTCGATAATACCGTGATTGACCGGTAGTAAGCCGGTAATTATGGATATATGATTTGGAAAGGTTTTACTTGGATATACAGGCCACATTTTAGTGGCTCGAACACCGCTATCAGCGATGCGTTTAATATTTTGAGCGTTATGTTTTTCAATATAATCCCACCGAAAACCATCAAGTGAGATAAGAACGACAGTTTGTTGCTTAGCGATACTGGGTATGGCTATAAGCAATAAGACACAATAAAAAAGTGTTTTGATCATTTAAAATTCCCGTGTTTAAGTGCGGTGTTATTTTGGTTGCTTAAAATGACAAAAGAAACAGTTTTCGATAAAAGATATTTATAAAATGAAAGAAATTTTCTTTATCTCGGTCTTATTGCGTATTCCCAATTAAAAAGGTTGTTAAATGAAAAAGTTGTATTGCAGTACCAAGGTGGCGCTTTTACTCGTTGGATTATCAAGTTTATTGATGAGCACGAGTATGTTACTGATGGGTAGTCATAGGCATATCGAAAAAACAGTCAATTTTTTTGGCTTAAACTCATTCCTAAGTTATGAAATTGCTAATATATTGGCTGCTTTATGCTTTTCTTTACTTGCTGTATTTTCGATACTTTCTATGTACTTTGAAAAAGCAAAACCGACTTTAGCATCTTTACTCATTATTGTGTCTGTAGTGCCTTTACTAAGCCTTTTTTCAACGGGTATGTGGATTGAAAGCATGGGCGGGTTTCCTGTCATCGGAGCAGGCCAAGGCGTCATTAAGTATTTTGCGTTACTTTCAATTGGCATCTGTCTACTTAACCCAAACCTTTCTAATCATGTAATGCAGTGGATAGCGATATTCCCAGTTTTGGTGGTACTCGTTTGGATCGGAGGTATGAAGTTTACCTTGATAGAAGCACAAGGGATCGAAGACTTACTGCAAACTTCACCATTTATGTCTTGGATGTATGCTGTTTGGGATTTACAAACTGCCTCGAATTTAATTGGTGTTTATGATTTGTTAGCTGTCGCACTTTTAATTGCAGCCATATATAACAAAAAAGTACTTTGGATTGGCGTGTTAATGTCACTTGCAGTTTTTGTCATGACACAAACATTTTTAGCTACAACCCCGGGGGCCGTTTCTTCATCGACAATTTTGTCCACGACAGGTCACTTTTTAATAAAAGACTTGTGGTTTATCGCGAATTTGATTTTCTTCTTAAAATTTACTGATCAAAAAGCATAATAAAAAGGGCATGTTTAAGCGTGCCCTTTTGAACCCTGTTTATTTATATTTACCATAACTGCCATCATCAAATAATGATTTGAGTTCATTGGCAAAGCTCACAAATTTTTCTTTAATTGTGCGCTTAATTTCAACGTCAACTGAGCCTAACCACAGTTTGCCTTTAACCTTTATAGTCGGTGCTTGTTTTGGCGCAATAGATGGCGCTTTATTTTCTACATTACCTAGAATACAAAACGCCTCACAGATCACATTTACGCCTTCGGGGATTAAAATTTTCTCTGAGCCAAGTACACAGTTTACGTTGACGGTGACTTCTTGATGTTCGAATACCGCGTCAGAAAAATCTAATGTTGTAGAACCTAAAACATTTAGTAAGTTTATCTCTTTAGGCACCGCCCATTTACCAGTTCGCGAACTGTTTCCTAAAACCGTTTTAATATCTAGCTTGTCACCTGCAGACTTTTGTCCGTAATTAATATTTAAGCTCGCATCTTTTTGCGCCGTATATTTCTCGTCAGCTTGCATAGTAAGATCTGCTGTTAAGGCGACGATTTCAGCATGAACTTGTGTACTCATTGCTTTGTCTAAACGTCTTTCAAATGCCTCTGCGGAAATAACACCATGGCTATAGTTATAAATTAGGTTATCTATTACTTCTTCTCTGACTTGTTCAATAGGTCTATCTTCTAATACGACGCTCATGTTATTTCCCTACTATGTAATACCAATCTGCAGTAACACTTAATTAAGCTGATTGATATAAGTGAGTGACTGGTTCAACTTAAGCATTCAATAAGTTGTACCATTAAAATTGCATTTTTTAAATTTAAAGCAATAACCGAACCAGAAATAAAGTCATTAAAATTCAATGTACTAATTCAGTTAGCATTTCTAGCTAGGTTACTTTCTCACCAAAATTTGAGTGTATTGACTAATAAATAACATATCTCCCAAATCGAAAAAGGTGATAGATAATTTAAATTGCTATCTCGGGCTTTCGCAACTCCCTTTCAATGTTAAAATGGTACATAAATTACATAGAACTATAAGCGCAAATTATGAAAGTAATCTCATTTAACATTAATGGCCTTCGTGCTCGTCTTCATCAATTGCAAGCATTAATCGACAAACATCAACCGGACGTAATTGGTTTACAGGAAATTAAAGTTCACGATGAAGCGTTTCCGGTTGAAGATGTAGAAGCTATGGGCTACCACGTTTATTTCCATGGTCAAAAGGCGCATTATGGTGTCGCATTGATGTCGAAGAAACCAGCTAAATCAATCAAAAAAGGGTTTTCGACTGATACAGAAGAGTCTCAAAAGCGTATGATTTCAGGTGTATTTGAGAATGATAAAGGTGAAGATGTGATCATTCATAATGGCTACTTCCCTCAAGGTGATAACATAAACCATGAAACCAAATTCCCATACAAGCGTCAGTTTTATAAAGACTTAATGACACACTTAAATGAAAATCACACGCCTGAAGAAAATGTCATTGTAATGGGTGATATCAATATCTCACCGGTTGATTTAGATATCGGTATTGGTGAGCCAAATAAGAAACGTTGGCTTAAAACGGGCAAGTGTTCATTCCAACCCGAAGAGCGCGAATGGCTTGCGACGTTAATGGATTGGGGATTTAAAGATACTTTCCGCGAATTAACACCAGAAAAAACAGAACGTTACTCGTGGTTCGACTATCGTTCAAAAGGCTTTGATGATAACCGAGGCCTTCGCATTGACGTAGTGTTAGCTACTGAATCATTGATGGCCAAATGTGTAGAAAGTGAAATCGATTACGAATTAAGAGGTATCGAGAAGCCTTCTGATCACGCGCCTATTTGGGCTGAGTTTAAATTTTAATTAGAACTCACTCTATGTTACTGACCCCGCTTGTTACCTTAATCATATTCGCACTTACAATCGATAAGCGCGAATATATAACGCTTTGGCAAAAGCCTATCCGACAAACTGGTGTACTTGCTTGCTCGGTTGTGTTGGCGCTACTTTGGCAAATCAAAGCGGGGATTTTGCCCTATTTAAATATCCATATATTGGGAATAACCGCAATTACTTTAGTGCTTGGTTGGCGGTTAGCAAGTTTAAGTGCCCTACTTACCAGTCTCTTACTACTTGTGTTTGGCAGCATTCAATCTTCTGAATTTGCCGAGTTTTATCTTTTTACTGCACTTCTGCCTATACTGGTTAGTTACGGCCTATTTGTATTTTGCTACAGCAAGCTACCAAGACATTTCTTTGTTTATATTTTTGTCTGTGCATTTTTATGCGCTGGCTGCATTGGCGCCTTCAAAATATTGTCGTCAGGTGCTTATTACTGGCTAATTGATGCATACACATTCCAACAGTTATTAGATAACTATTTGTTTTATGCAACGCTGATTTGGTTTCCCGAAGCCATGTTGAATGGTATGGCAATCACTTTACTTATTACTTATAAACCCCACTGGGTTAAAACCTTTTATGATAAGGAATACTTAGATAAATGACGCTAATTTATCACTGTCCGCTTTGTCAGGCTCCGTTAAATAAAACGGGTAATAGCATGTCGTGCGAGAAAAAACACCAATTCGATTTCGCTAAAGAAGGCTATGTTAATTTACTGCCTGTGCAGAACAAAAAATCAAAGCAACCCGGTGATAACTTAGACATGGTTCAAGCACGTCGTGCGTTTTTTGCAACCGACCACTACCATTTTTTAAGACAAGAAATCGCTAATTTAATTGCCCTATCTTCTCCTAGAACACTACTCGATTTAGGCTGTGGCGAAGGGTTTTATACGCATTTATTTGCCAATGAATTACCTGAATGTGCTGTATACGGGCTAGATATTTCAAAATCAGCCGTTAAGTATGCTGCTAAGCGATATAAAAAGGCTAATTTTAGTGTTGCTTCTGCTAAACAAGCGCCATTTGAAAATGAAAGTATGGACTGTGTTGTTACCGTATTCGCCCCCGTTTTTGAACAAGAATTACAAAGGCTGGTGAAGAAAACGGGTAAAGTAATTTTAGTAAACCCAGGCCCTAGACATTTATTTGAGCTTAAATCGTTAATTTACCCTGAAGTGAACTTACATACACATCCAGATACCCCTGCAGGGTTTGAATTAGTCCAACATCATGAGCTAGAGAAACAAGTTGAGATTAAAACGGAAATTATTGAGCACTTGATACAAATGACACCATTTGCTTGGAAATTTAAAGAAAGTCACTATGAAGCTTTAAAGGAAAAACAGAGTCACTCGATTACCCTATCTTTTTATTTAAGCGAATATCAGAAGGTGTGAACAATTCTGTGAAATTCGAGTCCTGTTAATTAAAAGACTTGTTTTGAAAAATTTGTATAACTAAAAAGAGCAGTTTAAAACTGCTCTTTCGTGAATGCCTTATCCATTTTCTCAAACATGTCTTTTAAAAGCTTTGCCAAAGTTCGATAAGTTGGTCTTCGAGATTGTAATTGCATGGGTGCATCATAACCATTGGCCACCATCTTATTAAACAATTCTTGATACCAAGTGTTTAGTGATGGATTAAGCGGCGTATCAGCACGTTTCCCCAGCCAAAGTAAACCTTGAGCAGGCAAAGATAAAAAGAAAAACGCAATGGCTAAAGATTGAGGTACATACTGATTTCCCAGCCAATTGGTTTGTAGTACTAACGTTATCACAGCAAGTAAAGGCATAACACTGATGGCAAGTTCAGTGGCTTTAATGACTCTAAATTCTGCAAAAATAGGCGCAAGCTCTTTGCGCATAGGCCATTCTTTGGCGTACTGTCGTCCAAGTTGCATTTGAGAAATGAGACTTTTTTGCATTAGGACTCCTACTAGAAGCTAACTATTCGGTCAAAATTGGGGTAAAATAATCAGTTAACACTGTCTATTATACCTTTGTATTACTGCGTAGCTTAAACCGCGACTTCGCTTTAAGCTTAATACGCATTTACTGTTATTGTCAAAATTGGAAATGCATATGCCCTCATCTCATGTACTGGTTTTAAATTGCGGAAGCTCTAGTTTAAAGTTTGCCATCATCGACACTGTGTCGGGTGACGAGCTTCTTTCAGGTCTTGCCGAACGTTTAGGCGAGCAAGATCCGCAAATCAAGTACAAGTTTAATGGTGACAAGCAACTTATCGCGCTATCACCAAACGATGCTCATCAAACTGCAATTGCAAAGTTAGTTGAACTAGTAAAGCAATTACAATTAGATTCAAGCCTCATTGCCGTTGGACACCGTGTTGTTCATGGTGGTGAGCACTTCACTAAATCTGCTTTAATCACACCAGATGTGATAGAAGCTATCACCAAGACTTCTTCACTTGCGCCACTGCATAACCCTGCTAACTTGCTTGGCATCGAAGCGGCGCAATCTGCATTTTCTCATTTACCGCAAATTGCTGTGTTTGATACCGCATTCCATCAAAGCATGTCGCCAGAAGCTTTCTTATATGCGCTGCCTTATACGCTTTACAAACAACATGGGATCAGACGCTATGGTTTCCATGGTACCAGTCATGCTTTTGTATCGGCAGAAGCTATCAAGACCTTAAACCTTGAAGAAACAAACTCTAAGGTCATCAGCGCGCATTTAGGTAATGGCTGCTCGGTTACGGCTATCAAAAATGGTAAATCGGTAGATACCAGTATGGGTATGACGCCGCTTGAAGGTTTAGTCATGGGCACCCGCAGTGGCGATATTGACCCAGGCATTTTCAACTACCTGACTGAGCAACTGAATTACTCAGCAAAGCAAATCGATACGCTTTTAAATAAAGAAAGTGGATTATTAGGCATTAGTGAACTTTCGAACGATTGTAGAACCATTGAAGAGTCTGCGGCTGACGGGCATCAGCAAGCAGCACTTGCATTAGATATTTTCTGTTATCGTTTAGCAAAACAAATTGCTGCGTTTGTAGTGCCTTTAGGTGGCTTAGATGCATTGATTTTTACAGGGGGCATTGGTGAAAATTCAGATGTTATACGCGCTAAGGTTGTTGCACATTTATCTTTCTTAGGTTTAGAAATCGACAATGATAACAACCTTGCAGCACGCTTTGGTTCTGAAGGTGTGATCACAAAGCAAACATCGCCATGTGCCATTGTGGTGCCTACCAATGAAGAATGGATGATTGCCAACGATGCAGCAAACATTGCACAGGAGCAAAAATAATGAGTCGTAGGATTATGTTAATCCCCATCTCTACTGGGGTTGGTTTAACGTCTGTCTCTGTTGGTCTTGTGCGTGCGCTTGAGCAAAAAGCGGTCAAAGTAAACTTCTTTAAACCCATTGCGCAACCTCGTAAAGATGATATAGGCCCTGAGAAATCGACGGTTATTGTGCAGCAAGGTTCAACCATTCAGCCTCCAATGCCGTTTGAACTTAGCTATGCTGAGCAAATGATTGGGGATGGTAAAGGCAATGATCTACTAGAAGAAATCGTTGAACGCTTCGAAAGTGCCATCAGTGATGATGAAGTTGCGATTATCGAAGGTATGGTTCCTACTCGTCTACAGCCTTATGCAGGTCGTGTTAACCGTGAAATCGCGCAAACGCTTGGTGCTGATATCGTATTTGTATTAACCCCAGGTAATGACACGAACGAGCAGTTAGAAGATAGGTTAGAAATTGCCTCAGGTAACTACGGCGGCATAGATCACAGTCGTGTACTGGGTTGTATTTTCAACAAAGTAAATGCTCCGCTTGATGAAGAAGGCCGCGCGCGTGCTGATTTAGTTGACCAGCATGAACCTGAAGAACTTGAAAATGAAATGAACCGTCTGGCGTCATTGCCTATTTTCAGAAAACACCCGTTTATGTTGCTTGGCGCAATTCCATGGGACTTCGACTTAGTTGCGCCACGTGTAGCAGACTTAAGTGATTACCTAAAAGCCGAAGTGATCAATGCCGGTGACATGGCCCACCGACGTTTACGCCGTGTCACCTTTTGTGCCCGAACGGTTTCAAATATCCTGAATCACTTTACCCCGGGTGCGCTACTGGTTACACCTGGAGACCGCTCTGATGTGTTAGTGGCAGCGTGTTTGTCCGCTATGAATGGTACCAAATTAGGTGCGATTTTATTAACGGGTGGCTTCAAACCTGAACCGCGCATCATGACTTTATGTGAACAGGCGATGGAAACAGGTCTGCCGATTCTAGCCACTGAAGCCGATACGTGGCGTACCTCATTGTTACTTCACAACTTTAATATGGAAGTACCAAGTGACGACGAACAGCGTATTGAAAAAGTAAAAGAGCATAATGCTGCGAACATCGACTCAGATTGGTTAGATACTTTAGCCAAAGACGTTGCGAAAACACGCAAGCTTTCTCCTCCTGCATTTAGATTCTTGTTGACCGATTTAGCACGTCAAGCAAAGAAAACCATTGTGCTTCCTGAGGGCAATGAACCTCGCACTATCAAAGCTGCTGCAATTTGTGGTGAACGTGGCATTGCCAAAACTGTACTATTGGGTGAAAGAGAAGAAATCGAACGTATTGCGCTTCAACAAGGTGTAGAGCTCAACGAAAACGTTATTATTAAAGATCCGAATGAGATCCAAGATAATTATGTTGCACCTATGGTTGAACTGCGTAAAAACAAAGGTCTTACCCCTGTGGTTGCTAAAGAGCAACTGCAAGACAACGTGGTATTAGGCACTATGATGCTCGCTGAAGACGAAGTCGATGGCCTTGTATCTGGTGCGGTGAATACCACAGCGAATACTATCCGCCCTCCTCTGCAGCTCATTAAAACTGCGCCGGGTTCATCTTTAGTGAGCTCTGTGTTCTTTATGTTACTACCTGATCAAGTATTGGTTTATGGCGACTGTGCGATTAACCCAGACCCAACTGCTGAGCAACTTGCCGATATCGCCATTCAGTCAGCTGACTCTGCTGCGGCCTTTGGTATTGAGCCGCGAGTTGCCATGATCAGCTACTCTACGGGTGAGTCTGGCCATGGTGCGGATGTAGATAAAGTACGTGAAGCCACTAAAATTGCTCAGCAAAAACGTCCAGATCTTGAAATTGATGGCCCACTACAGTACGACGCAGCGATTATGGAAAATGTAGCGCGCAAAAAAGCACCAAACAGTAAAGTTGCAGGTAAAGCAACGGTGTTTGTATTCCCTGACCTAAATACTGGCAACACAACTTACAAAGCAGTACAAAGAAGTGCTGAGCTGGTAAGTATTGGTCCTATGCTGCAAGGTATGCGCAAACCTGTGAACGACTTAAGCCGCGGTGCACTGGTAGAAGATATCGTTTATACCATTGCGCTTACGGCTATTCAGTCTAAGCAATTAGCAGATCAAACAAACTAACTCTGTTTGTGCAATTATAAAACTTAGCTAAGTGTTGAGGGTTTAACTTTTTAACACTTAGCTATACTATAAGACATATAGCCCAATAAACATAAGCGACTATGTCAAAGCAAACATTACAATTGTTAAAACAGGATTTTTCAATACATAGCCTTGACGTTGACCAAACAATTCCTAACCAAGTGTTAGCGTGTGATATTTTCTTTATTTCTAAAACACTTGAAGAACTCTCTATTGTTTGCCCTTCAGATATTGAAATTGATAGTTTTGCCACTGAAGCACATTGGCGAGCATTAGAAGTGATAGGTCCACTTGGTTTTTCTTTAACAGGGATCATGGCCAATATATCTGGTGTTTTAGCCAATGCTAAAATCTCAATTTTTGCCATTTCCACCTATGACACCGACTATGTTTTAGTCAAAGAACAACAAATTCAAGACGCAATTAATGCGCTGAAAAAAGACGGATACACGGTTCTTTAATGCAGTTTTCTCAATCAGTTCCTTTTGCACCTATCAATGAAATTGTTGACCCAGTTTTACATCTCGCCAGTCCGTTCAGCGGCAAAGTACAGTCTTTAAAACAGCACCCGCTTGCCCTATTTTCTTCTGGCATGATTGGAAGAGGCGTGACTGTAGAGTTGACCCAAGGAAAAGTTACCGCACCATTTGACGGTAAAATTGAACAAGTTAAACGCCATGGCTATGAGATTATACTGGTTGCAAAAAATGGCTTGAAGTTACTCATTCATATTCAGCCACCTTCAGAGCAAGCCAATACAAGTTTGCAAATAACCAGTGCCTTTGGCAAAAAAGAAGTCAAGCAAGGTGAATTACTTGCTTACTTCGAAACCACGCATCTAGACAAGCCATTGCTCGGCAGTTTGCTTATTGTTAATGCAGATAAATTAGGTCCTTGCTTTTACCCGCTGAAGCAAGTGCGAGCAGGGCTAGACCCACTTATTACAATTACTCAAAACCAGAATATTTAAGAGGCTCTTATGATCACTATGTATGGCATTCCGAACTGTGACACCATTAAAAAAGCAAAAAAATACCTTAGTGACAATAATATTGAATTTACTTTTCATGATTACCGTAAAGATGGCGTTTCAGAAGAGTTAGTTGCTGAATTTTGCAAAAACTTAGGCTGGGAGCAAGTATTAAACAAACGCGGAACAACCTACCGTGCTTTATCAGATGATGAAAAAAGCAACCTATCTGAGGCATCTGCCATTACTCATTTAGTTGCGGCGCCAGCGATGATCAAACGCCCTATTCTAGAGGTCAATGGTCAACTACATCTTGGTTTTAAAGCAGCCCAGTACGATGAGATTTTCGCTTAATGAGCAATCACAATAATACACCTCAACATTCTGAGGTTGTCTCATTAGCCCAAGCATTGATCCAAAAAAAATCAGTGACACCTGAAGATGCTAACTGCCAAGACTTAATGAACGAGCGCTTAGCTAAACTTGGTTTTAACATTGAAGAGCATTTTTTTGTCGATACATTAAATACTTGGGCAAGGAAAGGCACTGATAGCCCGCATTTTTGCTTTGCAGGCCACACTGATGTTGTGCCTACAGGCGATGAGAATGAATGGCAACATCCGCCTTTTGATGGCGTCATTGAAAATGGCATATTACATGGCCGTGGTGCCGCTGACATGAAAGGGTCACTGGCGGCTATGGTGGTTGCCACTGAGCGGTTTGTAGCAAAGCACCCTGATCATAAAGGCTCTATTTCGTTTCTAATTACATCGGATGAAGAAGGCCCATTCATTAATGGCACAACAAAGGTAGTCGATCTACTTGAAGCCAGAAATGAAAAAATCGATATGTGTTTGGTCGGTGAGCCTTCTTCACGTGACCGACTGGGTGATGTAGTCAAAAATGGCCGTCGAGGTTCTTTAACAGGACATTTAACTGTAAAAGGCAAACAAGGCCACGTTGCATATCCTCACTTAGCGCATAACCCCATTCATGCGGTGTCTCCTGCTTTGGCAGAGCTGAGTCAAACTGAATGGGATAAGGGCAATGCGTTTTTCCCGGCAACTAGTTTTCAAATATCAAACATTCAAGGCGGTACTGGCGCATCAAACGTCATCCCTGGCAGTGTGTATGTGCAGTTCAATTTTCGTTTTTCAACAGAATCAACGGTTGAACAGCTTCAACAACGCGCAATCGCAATTCTAGATAAATTCGGCTTAGAGTACGACTTAAACTGGATTGTAAATGGCCTACCATTTTTAACTGAGCCTGGTGAATTGCTTGATGTGACGTTGGCTGCCATCGAAGAAGTAACCGGTTTGCCGAGTACACCAGAAACAACTGGCGGCACATCCGATGGTCGTTTTATTGCGCAAACGGGCTGTAAAGTCATAGAGCTCGGGCCAATTAATGCAACCATACATCAAGTTGATGAACACGTTAGCTGTGATGATTTAGACCAACTGGCTTTAATTTACGAGAAGATACTCGAGAAGTTACTTAGCTAATGACTTTATCTGATATGGCCGCTTGCGCTTGCGGCCTTTCTGAAGCGCATTTGACCGAATACAAAGGCAAACAACTTCATCAAGAGATCGTCGATGATTTTCGAGCTTTAGAAGTAGCCGCTAAGCATGCAGGATTTGATTTAGAAATTGCATCTGCTTATCGAAGTTTTGAACGCCAATCTCTTATCTGGAATAACAAGTTTTCAGGTAAGCGCCCTATTTTAAATGCGAATAACGAACCTGTTGACATTGCTAACCTCTCAGAAATCGAGATTATACAAGCTATTATGCTTTACTCGGCAATGCCTGGAGCGAGCAGGCATCACTTCGGTACTGACCTAGATGTGTTTGCACCTAACCTATTAAAGCTTGGTCAAACATTGCAGCTTGAACCGTGGGAGTATCAATTTGACGGGCCATTTTATACACTTAATACCTGGTTAGACGAGAACCTTTCTAAGTTTGGCTTTTATCGTCCCTACGAAGAGTTTAGAGGTGGTGTAGCTGAAGAACCTTGGCATATAAGCCACATATCATGCAGTAAAGATTTGTTTGAATATCAGAATATTGAAAATATCAATCAAGCTCTAAAAGCATCAAATGTACTTGGCCACAATATACTTATTGAAAATATGCCTAGCCTGTATGAGCGTTTCGTGAGTAATGTTTGCGAGTTATAAACCTAACTCGCATTTCCCTCAATTAATGTAAGTAAGTGCTTAAAAAACTCTTCTTTTCCAAAGATTTTAAACCCTGTTTCACTTAACACTAAGCGCATCTGAACCCTACTCTTCGACTTCAAATAGCTAAACCTAACTTCGTTTTGAGCATAAACATGGCAGTGTATCTTAAGCGGGCTTTCTCCCATAACCTCTATATGCGTATCTCGCTGTAAGTCATTTAACTTAGAGCAAATTGGCACCAAACCATGAGAGTTTAGCAATTCGCATAAAAAGTCTAATTGCTCGTTTGCTTTTGGGGTAATTTCCGATGACATAATTAATAAGCTTAAGAGTACATTGCTTAATATTAAACCACAGATTTAAATTGGTGTTTTGATATTAATTAAAGAATTCTTGTGATTTCGAATTCCTGTGTTGCGCCATGCATAGTCCATTCAAATTCATCATGCACTTTTTTATTCATGAGCACCTTACCAAGTGGTGATGCGGGTGTGATTGTCCAAACGACTGTGCTTTTTATATCTAGTTTCAAACCACCTTCTGTTGGCCCAATAAAGTACCAATACAAGTCACCCGCTTCATTCTCGCAACTAATTAAACTGCCAATGACAATCGATTCAGAAGGACACAACTCATAAATCTCATTAAAAGCTTTAATTGCTTTGTGCGCGTCGTCTACACGCTCACTCTGGCCCTGTGCTAGATAGGCTGATTCAATACTCAGAGAATCATATTGCGTTTCTGCTGCACTTTGTTCGTGCGTTGCATCTTCTCTCGCAGAATTTGCCGCTTGTACTGCCTCTTGAAGTTTTGCTTCAAGTGCAAATTTTAAATGTTCGATGAAATGCTGTTTGTTCATATTATTTTACTGCTTAAATACTCAACTCATTGGTAATGTAAGGCTAATTTGCTTTACAACGTCATCAATCGAATAATCAATAACGATTTGCCAGACCATATCGTCGGTGTCACATGCGCCAACAATACCCTGTGTTATGTATGTGTCTTTATTTGATTGTGAAAAGAATAGTGGGATATAGCCCATATTCATTGACTTACCATTAATTTTGGCACCTTTAATCTCAAAGGGCCTACCCTGTTCTACTCGAAGACGAATTAAAAACTCAGATTCTGCTTGTATCTTCAAATTATCATCGACCCAAAGCATGACCCCATCCGCTAAATGACAGGTTGAAATGTCGACGCAGTTTTCAGGAGGAAGATAACTTTCACTTTTTTCTGAACTTTCATGTATAATTGTATTTGAGTCTGAACAAGCGATTGCTAACAGGCTCGAAACCAATATAAAGAAGTGATGAAAAGTCTTTGTCATACTAGTTTTAGGTTGGATTTTAAAAGGCAAGTCTAAGCTTTTCTAAAATTGAACGCTACTAGAAGCCGTCATTATTTGCGATCACTGCAAAAAATTGATTGATGTCATGATTTCACTTCTTTTAGGTATCTTTTTTTTTGCAAAAAAATTACTATTACCATGCAAAAAAAAGGGTTTCTCAAGCTTGTTTTTTAAGCGTTTTTATCAAATTTCAAACGTTTTCATGACGAGTTTGTGAAATAAATAATAGGGCCTGCTTGCAGGTAATTCATTTCTAATCGCAACAATTGCAGCGGAATCCAGAAAATGAGCCAATCAGTAGCATCACAATCTGAGTACAACTACACGGTTGTACGCCAATTCGCTATCATGACAGTGATTTGGGGCATTGTTGGTATGGGTGTAGGTGTGCTTATTGCAGCACAGCTTGCTTGGCCAGCTTTGAACTTTGACACTCCATGGTTAACGTACTCTCGACTTCGTCCGTTACATACGAACGCTGTTATCTTCGCATTTGGTACTAGTGCGCTATTTGCAACATCTTATTATGTTGTACAACGTACCTGTCAAACGCGTCTTTTCTCTGACAAACTAGCCGCTTTCACCTTCTGGGGTTGGCAAGCTATCATTTTAGCTGCAGCTATCACTCTTCCTCTTGGTTATACAAGTGGTAAAGAATATGCTGAGCTTGAGTGGCCAATCGATATCGCTATCGCGGTAGTTTGGGTAAGCTATGCAGTCGTATTCTTCGGTACTCTTATTAAGCGTAAAGTATCTCACATCTACGTAGCTAACTGGTTCTATGCTGGTTTCATCATTACTGTTGCTGTTCTTCACATCGTTAACAGCATGGCAGTTCCTGTATCTCTAGGTAAATCTTATTCAATTTACGCAGGTGCAGTAGATGCAATGGTTCAGTGGTGGTACGGTCACAACGCAGTAGGTTTCCTACTTACAGCTGGTTTCTTAGGTATGATGTATTACTTCGTACCAAAACAAGCAGGTCGTCCTGTTTACTCTTACCGTTTATCAGTAGTTCACTTCTGGGCACTTGTTTCTCTTTATATTTGGGCGGGTCCTCACCACCTACATTACACAGCATTACCTGACTGGACTCAGTCTTTAGGTATGGTTATGTCTGTAATCCTATTCGTTCCATCTTGGGGTGGTATGATCAACGGTATCATGACGCTATCTGGCGCATGGCACAAACTACGTACTGATCCTGTTCTTCGTTTCTTAGTTGTTTCACTGTCTTTCTACGGTATGTCAACGTTCGAAGGCCCAATGATGGCTATCAAGTCTGTGAATGCATTATCACACTACACAGACTGGACAGTTGGTCACGTACACTCAGGTGCGCTTGGTTGGGTTGCGATGATTTCTATCGGTGCAATTTATCACCTGATCCCTGCACTATTTGGTCACGGTAACATGTACAGCGTTAAGCTAGTTAACACGCATTTCTGGTTACACACTGTGGGTGTAGTTCTTTACATCGTAGCAATGTGGATCTCAGGTGTAATGCAAGGCCTAATGTGGCGTGCAGTTAACTCTGACGGTACGTTAATGTATAGCTTCGTTCAATCTCTAGAAGCATCTAAGCCTTTCTACATCATGCGATTTATTGGTGGTGTATTCATCGTAGCGGGTATGTTAGTAATGGCATATAACGTTTACCGTACAGTTGCAGCGAAGAGCGGTTCTTTAACTGCTGACGCTAATACTCAAATGGCTTAAGTGGGGTGTAATGTATGAGCAATAATAACTCTACCAACAAACATGAGATTGTCGAAAAGAACGTTGGCCTTATGGCTATCCTAACTGTTTTCGCTATCAGCTTTGGTGCACTTGTAGAAATTACACCACTGATGTTCCAAGACGATACGACTAAACCTGTTGATGGCCTCCGCCCTCTTACAGCTTTAGAAATGGAAGGTCGTGATATTTATGTGCGTGAAGGTTGTTACAACTGTCACTCACAAATGATCCGTCCATTCCGTGACGAAGTTGAGCGTTATGGTCACTACTCTGTAGCTGGTGAATCTGTTTGGGATCACCCGTTCCAGTGGGGTTCTAAGCGTACTGGTCCTGACCTTGCTCGCGTTGGTGAGCGTTACTCTGATGACTGGCACTATGCACACTTAATGGACCCGCGTTCAGTGGTTCCAGAGTCAAACATGCCAGCTTATCCTTGGTTAGATGAAAATGTACTAGATGGTAAAGACACAGCTAAGAAGCTTGAAGTGTTCAAAGGGTTTGGCGTGCCATACACCGATGAAGACATTGCAGGCGCGGCAGAAGCGGTTAAAGGCAAAACAGAAATGCAAGCCCTTATTGCTTACTTGCAGCAACTTGGCACTCACTTGAAGTAATTTATTATGGATTACGGCACATACAGAGGCATTTTGACTCTGGTAATTTTGGTACTATTTGTTGTGATTGTTGTGTGGGCGTATAGCAAGCGTACAAAGAATCGTTTCGACGATGCAGCTAATGCCATCTTTGAAGATGAAAAGAAGCACAACAACACAATCTCTAATGAGGAAAAGGAGTCTGAAAAATGACTAGCTTTTGGAGTATTTGGGTCATCGTATTGACCGTAGCGTGTCTAGCTCTAATCTTCGGCTTACTTCTATGGAACCTGAAAAACTATACAGGTGTTAAAGAAGGCGAAAGCTGTGGCCATGAGTTCGACGGTATTGAAGAATTAAATAACCCACTGCCTAAGTGGTGGACTTACTTATTCTTCGCAACTTTTGTTTGGGCAGTTTACTACCTAGCAATGTACCCTGGTCTTGGTAACTTCCAAGGTTTCCTAAAATGGACAAGTTCTAACCAAGGCGTAACTTCAATGGAAGAGTCTAAAAAGGCGATTGAAGAAGCAAAAGCCAATGGTGAATGGGTTCAGTTAGACCAAGAGTATGTTGCAGCTGATGAGCGATTTGGTCCTATCTTCCAAGCGTTCGCAAAGCAAGACATCGAAACACTTGCAACGAACGAAGAAGCACTTGAGATTGGTCAACGTCTATACGCACAAAACTGTTCTCAGTGTCACGGCTCTGATGCACGTGGTGGTATGGGCTTCCCTAACCTAACTGACAACGATTGGCTATACGGTGGCAACCCTGATCAAATCAAAGCAACACTTCTTCACGGTCGTGTAGCTGCGATGCCAGGTTGGGAAAGTGCACTAGGTGAGCAAGGCATTAAAGAAATGACAGCTTACGTATTAAGCCTTTCAGGTCGTAAAGTGAATGCAAAAGACGCTCAAGCAGGTCAAGCTAAGTTTGCAATGTGTGCAGCGTGTCACGGTATGGACGGTAAAGGTTCTGTTGCTAACAACAATCCTTTCGGTGCGCCTAACCTAACTGACAATATCTGGCTATATGGTGGTTCTCAACGTGCTGTTGAAGAAACACTAATCAATGGCCGTGCTGGTGTAATGCCGGCTTGGAAAGATATTCTTGGTGAAGACAAAGTTCACTTACTTACAGCATATGTATATAGCTTATCTCAGAATAAATAAGCGAATCGCTAAGATTATTTGAGATCAAAAAAGCCTCCATTTGGAGGCTTTTTTTTAGGTTTTTAAAGGTAAATAAGATACTATATCGACACTGTTTTTTAGCTATGAGCACACTATGAAACCCACCCCTTGGTATAAGCATTTTTGGCCTTGGTTCTTAATGTTCTTCCCTGTTGCAACCATCGTTGCATGTATTGGTCTAGTTATATTTGCGGTTGGTAATGGCCCAGATATGGTGGTTGATGATTATTATAAAAAAGGTAAAGCAATTGACCTTGAATTAAGCAAATTCAACAAGGCAAAAGCGTTATATCTTCATGGTGATTTAAATGTAGAAAGTGATTTTGTCGAATTTAAATTTACCAAA
Organism: Pseudoalteromonas sp. SS15; assembly: GCF_049257195.1. NCBI lineage: Bacteria > Pseudomonadati > Pseudomonadota > Gammaproteobacteria > Alteromonadales > Pseudoalteromonadaceae > Pseudoalteromonas > Pseudoalteromonas sp. SS15. The sequence goes on from NZ_JBMMUD010000005.1 coordinate 23,309, forward strand.
GGCGATTTCAGTAAGGTCACAGCCCTGAAAGCCTCTTTTTATCACCGTACAATCAAAAAGCATGATTTCGAAGTTAACCTACTTGCCAATGCAAACGGCAGCTTCACCGCTGTACTCGAAGGCATCCAATTAGGTGCTTATACTATTTTTATTGAGCCTATGGATGGCAGTTGGAAAATGAAAGAAGATCTACTTATTCCAACTACAGAAACCATTGAAGTTTCACCTGAATACAATAAATCACTGAAGTAGTTTCTATGTCTAATTCTTGTTTTCATTGCTTAGAACCAATTCCTGCTGGTTTTGATGACCATATTGAGTTTGAAGGCAATAATGAAGCAGTATGCTGTATAGGCTGTAAGGCGGTCGCCGAGACCATTATTAACCAAGGTATGACCGACTATTATAAGTTCAGAACCGATAGTGCTGGCAAGGTTGAAACCTTAGTCCCTGAACAGCTCAATTTTATAAAAAGCTATGATAATCAAGAAATTCAAGATGATTTTGTCACTAATCAAGGTGACTTATCTGAGGTGCTATTAAGTGTTGAAGGGATCAGCTGTGCAGCGTGTGCATGGCTGATAGAAAAGCAACTTTTAGCGCTGCCTGGCGTTGCTCGTGTTGACGTGAATACATCGACTTACCGAGCAATGATTTTATGGAATAAAGACAAAATATTACTCAGTGAAATCATCAAAGCATTAATGGAAATAGGCTATAAAGCCTATCCTTTCCAAGCTGATGATGAAGCCGCGCAAAAACAAGCCACAGCCAAAGCATACATTAGAAGGTTAGGTGTTGCTGGCCTTATGACCATGCAGGTCATGATGTTCGCTTTTGCGATGTACTTTGGCATGTTTTCTGGCATGGAAGAGGACTTCGAGCAATATTTCAGATGGATCAGTCTTGTTCTGGCTACCCCTGTGATCCTCTACTCAGCTCTCCCCTTCTTGACTAATGCAGTTAATGGCCTAAAAGCTAAACAGTTAAACATGGATCTACCTGTCTCACTAGCAATATTTGGTGCTTATGGTGCCAGTTCATACGCGACTGTCATGGAGGTTGGTGAAGTCTATTTTGAATCCATTTGTATGTTTACCTTTTTGCTCTTGTTGGGCAAATACCTTGAGTTTAGAGCCAGACTTAAAGCCTCTGAATTTACTGCTAACCTGCAAAAACTATTACCTTTAACAGCCAGAAAACTGTTGGACGACGGTACTGAAGATGTCATCGCTGCTCGTAATCTAAAATTGAATGACAGAGTACTCATTAAGGCCGGTGAAACCATTGCAGCAGATGGTATTGTCATTGATGGTAGCAGTACAGTCGACGAATCTATGATGACCGGTGAACATCTGCCTGTTAAAAAACAACTAAACAGCCAAGTATTTGCGGGTACAGTCAATCACGATGGTTTGATGACCATTAAGATCAATAAAATTGGCCAAAATACACTCCTGAACCAAATCATTCGTTTGCAACATAATGCATTAAGCAAAAGACCAAAGTTGGTTGAAGTAACAGACAAAGTAGCTCAATGGTTTGTTGCGTGTTTACTGGTATTTGCTTCAATGACCGCAATTGGCTGGTATCAGATTGATCCTGAACAGGCTTTTTGGGTGACAATCGCCGTGCTTGTTGCCACTTGCCCTTGTGCGCTCAGTTTGGCTATTCCTACCGCATTAACCTGTGCTGTTGCCACATTGACAAAAAAAGGCATATTAATCAAAGAAGCCCATGTGCTCGAAACACTAACAAAATTAACTCGTGTCGCATTTGATAAAACAGGCACTTTGACCGAAGGTAAGTTTTCAATTGCAAAAACAGAGCTATTTTCATCTGAATTCACAGAAGAAAAAGTGCTCGCTCTAAGTGCTAGCTTAGAAAAATACTCTGAGCACCCTATTGCCGCTGCCTTTTTAGAACATGCTTCTGAATATCACGAGCTTAACGACGTGACTGTTCATCCTGGTATAGGGATCAGTGCTAAACTTGGTACAGACGAGCTTTCACTCGGCAAAACTGGTTGGTTTGGAGTAAGAGACAGCCAAGCTCAGGCTACCTTATTTATCAATCAACAACCAATTGCTGATTTTTATCTCACTGATAAAGTCAGAAGTAATGCATCAAGTGTTATCGAGCACCTAAAAGGCTCTGGTTTAACTTGTCATATGTTAACCGGCGATAGCTCAAATGCCGGCGAAACCTTATCAAAACAGCTGAATTTAGATAGTTTCCAGTCAAACTGCTCACCAGAAGAAAAGCAAAAAGCCGTTGAGTCGTGGTCAAAAAACAATGAAGTCGTGGCCATGATCGGGGACGGTGTTAATGACAGTCCGGTGTTTAATAGTGCGCACTTATCAGTTGCTATGGAAACAGGCGCTGACATATCAAAAAATACCGCTGACGTCGTGTTACTAAAAAGTGATTTAAACTCAATAAACACATTGAGAGAAGTCGCAATTACCACTCGCCGTATAGTTAAACAAAACCTCGCTATTTCACTATGTTATAACGGTTCAATTTTACCGCTTGCTGCATTTGGATTAATTCCACCTTGGATTGCTGTAATAGGCATGACAACAAGTTCGATTGTAGTGATCTGTAACTCTCTAAGGTTATTAAAACTATGAGTATCATATATATCTTAATTCCAATTGCGATTCTGTTTGTGATCATCGCAATTGGCATTTTTTTCTGGGCTGTGAGAAGCGAACAGTTTTCAGATCTTAATAAGCAAGGCCACAGTATTTTATTCGAAGACGACAAAGACAAGCATACTAAAAGCAGTAATGAACGAGATTAGTTTATTCAGTGCATTTATTATGGGCCTAGTTGGTAGCGGTCACTGCATTGTCATGTGCGGTGGAGTTGCTTCTAGTCTGCAGCTTGCAAGTAAAAACCTGTCGGCTATCAAAGTCAGTTTAGCTTATAATTTTGGTCGTCTAACAAGTTACTGTATTGCCGGCATGCTAGTCGCGACCTTAGGTGCGAGTTTTGCTAAACAAAACACCCACTTCGCCCTAGGCGTTAAAATTTTTAGTGGGATCTTTATGATCTTGCTTGCGCTTTACGTGATGCGCCTTGCTAACACACTCAAATTTGTTGAAAGCATGGGTAAAACCCTACTCTGGCAACATATCGTCAAATTCAATAAACTTTTCTTGCCCGTGGATAGTTTAAAAAAAGCATTTGGCTATGGCATGTTATGGGGGTGGTTACCCTGCGGGTTAGTGTATTCAGCTTTAATTTGGACTTTGCAAGCAAAGTCAACATTGCATGGTGCAAGCATAATGATGGCATTCGCCTTGGGTACTCTACCAGCTATGTTAACCATTGGGCAATCAGCCCAACATCTTAGCCGCTTTTTAAATCACAATCTGGTAAGATTAGCGCTAGGCAGTATTTTTGTATGGTATGGAATCTATCTACTAATCATTGCAACTGATAAACTAGTACATTAATCTATGTCATGCGTCTAATTTTAATGGATTTATTATGGATTTAAGCAATCAAAACCGTTCTAAAGGTAACTGTACTATCAGTTGCAACAACTGCAGTATCAGTCAGTTATGCTTACCGTTCTCTTTAAATGGTAGCGAAATGGACAAACTAGATGAAATCATTGAGCGTAAAAAACCGCTTCACAAAGGCGATTTTCTTTTTGAGTCAGGTAATGCGTTAAACTCAATTTTTGCAGTAAGATCTGGTTCGTTTAAATCCTATACGCTTTCTGAGCAAGGTGATGAGCAAATTACTGGCTTTCATTTAGCGGGTGATTTAGTAGGCTTTGATGCAATTAATAAAATGCAGCACCAGAGCTTTGCACAGGCACTTGAAACATCAATGGTCTGTGAAATTCCTTTCGATACACTTGACGAATTAGCAGGAAAATTACCAAAACTGCGTCAACAAATCATGCGTCTAATGAGTAATGAGATCAATTATGATCAAGAGATGCTATTACTTTTAAATAAAAAGACCGCCGAAGAACGCTTAGCGACATTCATTTATAACTTATCAAATCGTTTCGGTGAGCGCGGTTTTTCACGCAAAGAGTTCAGATTCACCATGACTCGTGGTGAAATTGGTAATTACTTAGGCTTAACGGTTGAAACCATCAGCCGCCTTTTAAGCCGTTTCCAAAAGGCTGAGATCATTAAAGTTGAAGGTAAGTTTATTACCATTTTAGATATACCAGGTTTAGCTAGAACTGCTGCAATTAGTTGTTGATCTACTACAACATTTACAACGTTTATACTTTCACCTTTGGCTAGATGCGTTACACTAAACGTGTACAATTTAGCCAAAAAGGTGAACTCCATGGACCAAATTAAGCACATATTAGCGGTTGTAGACCCAACCAAAGAACAACAACATAGTTTACAACGCTCTGTCAGTTTAGCCCAAAAAACTGGCGCCAAGATCACCGCTTTCCTCTCTATTTACGATTTTTCCTATGAAATGACTACTATGCTCTCTAAAGAAGAGCGTGATGCTATGCGAGACGCTGTAATTAAAGACAGAGAAGCATGGCTAGATGAGTTAACAGCTTCCTTTGTTGATATAGAAATTAACAAAAAAGTAGTTTGGCATAACCGTCCATTCGAAGCCATTATAAAAACTGTTATTAACAGTGATTTCGACTTGGTCGTAAAAAGTACCCACCAGCATGACACCTTGAAATCTGTTATTTTTACGCCCACAGACTGGCATCTTATTCGTAAATGCCCCACTCCTGTGCTGCTCGTTAAAGATCATGCTTGGCCAGAGCAAGGACATGTGCTTGCTGCCGTGAATGCTGCTTCTGATAATGAACAGCATCAAGCGCTTAATAGTCGAATTATTACCGATGCTAAGTTCATTTGTAATATTGCTGATGCGAAACTTAGTATTGTAAACACTTACCCTGCTACACCTGTGAATATTGCTATTGAGATCCCAGAATTTAATCCATCTCAATATAATGAGGCTGTAAAAAAACATCATGAAGATGAAACTTATGCCTTGGCTGAAAAGTTTTCTTTAGAACGCGGTCAATGCGTTATCAAAGAAGGTTTACCTGAAGATGTAATTCCTTATGTCGCAAAAGAGTTTAAATCAGAACTTGTTGTGATTGGTACTGTTGGCAGGACTGGTTTAAGTGCAGCTTTAGTCGGGAATACTGCAGAGCACGTTATCGATAGTTTAGATTGTGATGTTTTAGCGCTAAAACCTGATGGATATAAAAGCCCATTAGAAGATTAATTATACTGCCCCAAACCACCTTAAACGTGCAATTTAAGGTGGTTTGGGTATAATGCGCCCTTATTTTTTCCGTCATTTAAATAGGGGGCCGAGTGTCTCACTCAAAAGAAGCCAAAACCGCTTATAACCTGAATAAACTTCAAAAGCGTCTGCGTCGATTAGCTGGTCAAGCTATTGGTGATTTCAACATGATCGAAGAAGGCGATCGTGTCATGGTTTGCCTTTCTGGCGGTAAAGATAGCTACACCCTATTAGATATACTTCAACATCTTCAACGTGTTGCCCCGATTAAATTTGACGTGTTTGCGATCAACCTAGACCAAAAGCAGCCCGGCTTCCCAGAGCATATTTTGCCTGAGTATTTAGATAATCTAGGCATTGAATATAAGATCGTTGAAGAAGACACTTATAGCATAGTAAAAGATAAGATCCCTGAGGGTAAAACAACTTGCTCACTGTGCTCACGTCTTCGCCGCGGTATTTTGTACCGCACAGCAAAAGAAATGGGCGCGACTAAAATTGCGCTTGGTCATCACCGCGATGACATGATTGAAACCATGTTTTTGAACATGTTCTACGGCGGTAAGTTAAAAGGCATGCCAGCTAAACTCATGAGTGACGACGGCCAGCATATGGTGATCCGCCCACTAGCTTACTGTAAAGAAGCTGATATTGAGCAGTACGCAACAACACAAGCGTTCCCGATTATTCCGTGTAATTTATGTGGCTCTCAAGAAAACCTCCAACGCAAACACGTTAAAGCCATGTTACATGAGTGGAATAAATCAAACCCAGGTCGTATTGAGAGTATCTTCACTGCGATGCAAAACGTCGTACCTTCGCATTTAGCAGATGGTGAGTTGTTTGATTTTAAAAACCTGCAAACAGGTGAAGTGATTGACGGCGGTGATATTGCCCTTGATAAACCTGAGTTTAAAGAGCCTGCAATGGAGCAGGAAGAAGAAGATAACTCAGTAAAAATCCAACCTATCGAGTTGGTTTAATCCTTTTTAACTGAGCCGCTAATTCACTTAGCGGCTTTAAACGTCACTAATCATAAATCACAGCAACAACTCTTCACGTAATTACTACTCATCTAAACTCATAACTTAAAGAATTTGTTAGACGAACAAATCTAAATTAGCTTTATACCAACCCTCTTAATTCAGCGATCTATTTTTAATCGAGAAAAACTTGTCGATAGCAAGGCGAAAATTTTGCTATTTAATTGTTCTAAATAAGAAATTTTCAATGACGCTAGCGTCAGTTTTAGTCCCTCAAAAAGATTGAGTATTATTGAGGATTGGTATTAAATCTGTTCATAAATCTCAGGCATAAAAAAAGCGACCAATTGGCCGCTTTCTTCATTCAAAACAACGGTTACGCGTCGTTTTGCTCTTCCTGTGCTTTTTCAACTGAAATAGCTAGTTCAGTTAATGCATCTGGGTTTGCAACACTTGGCGCATTTGTCATTAAACAAGATGCCTGCGTTGTTTTCGGGAATGCAATCACATCACGAATGTTGTCTGTACCGCAAAGTAACATAACTAGACGGTCAAGACCGAATGCAAGACCAGCATGCGGTGGTGTACCGTACTTAAGTGCGTCAAGTAAGAAACCAAACTTATCTTCTTGCTCTTGCTCTTCAATGCCTAAAATGCGGAATGCAGCTTGTTGCATATCGTTATTGTGAATACGAACAGAACCACCACCTACTTCATAGCCATTCAGTACCATGTCGTATGCATCACTGATAGCTTCTGCTGGGTTAGCTTCAAGTTCTGCTGCAGAGATATCTTTTGGTGCAGTAAATGGGTGGTGCACTGCATGTAGGTTTCCTTCGTCGTCTTCTTCGAACATCGGGAAGTCTACAACCCATAATGGTGCCCACTTGTTTAGATCTGTAAGTTCAAGATCTGAACCCACTTTCAGACGTAACGCGCCCATGGCTTCATTTACTACATTGCGCTTATCTGCACCAAATAGGATGATGTCGCCCGTTTGAGCATTTGTGCGCTCAAGCAGTGAATTAATGACTTCTTCATTTAAGAATTTAGCAATTGGAGATTGAACACCTTCAACGCCTGCATCACGGTCATTAACTTTCATCCAAGCAAGACCTTTCGCACCGTAGATACCTACAAACTTTGTGTATTCATCAATTTGCTTACGAGAAAGCTTTGCACCACCTGGTACAGTTAATACTGCAACACGACCTTTTTCATCGTTTGCAGGTGCAGCTAATACTTTGAACTCTACATCTTTAACAATATCAGCAACATCAATAAGCTCTAACGGGTTACGTAGATCTGGCTTGTCTGAACCAAAACGACTCATTGCTTCGCTGTATGGCATTACCGGGAAAGCACCTAAATCAACGTCTAGAAGCTCTTGCCACATTTCACGAATTAAACGCTCGGTGACTTCACGAACTTGATCAGACGTCATGAATGACGTTTCTAAATCGATCTGTGTGAATTCAGGCTGACGATCAGCACGTAAATCTTCATCACGGAAACACTTAACGATTTGATAGTAACGATCGAAACCAGACATCATCAGTAATTGCTTGAATAACTGAGGAGACTGAGGTAACGCATAAAAACTACCTTTGTGCACACGACTCGGTACTAAATAGTCACGGGCACCTTCTGGCGTAGCTTTAGTAAGCACTGGCGTTTCGATGTCTAAGAAATCATTTGTATCTAAGAAACGACGCACAAAGCTGCTTGCTTTAGCACGAAGCTTAATTCTGTCTGACATTTCAAGGCGACGAAGATCTAAATAGCGATACTTTAAACGACGCTCTTCAGAGTTTTGCTGGTTAAAGTCTAGTGGTAATGGCTCAGAACGGTTAATTACCTTTAAACCTGTGCCTAAAATTTCAACTTCACCCGTTGCCATATCTTTGTTAATTTGGCTTTCAGGACGCGCACGAACAGTACCCGTTACTTTTACACAGAACTCTTGACGTAACGTATTCGCCACATCCATCAGACCTTCAACTTCAGGGTCAAATACCACCTGAACTAACCCTTCACGGTCACGTAAGTCGATGAAAATTAGACCACCTAAGTCACGACGTTTGTTGATCCAACCACATAGTTCTACTTCTTGACCAACATGGCTGCTGTTTAAATTTCCGCAGTATATAGAGCGCATAGCATTCCTGTTTGTTCAGCAAGCTTTGTGCTGAACTTCGTTTAATGAAAAATTGCTCCAATTATATAAAAATCGCCGTTAATGTCATCCTTGAAGTGCCGAGCTTTCGCAATAGTTTGTAAATTTTCCAACTAATGCACCTATTTGCTACACTCCCGTGCTCATATTAAGTCATTTATTCAAAAATATGCTTTATTTAGGTTGTCCACAATGGAGTAGCACTCACTGGAAAGGTCGTTTTTTTTCGTCTAACTGTGCGCCAAACAATATGCTTTCAGAATATGGCCAAATTTTTAATACAGTTGAAGGTAACACAAGCTTTTATGCAGACCCCAAACCTGACACTATAAGAAAATGGTATCAGGCAGTGCCCGAAGATTTTAAATTTACCTTTAAGATACCGAAGCGCTTTAGTCATGACATGGCGTTGCAACATTGCCAAGATGACTTAAAAGCTTGGCTTGATTTGTTCAGCCCACTTTTCCCAAAAATCGGACAAGTAATGCTGCAATTACCCAAATCATGTGGCCCTGAATATTTACATCGCATTGAAAAATTCTGTGCTTTATTACCAGAAGAGCTTAATCTTGGCGTTGAAGTAAGGCATTTAGGCTTTTTTGATAAAGGCAACAATGAACGCAGTTATAACCAATTCTTAATGAAACATAATTACAACCGCATCATGATGGATACACGCCCTCTTTTTAGTGAAATGCCAAACACCGAAGCCATCATTGATGCTCAGGCTAAAAAGCCTAAAGTACCACTGCATGTCATAGCCACCAGCAATGCACCTATCATCAGGTATGTCGGCACATCAAACCTTGAAGACAATAGAGCTTTTTACAAACCTTGGTTAAATAAAATTCGTTTGTGGCTTGAAGAAGGCAAAACCCCCTATGTGTTTTTCCATACCGCCGATAACTATGACTCACCACTTCTAGCAAGACAGTTTATTGCTGATTTAGGTCTTGAGCATACTGTCAGTTTGCCATTTCCTGCTGAAAAAGAAGCAAAGCAAAACTCATTGTTTTAGAATTGAATCAAATTAGAATAGAGAACAAATCGTGCCTCACCCTTATACACACTATTTCAGTCATTACCCTGAAAATATTCAAGCGCAAGTTAATATGCTTATCAGCAGTAATAAGCTACTTTCGTTTTTCAAAAACAAATACCCTGTCGGTCATACTCTGAAAAGCGATAAATTACTTTTTGAATTCACCAATGTTCTCAAGCAACGATATTTAAAGAATGCCCCTAAGTTACAGCAAGTACAGTATAAGAAGCAGAAAGATTTAGTAAAAAATGCACTGGGTACACATACCTTTAAACGGCAGCAACACGGTGGCAAGCTAAAAGCTAAGCATGAAATTGCCATTGCTGAGCAACTTCGTTTAGCACCTGAGCCACTCTTAAAAGCTTTAGTTGTCCATGAATTAGCACACTTCAAAGAGAAAGATCACAATAAAAGTTTTTATAACCTCTGTTGCCATATGGAACCGGAATATCACCAACTTGAACTAGAGTTGAGGTTATTTTTAGTACTGCAGCAAGAGCAACTCAGTTTTTACTAAGCACAAAAAAAGCAGGCCGCGCCTGCTTTTCTGTTTAAACTTTAATTTCTTACAAACCTAACTCTGCTAAAAAGTCATCATCAGCATCATCGCTCACATCATTGTTAGCTGCTGCTTTTGTTTTAGAAGTATCTTGCTTCGCTTTATTTACTTTAGCTTGACTTTCAATAATTGAATCTGGATCCACCGATTCAGCAATGTCGAAATCATGCAGTTTAATAAACTCAGTCTTGTCCATCGCGAGTTCAAGATAGAAGATATTCTGATTTTGTGTCGTAAATGTAACACGACGCGCTTGAGGGCGATCCATTGTCGTATCAACAGAAATTTGGACCTGCTTGTTAATCGCCATCATCTTCGGCTGGTTCTGCGTTATAGATGTGTGAAGTTGCTCACGAACCTTACCAGTGAAATCACCGACCATTTGGTTCATTAATTCACCTAATACATTTGATACGTCATCCGACAAATGACTCTGCGCTATTTCCTCTTCCGGCATACCCATGTTACGCATGTAATCTTGATAAATTTCCATCGCAGCTTGTTGCGTGAAATTCATCACAACCAGCCCTGTGAAACCACCGTCAAACAATACAAAACAACCAATATCAGGTCGCATACAAGTACGCGTTATTTTTTGCACCATTGCTGAATATGAGATTTGATTGCCACTTGCTGAGGATAAAACTTCGGTCACCGAGTGGCACAGGGTTGATAAAATATCTTCTGTGCTAATCACTTTGTTTCTCGCCATTTTTTTCTCTTTCTTATCTAACCGAACTTACAGATAAGATATGTGACAAGTTAATAACTTACAACAATAATGTAGCGAATAAAGTCATTCGCTACATTATTAGAACAATTATTAAGCTAGCTTTGGCTCTGAAACTATTAAACAGTGACTGAACCCTACATATCTGAAAATTCCGATAGCGTTTATTTGTATCTTGTCTTGTTTAGTCGTGAAATTCTTGCAAGTGGCCAAGTCATCAATAAGCAAACCACCATCACGGCAATACTTTCCGTTTTATCTAATGCGATTGAATAATAAGTACTACCTATAATTGTAACTATAATTAAAAGCCAAAGGGCTATGTAAAGAGATCGAAATTTGTGAAAAAAATCGCATAGTTTTAAAAACAACATGCTGAGTTCCTTGCATCGAATTACATGACTAGAGAATAGTCCACTTCAGTGGATTAATAATTGATCACATCGACATTTTAAGCAAATTTTTAATAAAACATTTCATTTTTTTAACCTGTTTACTCTTACGCAATTAACCCCTGACTAATTTTTCAAAAATGCTAAAATACCCGCATTATTTTTAAAGAGAGATACACAGTGACTGGCAAAGACAGCATTTACGCCAATCAAATTGAAGTGAAAGACTTTACTTTCGATGCCAATGTCGTCGAAGTTTTTCCTGACATGATCCAACGCTCCGTGCCAGGTTATGCAACAATCGTCAGCACCATGGGCAAACTTGCAGGTCAGTTTGCACAAAGTAATTCTAATTTATACGATTTAGGTTGCTCTTTGGGTGCGGTGACTTTGAGCATGCGTCGCAATATCGAAAAAGAAAACTGTACTATTATCGCCATCGATAACTCTGAACCTATGGTAGAGCGCTGCAAACTTCATCTAAAAGGCTTTAAATCTGACGTGCCTGTTGAAGTAAACTTAGCCGATATCAATGATGTTAACCTTGAAAATGCCAGCGTTGTTGCTATGAACTTTACCTTACAGTTTATTCCACCGGAGCAGCGCAGAGCATTACTAGAGAAGATATACAACAGCCTTAAGCCTGGTGGTGTACTTCTTCTCAGCGAGAAATTTCGTGGAGAGAATGAACAAGCTGATAATTTACTCATTGACTTGCACCACGACTTTAAACGTCATAACGGCTATTCAGAATTAGAAATAAGTCAAAAACGTACTGCTATCGAAAATGTGATGCGCACAGATTTATTGAGCACTCATCTGACGCGCTTATCTGATATTGGCTTCAGTCAAACTCAAGTTTGGTATCAATGCTTCAACTTCTGCTCAATGGTTGCGATTAAATAACGGAATTAAAATGAATACTTGGTTTACAGATTTTTATGCGGCCATTGCTAAAGGGCCTCTTAGTCACTGGTTAGATACACTTCCGGCGCAATTAACACATTGGCAAAAAGAAGCCCAACATGGCGATTGGCCAAAATGGGAAAAGGTACTTAAGAACTTACCAGAATCAAACACGCAGCATGTTAATATCACAGATAAAGTCGAGATTGGTTTAGAAACAGAGCTATCTGACGGTCACACAAAGCAGCTTACCCACTTACTAAAGCGCATGATGCCGTGGCGCAAAGGCCCATTCCATATCCATGGCATTCACATTGATACTGAGTGGCGCAGTGATTGGAAATGGGATCGTTTAGTTGAGCACATAAGTCCTCTTCACGGACGCACTGTTTTAGATATCGGCTGTGGCTCAGGTTATCATTTATGGCGTATGAAGGGCGCGGGTGCAGAGTTTGTCGTTGGTATTGACCCATCAGACTTATTTTTATCGCAATTCCAAGCCATAAAACATTTTAACCAAGATGAAAACGTACACCTTTTACCACTGGGAGTTGAGCAACTTCCTGAGCTAAAGGCCTTTGATACCGTTTTTTCAATGGGTGTTTTATACCACAGACGCTCTCCGATTGATTTTCTGGCGCAGCTGAAAGCCCAGTTACGTAAAGGCGGCGAACTTGTATTAGAAACACTGGTGGTTGAGGGCGATGTACATACTGTATTAGTACCTACAGATCGCTATGCGAAAATGCGTAATGTCTGGTTTATTCCAAGCACAGCAGCATTAACCTTATGGCTTGAGCGCGTCGGGTTCAAAAATATTCGTGTAGTCAACGAAGATGTAACGTCATTAGATGAGCAAAGACGTACTGAGTGGATGGAGACAGAATCTCTGGCTGATTTCCTTGACCCGAACGACCCAACTAAAACCATTGAGGGTTACCCTGCCCCACTTCGCGCGATAATCATCGCAGAAGCTTAATATTCAATATTAAGTACAAATTGCTTTAAAAATACGCAGCAGAATTAGCTGCGTATTTTATTTGTGAAGGATATCTGTCCTTACCACTTAGATTCAACTAGCCCCTCCTAAGCAATTGTTGTAAAATACGCGCGTTTCTAAGCAACCCCTATTAGCAAATTTGAGGAAAACCTGTGAGCGAGAATAAACAGTCTCTTAGCTACAAAGACGCTGGCGTTGATATTGATGCGGGTAACGCACTAGTTGAGCGCATTAAAGGCGTAGTGAAAAAAACTCGTCGCCCAGAAGTAATGGGTGGCATCGGTGGTTTTGGTGCACTATGCGAACTTCCAACTGGTTATAAAGAGCCTGTATTAGTTGCTGGCACAGATGGTGTTGGTACAAAACTTCGCCTTGCTATCGATCTTAAAAAGCACGACACAGTAGGTATCGACCTAGTTGCAATGTGTGTAAACGACCTTATCGTTCAAGGTGCTGAGCCACTATTTTTCCTTGACTATTATGCGACAGGCAAACTAGACGTTGACGTTGCTGCTGACGTAGTAACAGGCATTGGTAAAGGTTGTGAGCTTTCTGGCTGTGCACTTATCGGTGGTGAAACTGCTGAAATGCCGGGTATGTACGAAGGCGATGATTATGACATGGCTGGCTTCTGTACTGGTGTTGTAGAGAAATCAAAAATCATCGACGGTACTAAAGTAGCAGCTGGCGACCAGCTTATCGCACTTGCTTCAAGCGGCCCTCACTCAAACGGTTACTCGCTTATTCGTAAAGTACTAGAAGTATCAGGCGCTGATACAAATTCAGAATTCGAAGGTAAAACATTAGGTGAGCACCTAATGGAACCTACGCGTATCTACGTTAAGTCTATCCTTGAGCTATTAAAAGACGTAGATGTTCATGCGCTTTCTCACATCACTGGTGGTGGTTTCTGGGAAAACATTCCGCGCGTATTACCTGAATCAGCAAAAGCAGTTGTTAAAGGTGATAGCTGGCAATGGCCTTCAGTTTTCAACTGGCTACAAGAAAACGGCAACATTGAAACACACGAAATGTACCGCACATTCAACTGTGGTGTTGGTATGATTTTAGTTGTTCCTGCAGACAAACTTGAGCAGAGCCTTGAGATTTTAAAAGCACAAGGTGAAGACGCGTGGCACATTGGTGAAATTCAAACTGCAGCCGCAGGTGAAGAACAAGTAGAAATCATTGGTGGTGCTGAGTAATGTCAGCATCGCGTATTGTTGTTTTGATTTCAGGCAGTGGGTCAAACCTGCAAGCCATTATGGATGCTTGCCAAAGTAAGCAAATAAGTGGTGATGTTGTGTCTGTTATCAGCAATAAGGCCGATGCTTACGGCCTAACACGCGCAGAGAACGCAGGCATTGAAACCTGTGTTCTTAGCCACAAAGATTTCGCATCACGCGAAGACTATGATGCACAACTTGCACAATTAATTGACTCTTTTAGCCCAGATCTAGTTGTATTAGCTGGATTTATGCGTATTCTTACTCCTAGCTTAGTGCAAAAATTTAAAGGAAAAATGTTGAACATTCATCCTTCTTTGTTGCCTAAGTATCAAGGGCTGAATACCCACCAAAGAGCAATAGATGCAAAAGACGACGTGCATGGCGTAAGTGTCCACTTTGTAACAGAAGAATTAGACGGTGGACCTGTTGTTTTACAAGCTAGAGTACCAATTTTAGCGGATGATACAGCAGAGTCACTAGCCCAGCGGGTTCACGAACAAGAACATATAATCTATCCTTTGGCGGTCCAATGGTTCAGCGAACAAAGACTAACAATGGAAGCAGACTATGCCGTTTTTGACAATCAACCCCTTCCACCGCAAGGCGCGCACTACCCAGAATAAAAATATCAGCGCTTGGTTTATTGCACTAAGCGCTATTTTCTCAACATCGGTTTTGGCCGACACACTTACTCCCTATCGTGCAGAATATGAAGTTAGCCGTAAAGGTTCAGTTCAAGGCAGCGCACTTCGTGAATTAACAAAGAACGCTGACAATACTTATATACTCACTTATCAAAGTGATATTGAGTGGATGATTTTCTCTGATGAGAGAAACGAACGCGCAAAGTTCAAAGTGAGCAAAAATCAGGCTATTCCTCTTGAATACGCAATGTCGCGAAAAGGTACTGGGCCAGATAAACAATACAACCTAATATTTGATCAGAATAAGAAGCAAATCTTTTCAAGCAAAAAGAAACATCCGCTAAAAATTGACTGGAAAGCAGACCAAAAAGATCTACTCACTTATCAATTTCAATTGCGACAAGATTTAAAAGCCGGAAAAACTTCATTTAGTTATCCGATCATAGATAAAAATGGCAATCAGCGTAATTATGATTTTGAAGTGGATGGAAAAGAAACCATCACACTGCCTATTGGTAATGTTGAAACAATCAGAGTTAAGCGTCTGTATGATAATAATAAAAGACAAGCAACAGCTTGGTTTGCCCCAGAATATGATTACTTACTTGTAAAAATGTATAAGGGTAAAGAAGGAATTGAACAATTCCAAGTCCAGCTAAAACAATATGACAAATAGAATGACTCGCTGAGATAACAAAAAGCCAAGCATTCGCTTGGCTTTTTGGCACTGTAAAATGCTAGATTTTTTCGCCTAACTTAAACAACGCAAATTCGCCAGGCTCCATCTTTTGCCATTGTTCATCATTAGTCAGTGGACGAGTTGCAATCACAGTCACCACATCGTTTGGTGTCGTCTCTTGTTGAAAATCAACAACCATATCTGCATCAATTAAAGTCGCTTTACCAAATGGTGCTCTTCGGGTGATCCAATGCAAATTATTTGTACAGAATGCCAAAACAAACACACCATCTGTCAGTAGCATGTTGAAGACGCCCTTCTCTCTTAATTCGTTAGCGAGCTTTGCAGCATAGCGAAACACAGAAGCCATATTAGAAGGTCGCTTTGGATACTTTTCACGGATTTTGTCTAAGATCCAACAAAAGGCCAGCTCACTATCGGTATTGCCAACAGGTTTGTAAAACTCTGGTTTTAAATCTTGGTAATTCGAAAGTTGGCCATTGTGTGCATAGGTAATTTCGCGACCCCAAAGCTCTCGTGTGAACGGATGTGTATTTTCTAAACACGTGCGACCACGATTGCCCTGACGAATATGGCTTATCACCGAAACACTTTTAATCGGGTAAGCTTTGACTAGTTTTGCAATTTCAGATGTGCAACTTGGCTCTGGATCTTTAAAAGTACGGCATCCTTTACCCTCGTAGAATGTAATACCCCAACCATCTTTATGAGGACCTGTATTACCACCGCGCTCTAAGAGACCTGAAAAACTAAAACATATATCCGTAGGAACGTTGGCAGACATGCCCAATAGTTCACACATTCACAAAACCCATGAAAACAAAATTAAAACCAACCATATTATGACAGTATTCGAAAAGGGTTAACACTAGGAACATTAAGGTTTATATAACCAATTTATCGAACTTATAAAAAAGCCCCGAAAAACACGGGGCTGATTGGGAGAGTTTTTTAATTGATTATAAACCGAATACCACTTTTTCACTTTTCAGCATGCGGCTGCTTAGGTAACTAAACACACCGAATAGTCCTAAAGTAACCAATGTTGATAATGCCAGTTGTGCAACAGGAATATCATTACCTTTGATAAATTCAATCATGGCGTATTGTTGTGCTGCAATTGGTAGCCACTGTACAACGTCTGTGGCGATATCATAGGTTGTTACCATGCTAAGACCCATAGGTACAAATAAAACCATAGTTACATAGGTTTGCGCTTCTTTGAACGACTTAGCCATGAACGACACAAACACTTGCAAACTTGCTGACATCAACGCAATTGGTAAACCAATCACAAAACAGAACAACATAAATTCAATGCTTAAGTTAACACTAAAGCCAAGCTGTTCCCAAGGCACCATGCCATAGGCAAACTTTGATACCACTAAGATAAGTGCAAGACCTAACATCGAGAATGTTGCAATAGCGCCAGACTTTGCTAGTACAATTTGTAGTGTACTAATTGGGTGGCTTAGTAATAAAGCGATAGAATTACGCTCACGCTCACCAGCACTAGTATCAATGGCTAAGTTCATTGCCGCATAAAACAGAGTCAATACAATCGATAGTGTCGCGATACCTAAGAACATACCGCCTTTAGAGTCAGGCGTCGCTTGATCATGCACTTGTACATCAACGGCTCTCATAAGCGTTGGATCAACACCTCTTGCCAATAAACGTAAACTCGCTACCTCGGAGTTATAACGTGCAAGTGAGCGTTCTAAACGAGAAATTGACTTACGCAACTTATCATTAGACTTATCTGCAATCACAGTCACCGTTGCAGGGCGACCTTCAGACATCTTTTCAGCAAAATCATCGCTAATCTCTAACACGATATCTTTAACATCCTCGCCAGTACCATGCACAATTTCTTTACTTTCAAGATATTGAACTAGATTAGGAGCTTGCTCTGCGTTTTTAATGGTAATTTTTAAATCTTCTGGTGAAGCAAATTGCTTTAACATCACTGAAAATAGTAAACACATAATAATGGGTGTACCAATGGCATAATACAAACCTGCCATTACCGAACGCTTGTCACGGCTTGCATCCAATACTTCTTTTTTAAATAAAACTGACAGTAACTTCATCATGCTGCAATTCCTTCATCACTACCGATTAATTCAATAAACGCTTCTTCTAGGCTTTCTTTACCAGTTCGCTCGCATAATTCAGCTGGTGAGCCTTCTGCCACAACTTGCCCTTTTGCCATCACCACAACATGATCACACAGTGCGGCCACCTCTTGCATTACATGGCTTGAGAACAACACGCAGTGTCCCTGCTCTTTCAGCATTAGTAATAACTCACGAAGGATGCGCGTGCTCATTACATCAAGACCTCGAGTAGGCTCATCCAGTATAATGTTTGTCGGCTTATGCACGATTGCTTGCGCCAGCGCCGTTTTCATATGCTGGCCTTGCGAAAAGCCTTGGCAGCGTCTGTCAGCAATGTCGTCCATTTTTAATTTACTTAAAACATCTTGGGTTGCAGCTTTTGCAGCACCCGTTTCCATGCCACTTAGTTCAGCATAGAATTGAATGTACTCGCGCGGTGTCAAACGCTCGTATAAGCCACATGGATCTGGAAACAAGCCCAACTTTTGTTTTGCAGCCATCGGCTCTTTTGCGACATCAATACCGTCAATCTCCGCATTGCCACTGTCAGCTTTTAGTAAACCAAATACGGTACGTAAACAAGTGGTTTTACCTGCCCCATTTGGCCCCAGCAAACCTGTAATTTTGCCGTTTTGCGCAGTAAAGCTCAGGTTATTCATGGCTTGTACTGAACCGATTTTCTTTTCTAAGTTATTTACAGAAATCATTTCTTACTCCTTTTCACTCGATTCAGATGCACTGTCAGTATGCAATGCAACACCGTTTAAGTTCATGAAAAACTGCTTGCGATTGTCTTTTTCTAAACAAGTCGCGTCTAATTCTTCAGTCCCATTCGAGTCAATGAATTTACCGACGATACTCGCAGCACAGGTTTGTGATACCACACCGTGAGTTGCACTCTCAGCAATCAGGTGTTTAGCATTACTCATTTCAACCATTGCCATTTCAGCCCAACTTACTGGTGTAGCCGGATCTAAACCACCTGATAATAAGAGCGTAGGAATATCAGTTTTAACTGGTTTATAGAAAGATTTATCTACAGGCTTGGCATCCCAAATAGGACAGGCTAAGTCAAAGCCTTCAATCATCATTCGTCCCATATAGGCTTGACCATGATCTGCGCGAGATGCATCGGTTAAGCTTGGCCAATCTTCAGCGCAGACAATCGCACTGTGCATACCCATCGCCATGCTATCCATCATATCGGTTGATGAAAGTAACCCAACAATCGGTGAATAATTACCATTTAATGCTTCACTAATTGCTAAAGGCACTAATGCACGTGTGGTGTGACTGTATAAGGCCATACGAACAGTGCTAAACACCTTCATTTTGGTCAATACTAAATTTATTTTCTTGTGTGTTCTTGGATGACGAACAGTTGTTTCAATGGCTTGTTCATCTAATTGTTCAAGTAACTTATAGAAGTTCGCTTTAAGATTTGGGTAATTTTTTGAGCAATTTGCATCTGCTTCACATCTATCAAGTAAAGCATTCATCGAATCATCAATCGCCTTACCTATTGCTGTTAGGCTTTGCTGCATAGGTACAACACCATCTAGCGTACTGGTAAGCACTGAACTCGGGAATTGACGAGTGTATTCTTGCGCTATACGTGTACCATACGATACGCCGTATAAGTGAAGTCCTTTATAACCTAACGCTTCTTTAACTGCTTCGAAGTCTTTTGCCGCCGCAACAGTTGAATAATGAGATAAATCAGTATTCAGTTTGTCTTTACACTTTTGTGTGTCTTCTTTACCAAAAGCAACCATATCTTCGGTTAAATCATTAAACTCAAATTGAGATATTAAGTCTGCTCCATCACATTGCAGTTTATTAGATTTACCTGTGCCACGTTGATCAACTAATAATATATCTCTAGATTCACGCGCAAAGCGCAGGTTTCTATCAAAAATAGCAGCTAACTCTGTCGCTGACTGACCTGGACCTCCAGCAAAACCAAGTACGGCTTCATCAGGTTTACTTGGCTTGATTGCAGGAATGATTGCAAAATGAATGTCGATTTCACCGTCCGCTGGGTTGTCTGAAACTGGCTGCTTAATGCTGCCGCATAATAATCTGTCATCTAAACCCTTTGCATAACATGGAGTAAGCTCTGGTTTTACTTTATTTTCTTGCTCTGCATTAGCTGAAGATGAAAGCCCCATCATTAACGGCAAAGCCGCTAACTTAAAAAGACCTATTTTTGTCATGTTACTTCTGCTCATCATTGAGTTCCTTGTTGCTTTTTACACACACTATGATACTTTTAACTTAGTGTATTGGTGTATTATTGTATTAATACAGTGAGTTTAGATTAATGCTAGAATTTATTAATGTCAACCCCAGTAGTGGCGATCCAATTTATAAGCAGTTACACGAGCAAATCGTTCGTTTAATTGTTGGTGGCCAAATACAAGCTGGAGAAGAGTTGCCATCCGTTAGAAAAATTGCAGAATATTTCACCGTAAACCCGATGACAGTGTCGCGGGCTATTGGCATGCTTGTAGATCAAGGTTGGTTAGAAAGGCGAAGAGGCCAACCTACTCGGGTTGCAGAGCAGCAACCTCAGTCATCAGAACAAGGTCAAACACTTCTTTATGAAGGGGTAGATCAACTAATACAGCAGGCAAAACAGCTTGGTGTAACCGTGAACGAACTAAATGACATAATCTCACAAAGATGGGAGCAATAATAATGACAACCGCCCTTTTAGAATATAAAAACGTTCATAAGATATTCAATCAAAACATGGTGTTAAAAAACATCGATTTAACCATAGAGCCTGGCATGGTTGTAGGTTTACTTGGTAAAAATGGCGCTGGTAAAACCACCCTTTTGCGCAGTGCCCTTGGACTTATTGAGGTAGATACGGGCGAAGTATTTACCCTCGGGGAAAACCCAACTCAATTAAATGCAGAATTAAAATCACAAGTAGGCTATGTACCACAACAAGCATTTGGATATGAAGGTTTTTCGATTAGAGAAGCGTTAGATTTACACTCAAGTTTTTATAGCAAGTGGGATAACACACTAGAGCTAGATTGGCTAAAACGTTTTGAATTAAATCCCGATGATATGGTTGAAAACCTATCAATTGGCCAACGGCAAGCACTTGCATTAATTATGGCTATGGCATATCGGCCTAAACTACTTATTTTAGATGAACCGGTGGCCAGCTTAGACCCTATCGCGCGTCGAGAGTTTATGCTTGATCTTTTTGACCTATCGCTCGAATCAGGCTCTGGAGTTATCTTCTCAACACATATCACGTCAGATATTGAACGAGTCGCGACCCATGTTGCACTTGTTAAAGACGGTGAAATCAAACTCTTCAACGAATTAGATGAACTCAAGACATCAGTGCGGAAAATCAGTTTCTCCAACGAAACGTCGGTCAATTTGAGTGACTTTGATATTCTTAACAAACAGAGTAACGCAGCAATCATCTCGGGTTACCAAAACCAAGATATTGCTGGTGTAAATCATGTTTCGACATTATCTCTTGAGCAATTATTTGTGGAGTTGCACGCATGAGTAATACGCTAAACCGCACTTGGCATAAAGGGTTTTATGCCTATTGGTTCAAAGAGTGCGGCAGCTTAAACTACCTGCTACCCATGTTTATTTTTGTCATTATCAGTGTTCTTGTTATGGCGAAAGGGTTAAGCGAGGCGCTGCCATTTACAATCTGTTTTACCAGTATTTGTGCTTTCGCTTCAGTATCTTGGCAAAGCATTCGCCTGCAAGCCACAGAGTGGCATAGTTTGGTACCAGGTTACACAGAGCACATAGTCAAACAAGGCAACATCATTATTGTTGCACCACACGTGATTTTGATTACAAGTGCCATTATTTTTGAACAATATGACGTATTTAAATTGCTAAGTGTCTCGGTTTTAATAGGCACTTTGTTTTATTTAAAGTGCCGAGTTACGAGCAAAATGTTTAACTCTAGTGCCTACTTTTTCTTTGCAATTATCGGGTTTACTATTGCTTTCAAAGAAGTACCTACTTGGCTGGCCGCTTTAGCTGTGATCTTAAACATTAGTTTAGTGCTGTTTAGAAAACACTTTGGTACAGCGTTCAAATGGCAAGCTCAAGCGTTAGTTGATTATAAACACGCACTTCAGTCTGGTTGGTCTCCTATCCCTAAAGGTTTTTTAAAGGGTTATGGACAAGGATTAAATAAATTCTTTTTCCCATTGAGCTATTTTATGGGTCGCTCACTCATACAATACACGGTACTCGTGCTGATCATATTTGTTGCCTTACTTACTCTAAACTATTTTTATGTAGCGGGCAGACCTAGCTTGTTTATATTTTCTAACCTTGTATGCATTCTTGCTTTTATGATCTTATGGACAAGAATACAGAGGCAACAAGCATGGGGAACATTGATCACTTTGCCAATCTATAGCAGCGTCAATGAAGCGAAAACAGCCTATGCAAAAGCATGTGAAAAGTATGCGCTTTGTATACTGGTTTGCTCTTTGTCACTGGCTGGAACCATAGAGTTTCTCAGATTCGATGAGCCGAATTTCAGATTTACTGCTGCTTATGCATTGGTCAATACAGCTGGCGTACTCTTATGTTTTTCAGTGGGTAACTATTGTAAAAAGACCGCTTTTTTTAGTATTGCTTTGGTCTTTACATTGGGTTTTGTACTGGCAATTACTGGTGTTGTAGTTGAAACAGAAGAGGTCTCAACAGGGAGTCTTGGTTTAGCTTGCTGCTATTTTATTGTTGCCTGTTTTGCAAATCGAAATTCATCTAAACAACTATATACCAACCTCTAAACTATGTTTTTCTTTTAAGTAAGCGCTCTATATGAGCGCTTACTTATCGCTTCTGAACAAGATTCATAAATAAACAAGCTTTTCAAACTCCACCAACTTTAGGACATTGATATACATGTAGAAACATTCGCTTTTAGTCGAGTGTTCGACTCGATCACTACATGTAAATTTCGTATTTCCGCTTAAAAAATAAAATGAATTAAGAAACACATATAAAAAACCCGAGCTGAGCTCGGGCTTTTACGGTTAAAAGCTAAAGAATATTATTTAGCAGCCTTTTTCTTTTTTGGCTTATCTTCTTCAACCCATTTACCGTTTTCATACGTTGCTTTCCACCCTGTCGCTTTACCTTCGACTTCAGTCATTACATACTGAGTCTTGGTTTTACGAGAGTAGCGAACAACAGCTAAATTGCCTTCTGAATCTTTCTCAGGTGCATCTGCAAGGTAATAAAACTTGGGCGAAATTCTATCTCTGAACTGTTTTAGCTCCGCGACTTTAGGCGCACGCGTTTCCCTTGATTTAGGGAATGTATGTGCCGCTAAGAAGATACCCGAAGCACCATCGCGTAAGACAAAGTACGCTTCTGATTTTTCACAAGGAAGTTCTGGTAAATGCACTGGATCTTCTTTCGGTGGCGCTGGCTCACCGCTTTTCAGAAGTTTACGCGTGTTTTTACAGTCTTCGTTGGTACAACCAAAATACTTACCAAAACGACCAGATTTAAGCTGCATTTCTGAACCACACTTATCACAGTCAATAACTGGACCGTCATAGCCTTTGATCTTAAACGTGCCTTGTTCAACTATATAACCGCTACAACCTGGGTTGTTACCACAAACATGAAGCTTACGGGTTTCATCAATTAGATAAGAATCCATCGCAGTTTCACAAATTGGGCAACGTTTCATCTGCATCAGGGTTTCAGTTTCAACATCTTCTACATCGGCAGCAACCGCTTCATCACCAGAAACTAAGTTCATCGTTGTCGTACAACGCTCTTTCGGCGGTAAATTATAACCTGTACAGCCTAAGAAAACCCCTGTAGAAGCAGTGCGAATACCCATCTTGCGATTACAAGTCGGGCAATCAATATCCGTCTCAACCATGACATTCTGACGCATACCGCCATTTTCTTCGTCACCACCGGCAACTTCTAACTGCTCTTTGAAATCAGCGTAGAACTTATCTAGTACCTGAGTCCAGACACGCTCACCTTCAGCGATGTCATCTAAACGCCCTTCCATCTTAGCAGTGAAGTCGAAGTTCATTAAATCGTTGAAGTTCTCTACTAATCGGTCAGTAACGATCTCACCCATTTTTTCAGCGAAGAAACGACGGTTTTCAACGCGTACATAACCACGGTCTTGAATGGTTGAAATAATTGCTGCGTATGTTGAAGGACGACCAATACCACGCTTTTCAAGCTCTTTTACTAAACTGGCTTCAGAGTAACGTGCAGGCGGTTTAGTAAAGTGCTGCTTAGGGTCTAAAGCCACTAAGTCAACATTATCGCCCACCGCTACCGCTGGTAGTGATTGATCTTCTTCGTTTTTCTTACGCACTGAAGGCTGTACTTTAGTCCAACCATCAAAACGTAGTACTCGACCACGGGCTTTTAGCGTGTAATCGCCCGCACCAACCGTAATGGTTGTTAAGTCGTATTCTGCTGGCGTCATTTGACACGCTACGAATTGACGCCAAATAAGCTCATATAGCTTTTTAGCATCAGCATCAACGCCTTCTACATGACCTGATAATACGTTTACATCAGATGGACGAATTGCTTCGTGCGCTTCTTGCGCATTGCCTTTTGCACTGTATTTAATCGGATTCTCTGGCAAATACTTATTACCAAAGTTATCTGTAATGTAATCACGACACATTGCAACCGCATCATTTGAAAGGTTGGTTGAGTCAGTACGCATATACGTAATGTAACCCGCTTCATAAAGACGCTGAGCCAACATCATGGTCTTCTTAACACCATAACCTAAGCGCGTACTTGCAGCCTGCTGCATAGTCGATGTGATGAATGGCGCGCTTGGCTTACTCTTGCTTGGCTTTTCTTCTACTTTAACAACACTTAATGAAGAAGACTCGATAGTATTGACCGCTGCCATAGCTTGAGCTTCGTTCACTGGCTTAAACGCGTTGCCTTGGAACTTAGTCACAGCAAAGCGAACATCTTCAGCTTTGGTTTTTGTATCTGCGTGAATATCCCAATACTCTTCAGGAATAAACGCTTTGATTTCACGTTCACGTTCTACCAGAAGTCTTACTGCAACTGACTGTACACGGCCCGCAGACAAACCACGAGCGACTTTCTGCCATAATAAAGGTGAAACCATGAAACCAACGACACGGTCCAAGAAACGGCGTGCTTGTTGCGCATAGACCATATCAGTGTTTAATTGACCTGGTGCTTCGAAAGCTTGCTGAATCGCGTTTTTGGTAATTTCGTTGAAAACAACCCGCTTATACTTTTCTGGCTCACCACCAATGATTTCTTCAAGGTGCCAAGCAATTGCCTCTCCCTCTCTATCCAAATCGGTTGCGAGATAGATGTGGTCAGCATTTTCTGCGAGCTTTTTAAGTTCTTGTACGACTTTTTCTTTGCCTGGAAGTACTTCGTAATGTGGCTCCCACCCTTTTTCAGGATCGATCCCCATACGAGCGACTAGATTTGCGTAATCTTTGTTCTTCTTATATATGGCTTTTTCTTCCGGCGACATTTTTCTTACTTCTGCCGGAGACTTGGTCGCAACCCCTTTTGTTTTGCCTGCACCTGAGGTCGGAAGGTCGCGCACATGACCTACACTTGATTTAACAATGTAGTCTTTGCCTAAGTATTTATTAATTGTTTTCGCCTTTGCAGGTGACTCTACAATTACTAACGATTTGCCCATAGCTGCCTATTCTGACTCATCTTGGTGTATGCCCATCGGGCGTGAATATTTATAGGTATATCTACAAACACCTATTGTTACAAGCTTTTAATACAAAGTTTTAGCTGATTAATGATTAATTACACAGTTTTTGTTGCAATTTTAAGCAAAAATGTATCAAGCAATAAGTAAGCTGCGCAATATAATGGAAACAATACAAAAATGCCAACCGTTAGGTTGGCATTTTTTCAAGTAGGGTTATGGGTTGGCGTCCAAAACGTCAATTGCTTTAGTGACGACCTTATTTTCACCATCAGGTTTAGTGAAAGTAAATTGAATTGTTAACAAGCCTTTCTCTTGACCGTTAGATTCAACTTCTCTAGAAAGGGAAGCTATTGCGTAATCTGATTCAACCCTACCTGTATTAGGTATCACTGAGTTAAGACTACTTACATCCAACTTACCATTCGTACTGGTGATCTCAACTTCAGTACCTGCTGGAAGGGGGTTACCATTTCTGTCTGAAAAATAAATATAAACATTTAATCCTTCAACACCTCTATCACCAAGAGTAACTTGTTTTATGTCACACAAGTCATCATGGCCTGCAATTGGTTCTAACTGTTGGATAATATCGAAAATTACATTGCCTTCACTGTCACGCTCAACATTTCCATCATCATCGAATGAAGGTAACGTTACGTCATCACAATTAGTATTAGGAGAAATGACATCCACACTACCATCTAAGTCAGAATCGGTAGTCAAATCAACACTCGACTTTTCTACAGCAAAGCGAACAAATGGATCGTCATCTGAAAGCACGAGCTCTAGGTTGCGTCTTACTTCAATGAGACCTTTGTTACATTTACCAGATACTTGAGCTGCCTCACTACAGAGTAAACCGTCATAAACATTGTTTACATTAGTGTATAAGCCATCATTATTGAAGTCTCTAAAGGTTTCAAATACTCCACCGTCTGATTGTTTAGGCTGACACTCATCAGTATTTGGGTCAACATCATCTTCAGAGCCTTGAGAGCAAGGGCTCTCACCATCGAATTGACCATTTCCATTCAGGTCTATGAATGCTTCGGGCCTATCAAAACTATAATAGAACTCTCCCTCATCGAAGCGACCATTCCTTCTTTCTAATGTAACTTCTCCATCATTATTTACATCACTTGGCCTATCAATAAAACTTTCTTGTCCTTTAGCAACAACTAAAAAGTTAACTCGCCCACCTTGTACAATATTGTTGATGATGTTTCCATCATCATCTGTGACACTGCCGTCAGTAGTTGGGTAAGCACCAATACATGGCGCAGGTTCGCCAAAGTATTTATCACATACATCACCGATTTGGTTACCCCAAGTACTGTCAGAGAAAGGAACATCACCTTGCCTTCTCCAGGTTAACGTACAAGTTGCATCTATGCTTGAACAATTATATAGCGGCGTTAAATCTTCCCCGTCGAGGGTTCCAACTACACCTGAACTTGCAACAACCGTAGCTGTAACACCATCACCGCTGAGTTGATTAAATTGATCTCCAAAGAAGATGTTAATATCCACCGTTGCGCCGACATAATCTAACGCATTTATGTTTGTTGTCACTAACTCTGCATCAAAGCTATCTTGATCTGTAACACCAGAACTTAAAAGAATTCTTGAAGACACACCTGTGATCTGTTCTGAAACTGGCACAAGTACATAGCCACCCGCAGGGCAATCGTCAGGGCGAGGATCTACATCACAACGATCAAACTCATCAGGCCAACAAGTTACTTGTTGATTTGTGCCCTCAACTTGCTCAATTAAGTTATCAGGAATATAACAAGCTTGTACAACAAGTGGACCTGGCACTAGGCCTGACGTCACTGTCGTTTGCGCTTTACCTTCATTATCAGTACTGCTAGACGACTGTGTTAATCCTGCAGCACCAATACTGTCAGTAAGCCTGAAGTCGATTCGCTTTTGTTTAATCGGATTTGTGTCTTCATCTAAAAGTTGAAATTCAACGACTGATAATGTTGGCGCGCCACCTTCACCAGGAGGTAGTGCAATAAATTGCTCAAAGTTTTCATTGGTTGTTAAAAATTTGAGTGCTTGCGCTGGCGACTCGCTGACTGTCAATTCGATTGAATTTACAAAGTTATTTCCACCCGCTTCGACAGTTGCAGTAATTGTATCTGTAATGCTACAACCATTCGCTCGGTATGTTGCTGTAGCCTCACCATTGGATGATTTAACTTGCGCATCTAGTTGTGCTTCTTCATTCGCAGCACACACTGAAGAGAAGTTAACGTCGGCAGGTGTTAGATATAAGTTACCTTCTTCATCCCGAAGCGTTGCTGTAATAACTGTACTACCACCAGCTTTGAGTTCAGTTACACCTTCGTCTAAGCCGTTATCAAGGCTGATTTCTAAATCGACCACCCCGACAGAGAAGTTACTGGTGTTTGTCTCTCCATCATAACTCGCAGAAACAGTACCAGCACCACCACTATCACCTGGCTGAAGCTTTAAAAGGGCAACTCCAAATTCATCAGTTAATGCTGTGCCACTGCTTGGTAAAATTTGGCCTATTGTTGTGGTTACATTCACAATTTCGCGAGTCAGTGCTGTACCGCTTTGTTTAGATGAAAGCTTAACAAAGACTTCTGCCAGTTCATTGGAACTAATTCGGCTCGAATCAGAACATCCAGTATTTACGTCATCAGGGTCTAATTCAACTGTTGCACGGTTCGCATCCCAGTCAGCATTACAACCAGTTAAAATGCGCACATCTATATCATAAGTACTTGTTTCTTCTCTTGGGTTGCCCGATGAATAAAAATACGCTGTTTCTGTGAATATTAGGTTTTCAGTTTGTTGATACGTTACAGTAAACTCACCTAGACCAGCTTCAGTAGTTGGCACTAATTCGAACGTTGCTTGCCCGTTCGTGTCTGTAGCAACCTTACCATTACTAGGGCGTGTCGTTGCAATTGCGTCACCTTGAACAAGGATCAGTGCATTGTTAATGGGTAAATTATTTTCTGTCAGTGTTACAGTAACGAAACCATTGGTGTTCGCTGAAACAGGGTTTTCCTTAGTGATTGGTTGATTTGCGTCATCTAGCACCTGAGCAACAGATAATGAAATACCGCCAGTACCTGCACTATCAAAGAAGATGTTTGAAGATATTGTGCTACCGTCTGGCTTTTCAAAACTGACTGTCGCTTTACCTGCCCCTTCCAAATCATTATCAAGTAAGTTAACTGACGCAATACCTTCTTGATTGGTTAAGATTGAACCTGAAGAGTGATCTAACCTTGCATACTGGTCAACTTCGAATTGTAAACGCGTATTTGTTACTGGCTCATTGTTAAGTAAAACCTGTGCTTCTAACGTTAACGCACTGCCACCAGCTAGCATATTTGATGGCTCATTAGTTAACGGGTTTTTCGCAGTAAATGAAATTTTGTAAGGATCAGCATCAAATTTAGGGTTACTCGCCGTGTAGTATGGCCTAACAGCTACAACATCAGTGTCGTTATGTGTATAGGTTGCTGTCAGTGCATCAACTCCACTTTCTGTGTTTGCCAAAAGTGTGATTGTTGCCTGACCGTTTAAATCAGTTACAACACGACCATCTGCAGGAACAGTAATCCCCTTATTACCTGCGTTAATAGTAATAAATTTCTCAGATAATGGCTTAGAGCCCTCTAATAATGTAACAACAACAGAGGCGTTTTTATCTTCACTTAGACGATTCGAAGTTGTAATAGGATTGCCATCTGAATCTGACATGTCAATATTCAAAGAAATACTACTGGTACTAAAACCTTCGGTGAAAAAGTAACCTCTTGCAATGACGTCGTCACTTTGCTCATTGAGAGTACCTTTGTAAGTAACGGTAACAAAACCTGGGCCACTTGTTGTGTTAGGTGTCAAAAAGAAAACCGCTTTACCATCTGATTCTGTTAAACCACTGTCGTAATCCAGCTCAGCTCTTTCATCAGTATCTAACTCCACCACAGCTTGCGATACTGGGGTGTTATCAGTCATAACTTCAACAGTGACAATAGCAGGCTTTGAAGTTGAAAGCGGATTATCTTGGGTAATTACGGCACCATCAGTATCTTTTATAGTCACGCTAATTTTTAAACCGCCATCTCCAAGCGATGTAAAATCAATCTGCTCTTCTAATGTTGTTTCAGCAATAGATACTGACGCACTCACTGCGCCTGCGCCTTTTTGATCTGTTGGTAACAACTTAACCGTCGCTTTACCTTCACTGTTGGTCAACACTGATGCCGGACCATCAAAACGCGCATATTCGTCAGCCGTGAAATTAATACGGGTATTGGCTACAGCCGCTCCGTCATTATTCAGTGTAGCTTCAATAGTGAGGGGAGTCTGCAGAGAAAGCTCTGTCGTTTGTTCTAAAATCGATAACGTAAGTTGGTAATCGCTTGAAGAACCACCACCTCCAGTATTATTGTTTGTTTTATCTATTGTTCCACCGCCGCCACAAGCTGTGACTAATAAGGAAAACAACAAAATGCTAAACCAGCGCATCAAAGGCATTACCCCCTCTCCCTAGCTGAATTAAAATTATTATCTCCTCATGTTACCTTATAAAGTGATTAAAAATCACAACTTTTTCTTAACTATTTAACGTTTTTTTTTGGTCTCAGCGCACCATGCTGGTAGGCTATTATGAATTTGAAAAAATCTAACAATCGATATGACACAAAATAACAAGATGAGTTTAACCACTCGCATCATGCTAGGCATGGTTGCGGGTGTTTTTCTAGGCCTCCTTTTCCAATTTATTCTTGGTGATAAAGAAGACGTTTTAATCCCTCTTGGGCTATTTGATCTAGCCGTTAAAGGCTTCTTTGTAGACGGCTTATTTCACATAGGCGGGCAAATTTTCATTGCCAGCTTAAAAATGCTGGTTGTGCCTTTAGTTTTCATTTCTTTGGTGTGTGGTACATGTAGCCTGAGTGACCCTAAAAAGTTAGGTCGCTTAGGTGGTAAATCAATCGCACTTTATTTAACTACGACAGCAGTAGCCATTACCGTCGCAATCTCACTTGCTTTGTTAGTGAGCCCAGGTGTGGGGTATGACGTACCTACAGAAGCAGCATTTGACGCAAAGCAAGCGCCAACGCTGACTCAAGTTATTATTAATATGTTCCCTACTAACCCAATCAATGCGATGGCTGAAGGTAACATGTTACAAGTTATCGTATTTGCGCTTTTATTTGGTATTGCAATGGCACTAAGTGGTGAGCCGGGTAAACGTATTGCTAAAGTATTTGATGATTTAAACACGGTTGTGCTTAAACTTGTGACTATTTTAATGAACCTAGCGCCAATTGGTGTTTTCTGTTTAATGGCTAAGTTATTTACAACCATTGAAATGGGTTTGATCCTAGGTTTAGCAAAGTACTTCTTTACTGTATTAGCCGCTCTATTTATTCATGCACTGATCAACTACTCTGCACTTTTAAAAATTCTAACAGGTTTAAGCCCTGTAACCTTCTTAACTAAGATGAAAGATGCATGTATGTTTGCGTTTAGCACATCAAGTTCAAGTGCCACTATGCCAGTTACGCTTGAGACAGCCACTAAAAAGTTAGGTGCGCACAACTCTGTTGCCTCTTTCACCGTGCCACTAGGCGCGACTATTAACATGGATGGTACTGCCATCATGCAAGGTGTGGCGACTGTATTTATCGCGCAAGTTTTCGCTGTTGATTTAACTATCAGCGATTACCTCATGGTTATTCTTACTGCTACGCTTGCTTCTGTAGGTACTGCTGGTGTGCCTGGTGTTGGTCTTATCATGCTGGCAATGGTATTAAACCAAGTAGGCCTACCAGTTGAAGGTATTGCTATCATTATGGGCGTTGACCGACTGCTTGATATGACACGAACAGCTGTAAATGTAACGGGTGACTGTATGGTAACTTGCGTTGTTGCTAAGTCTGAAAACGAATTCGACACACATGTTTTCAATGACCCAAATGCTGCTAAGAATTTAGAAAAGCTAGACTAAACACTTAAGTTAGCAATAAGCCTCGACACACAGTAGTCGAGGCTTTTTTATACCTTTCTATTACCTGATCCACCATCACAATGCATTCTCTGAATTGATAGTTAAATTTAAAAAATTGAATTATTACAACGTGTATTAAACGTGATTTATACGCTGTTACAAATTAGCTATTGTATTCAGTTCACACAGCCCATACATTGAAGTTATTGATTAATTCGAGTGTGTTGTATGAACATAGTTAAGGTTATTGCGCTACTTTGCGTTATCAGCTTGCTAAATGTATCAACAGCTAAGGCTGTTCAGTACGATACAATGCCGTCAGTAACTTCTGTTGTTGCTGACCTTGATAACTCGAATAGCACTGATCTTGATGACAGTATACTTAGCGAACTTCTACCTTCTGATGCTACGGGTGAGGTTTGTGAGTTTACTTATTCTCTACTTCTTTCGACACAGTCAAATCGTCACTTATCAATAAGAGCTCCTCCTTATCTAAATTAATTCCGATTTTTCGTGCTTATTAATTTATATTCAGAGGTGACTTATGAACGCTTTTACGACTTTAAAAACTCAGCCTGCAGCAAACTTAACATTTGTAACTGAGCAATTACCTTCTCTTACAAACCAGCATTTACTTGACGCAAATGAACCTGCATTGCAATTGATGCGCAACCTGATACTTAATCCTATTCAACATATTGAGTTAGGCGCTGATATTGATGAAGCAAGTTTAATTTTGAATCGCACACATCATAAAGTCAGCTTTGTGATTGATACTCATAACAATATCGTCGGGCTAATTTCAAAGGCAAGAATTGGTAGTCGATACATTTTATCAATTGCCGACAGACTCAATTGTAACCGTAAAGATTTAAATGTTGGCGATGTGATGCTCCCAATTCAATCATTACAGCAAATTTCGTTTCAACAAGTTGAGCAGTCAAATGTTGGTCACATTGTCAAAACCGTAGAACAAAGCGGTGCTG
This sequence comes from Pseudoalteromonas sp. SS15, assembly GCF_049257195.1. Classification (NCBI taxonomy): domain Bacteria; kingdom Pseudomonadati; phylum Pseudomonadota; class Gammaproteobacteria; order Alteromonadales; family Pseudoalteromonadaceae; genus Pseudoalteromonas; species Pseudoalteromonas sp. SS15. Next base: position 55,789 of record NZ_JBMMUD010000005.1, read on the forward strand.
ACTTCTTATTAGTTATAGACGACACAAACTCGTCGTTTGTTGGTTATTTTGATTTAATCGATTTAGCAAAAATTTGCGGTGCAAATATTAACACTGTAAAGCCTGCAAACAAGTTCAGTGACATAGTAGATACCCTACTCCATCACGCAGAGATTTAACCATTATCCCAAAGTAATGTACGTTAAAGTTCAAAGCGCCTGAGGGCGCTTTTTTTGACTTTTTAATTGCTTTCTTTTCTTAAGTACATTAAAAATACCCAGTTTGAAAATGAACGTTTCAAGCTAATACTTTGCTCAATCCTCTTCACATTAATTTTAAAAATCGAAGCCATTTATCATATGTGTTACTATGCTTGCGTTATGAACCCACATATAAGCACCATAGATAGCTAAAGATTTATGCAAGAAAACAATCAATTACACACACAAGAAAACGTTGAAGATATCCCTACTATCTATTGGCATGACTATGAAACTTGGGGGGCTAGCCCACAAAAAGACCGCCCAAGTCAATTTGCAGGTATTCGCACCGATTACAACTTAAACATTATCGGTGAGCCTTTAATTGAATACTGCAAACCTGCCCCTGATTATTTACCTCACCCTGAAGCGTGTTTGATAACTGGTATTACTCCTCAACACGCGCTTAAACATGGTTTGGTTGAAGCTGAATTTATGGCAAAGATCCATGCTGAGTTTAGTCGCCCTAACACTTGTGTGGCTGGCTACAACAGTATTCGCTTCGATGATGAAGTAACGCGTTACTCATTGTATAGAAACTTTTATGACCCCTACGAGCGCGAATGGCAAAATGGTAATAGCCGCTGGGATATTATTGATTTAGTGCGTGCCTGTTACGCATTAAGACCTGAAGGTATTGAGTGGCCATTAAAAGAAGATGGCTCACCAAGCTTTAAACTGGAAGAGCTAACCGTAGCCAATGGCATCGAACACGCAGCTGCGCACGACGCGCTGAGCGATGTAACTGCAACCATTGCACTGGCTAAGTTAATCAAAGAAAAGCAGCCTAAACTGTTTAACTTCTTCTTTGGATTAAGAAATAAGAAGGCGTTAGCTGATCTCGTTGATGTCTATAACATGCAACCACTGGTGCATACTTCTTCGCGTATTCCTGCGACTCAAGGCTGCACAAGCTGGATAGCACCAATGAGCTTTCACCCAGTGAATAAAAACGCCGTGGTGTGTTTTAACTTAACTGAAGACCCTCAAGTGCTGCTTGATTTAGACGTTGAGCAGTTGCGTGAACGCCTTTATACAAAACATGCTGATTTAGGCGAAGATGAATTACCGGTAGGTCTTAAGTTGGTGCATTTAAATAAGTGCCCTATTTTGGCGCCAGCTAAAACCCTACTTCCTGAAAATGCAGCACGTTTAGGTATAGACAGAGAAAAGTGTCTTGAGAATTTAAAAGTGCTAAAAGCACATCCTGAGTTAAGAGACAAAGTAGCGGAAGTATTTAACGATAAAGCAGACTTTAGCAGCACAACGAACCCTGATTACCAGCTTTATAATGGCTTTACGTCAAAAGCAGATAAAGCCAAGTTTGCGATGATCAGAGATGCCGCACCTGAGTCGTTAAGTTCATTTGATTTAGAGTTTGATGACGCCAAATTTACCACTATGTTATTTAGATACAGAGCCCGTAACTGGCCTCATACGCTCTCGCCACATGAATTAGATGTATGGCGTAAATATTGTCAGAACAAGTTGATGCATGGTGAAGATAGCCCTTCTATCAGCGCTGAAGACTTTATGTTAACACTAGAGAATTTATTGCATCAACATGATGGTAATGAAAAGAAAATGAGCATTTTAAAATCTTTGTACATGTATGCACAAAGCCTGTAAGTCTTGGTTCGACCTAAGCAGTTTTTCTAAGTGCTTAAATTCTTTATTTTAAATATTTCACAAAAAAGCCCGTTTAAACGGGCTTTCTTTTTTTGAGCACTAACCAAATGAATAATTAGTTTATGCCAATGTATTTGTGCACTTGCACTGATAAACGCCAGTTTTTCTTTAAGCATGTTTCGATAGCCAGTTTAGTTGCTTTGGCTTTTTGGCTGATTGGCTGTAAGTAAATCAGTTCTGGTCTCACACCTGTTTGCTCGAATAACGCTTCGAGTTCATCAACGTGCTTTTGCATCGCGATTGGGTGTTTGATTTCATTTGCTCTTTGCATAGCTGACGTCAGCACGTCATAGCCGCCACGCATATTGATTTTTGGCGATACGGTTACCCAGGTTGACTCAGGTGCTAGAATTTCAAAGGTGCCACTGGTTTCAATTTGTGTGGTGTAACCCGCCTCATGAAGTTGCTCGCAAAGAGGCACTAAATCGTACATACAGGGTTCGCCACCTGTAATAACCACATGCTTTGCTAAATACCCGCGCTCTTTGAACAAATTGATGATGTCGTCAATACTGGCATTTGCCCACTTTTCAGAATCTGCTTTCTTTTCGACTGTTTCGCCTAAAGTAACAAGATAGGTGTCGTTGGTTTCCCACGTTTGTTTGGTATCACACCAAGCACAACCCACTGGGCAGCCTTGTAAACGCAAAAATATCGATGGCACACCAGTAAAACTCGCTTCACCCTGGATGGTTTCAAAAATCTCATTAACTTTGTACAAAGCAGCTCCAATACAACATAGCAAACTCAAAAAATCGGCCGTGAAAATTGTTATTTTTTCAGCGGCCGTGTAGTATATCGCGCCCTGAAGCAAACCTCTATCAAATTCGAGGCAATAATCTTATGAGTGAAAAAGTCGTCGTAATCTATTCTGGTGGAATGGACTCTTACACAGTGTTAAACAAAGCAATTAAGTCAGGCTTTGACGTGTATGCGTTATCGTTCAACTATGGTCAACGCCATGTTAAAGAGCTAGAAGTCGCTGCGAGTGTCTGTGCAGATTTAAACGTGCACCATAAGGTTGTTGATATCTCTGCTATCAATCAGCTTATTGGTGGTTCATCGCTGACCGATGATATTGAAGTACCTGAAGGCCATTACGAAGAAGAAAGCATGAAAAGCACGGTTGTACCTAACCGTAATATGATCTTACTTTCTTTGGCGGTAGGCTATGCAGTTTCGCTTAAAGCTAACAAGGTATTCTATGGCGCACACTCAGGTGATCATGCCATCTATCCAGACTGTCGCCCTGAATTCGTTGAAAAGATGAGTGATGTTTGCCGCATCGCTAACTACGAAGAAGTTGAAATTGTTTGTCCATATTTAAATAATTCAAAGATTGAAATTTTAACCGATGGTCTAAAAATGGGCTTAGATTATAGCAACACATGGACTTGCTATAACGGTCGTGAAAAAGCCTGTGGTAAATGTGGTGCATGCCAAGAGCGTCTAGAGGCGTTTTCATTAAATAACGCAAGCGACCCACTTCCTTACGAAGCTTAATTTGTTCATGTGCAATTGCAATCACCTATTGTAGTTGCACTATCCGTTAGCCTCATTCTAGCTCTGTTCTTCCCTTCTCTGACTTTTGTCACTAACTTAAATCAATAAGACTGCTAATCTAAAATTAGAATTGTTAGTAGGAGTCAGTTATGTCAGGAACAACCATGATCGTGATGATCGTTTTCATTTGTGTTGGCTTAGGTGTTGTTGGTGATTGGGTGAAACGCTACCTTGCGTTAAAAGAAAAAACACTTAAACATACCGCGGGCACAGATGAAATGAAAAATGAAATCGCATCTTTGAAAAGCCGCATTGAAACACTAGAAAAAATTGTGACTGATGAAGGCTATCAACTCGACAAGAAAATCAGTAATTTGTGATTTTGTAAGTTGTCCCAGTCGGCTTAACTAAGTGCTCTATTTTGAGGCAAGAAAAACTTGTCGATAGCGAGGCGAAAGTTTTGCTATTTAGTTGTTCTAAATAAGAAACTTTTAACGAAGTTAACGTCAGTTTCACCCCCTCAAAATGATAATGTGTTATTGCGGATTGGTATTAGTAGTTTAACTCCATCACAAACTCACTCGGAGACTGCTCAGGAATAAGTAGCACCAACTGCTTTTTGGCGCGTGTTAATGCGACATAGAACAGTCTTCTCTCTTCTGCATCTTTGAATCGCTCTACTTGAGGCAGTAAAGCCTCAACTAAAGGTGCTGATTTCACTCTTGAAGGCAATGACTTATTATCTAACCCAATTAAAAGCGCGTAATCGGCCTCTTTTCCTTTTGCAGCATGGAATGTCATCTGTGTTATAGAAAGTTGCTGATAGTGGCTCTCAATTGCTTGTAGAGTTGATTTATCTAGTAGCGCAGCATGACTTCTAGCTAAGATTAATACACTGGCATTGGTCGGTGCTTGATTTGCAATGTACCCAAATGCTTCTGACACCCCTTGCATTGGATCTGTGTGAAAAACTTCTTTTACAGCAGGTAATGAGCTTGATGAGAAAGCTTGTATTGACTTGGTAATTTGTTGTGGATTAGCACAAACAAACTCTGCAGATAAATCAAGTAAAGCCTGAGAATAACGAAATGTTTTATCGAGTTGGGTGGTCGTTGCATGGCCAAAGTGTTTTGCAAACTCTGTTGTAAAACGAATATCGCCGCCATTAAAGCGGTAAATTGATTGCCAATCATCTCCCACTGCAAATAATTGGCTACCTGATTTATTATCCAATAAGTCTTTCACCAATTCAGCACGAATTGGTGAAATATCTTGAAACTCATCAACTAAAATAAACTTCCATTGCGGAGTATATTGACCACCTAGCGTATATTGTCTGGCACGAATGATCATGTCATCAAAATCGATGCTATTTTCATTCGATAAATAGAGATTATATTCAGCTAGAAAATGTCTCAGTAGGGTTAAATCGTCTGAAAACCTTGTCTCTAGCTCAGAAATTTTGTCAAGTGCATGTGCTTGTTTGTAGAGACTGATCAGCGTGAAAATTGTTTGTACAAACTTGTTTTTTAATGGCGAGTTTAAAAATGTACTTAGCTCACCTTCAAATTTGTAGGCAAAGTTATTTCGCAAAAATGCAATTAACAGCTGCTTAAATGAATCGTCAGAGTATAGCGCTTGTAGAGTATCGATTATAAACGCCGTTTTAGCCTGAAGATTGGTAGATAATTCAGACACCTTAGGCACACTACCTTCGACATCGGCTATGATTTGCTTGCCCAAACTATGAAAAGTCATGACTTGATCTTTTTCTTCAAGCCTCGCTTGCAACTCTTCACTGGCATCACTGCCATAGGCTAATACTAATAGGTCTGCCGCTTTGGCTTGCTTGGTGTGAAGTAAGTATTTAAATTTCGCTGTAATGACACTGGTTTTTCCCGTACCAGCGCCTGCCAGCAATAATTGTCTGTCATCTTGAATGATACAGGCTCGCTGCTGTGCTTCAGTGAGCGGGTGTTGCTCAAGCCTATCAAAGAATGATTTATACTCTCGCATTTTGTAATTGATAAAGCTGTTTTTAAACTCTGCAATATCTGTTTCTGTCCAGCTAACTAATTCTTTTAAAGATGCCAGTGCTTTTTGTATATCGTCCGTTAATTGGCACTTTAGATCTCGAGCAAGCCAGTTTACAGCCAAGGCATTCACTTTATCTTTGATCGCTAACCATTTTCGGTGTGACAAAAATGACTGCTTTAATAGTGCTTCAATTTTAAAAATTGTATTAACTAATTCTGTTTTATTGGCATTACTCCAAAAGGTGTCTAGCTGGCTTTGGCAATCATCCTGCGCTGCAAAACGATGCTTGTAAGAAGTATCATCAGCATTGAGCTGTATCTCAATCACATGGCTAAAAGGAGTTTTATGTAATTGAGGCGCACACTGTAACGCCTGCCATGAGTAAGCAAGTGTATCGTTGTGTAATTGTAAAATGATTTGGCTTTCATTTAACTCAATCGCCTTGAGCTTATTTCTAAGTGATACAGCAGTATTTTGGAAGATCAAGATAACAGTTCAATGAGCAAATAATGACTTATGTTAATCAAGGCTATTGAATAATCAAAGTATTTTTATTGATTTCAGCATTAGTAAATTTCAGGCATAAAAAAACCAGCTAAAAGCTGGTTTTAATAATTGGTGCGGATGGGGGGACTTGAACCCCCACGGCCGAAGCCACCACCCCCTCAAGATGGCGTGTCTACCAATTCCACCACATCCGCAAATTCTTTAGTTAGGTACGTCCGAGTTATTATTGTTCGAAACTGGTACGTCTGAATCAGTAGGTGCAGTTTCTGTCGCTACAGGTGCTGAAAGGTTTTCCCACTCATCAGTCTTTTTAATTTGACCAGCTGTTAAGTTACCTAAAATGATGCTCAGAACAAAGAAAACAGTCGCTAGAATTGTTGTTGTCTTCGTCATGAAGTTTCCTGCGCCTGAAGAGCCGAAAACAGTTGCAGAAGCACCTGCTCCGAATGAAGAGCCCATGTCTGCGCCTTTACCTTGTTGGATTAAGATCATACCAACTAAAGCTAAAGAAATAATTAGGTAAACAACCAATAATATCTCGTACATTTTATACGTTCCCTAATGCACTTTTGTAAATACTTAAAAAAGCATCTGCCTTAAGACTTGCGCCACCAATTAGGCCACCATCTATATCCGGCTGTGCAAATAACAAATCACTGTTAGAATCATTAACGCTTCCACCATAAAGGATGCGAAGCTCATTTGCGATATGACCATCATACTCGGCAATCATATCTCGAATAAATTTGTGCACTGCTTGTGCTTGTTCAGGTGATGCTGTTTTACCAGTACCAATTGCCCAAACGGGCTCGTATGCTATCACAGAGTTCGACAGTGATGCTATACCTGAATGCTCAATTACAGCTTTAATTTGCTCAGCAACAACTTGTTCTGTTTCACCAGATTCTCTTTGAGATTCTGTTTCGCCTACACATAAAATTGGTGTTAAGGCATTTTCTTGTGCTTTGCTAAATTTTTTTGCTACAACTTCGTTTGACTCACCAAAAAGGCTACGTCTTTCTGAGTGACCTACAAGAGAAAACTCTGCACCAAGTTGCTTTGCTAGTTCTGCGCTAGTTTCGCCTGTAAATGCACCTGAGTTGTTTTCAGATACAGTTTGCGTGCCAGTTACAAAACCTTTTTCAATTGCCGAGCTTAAAAGCATTGCTGGAGGAAAAACAATGAGAGATGCTTTCTCTTCTATTTGGCTTAGTACCTTTGAAGAAATTTCTTCAACAAGTTCTAATGAACCATTCATTTTCCAATTACCAGCGACAATTGGCTTACGTTGCGACATACGATACTCCGCATCAAAAGCGGGTGAGATACTAACTCGCCTCACCCAAAGTTACAAGAAATAAAATTGAAAATTTGTTTAATTGCTCACAGTTTCAACAACTTCGGCAATTTTTTGAGCGAAGTCTAGTACTTGCTTCTCTTGCTCCGCCTCTACCATGACGCGTACAACAGGCTCTGTACCAGATTTACGAAGAAGGACTCGACCTTTGCCAGCAAGATCAGCTTCTACTTCTTTCACTGCAGCTTTTACTTCGTCGGCTTGTGTTGGATCAGTGCCAGCTTGATACTTTACATTGATCATTTTCATTGGATACTTTTGGAAACCCGCACCCAAGTCTTTCAATGTCTTGTTTTGCGAGACCATGGCCGTCAATACCTGCAAACTTGAGACAATACCGTCACCAGTAGAAATAAGGTCGAGATTCAAAACGTGACCTGAACTCTCGCCACCAATTTTCCAGCCTTTTTCTTTTAGAAGCTCGATAACGTAGCGGTCACCCACTTTACTACGCGCAAAATCAATACCTTTGGCCTTCAGCGCATTTTCAAGGCCCATATTTGACATCACAGTACCAACAACACCTCCGCCTAAATTATTTTCTTGGTGTGCCTGACAAGCGATGATATACACGATGTCATCGCCATCGAATACTCGGCCATTATGGTCAACCATCATGACACGGTCACCATCACCATCGTATGCAATACCAACATCCGCTTTATGCTCTAAAACTTTTTGCTTTAAACTATCAACATGCGTTGCACCGCACTCTAGATTGATGTTTGTGCCGTTTGGCTCACAGGCATGACAAATGACTTCTGCGCCTAATTCACGCATTACATCAGGGGCGATGTGGTAAGTTGCACCGTTTGCGCAATCAAGAACAACCTTTAAACCTTCTAAAGACAGGTCATTTGGGAATAAACCCTTACAAAATTCGATATAACGACCATCTGCGTTGTCCAGACGACGGGCTTTACCTAGCTTTTCAGAAGGTACACACGTCATTTCTTCATCCAGCATAGCCTCGATTTCAAGCTCAACCTCATCGCCAAGCTTTAAGCCTTTACCATTGAAAAACTTAATACCATTGTCATGGTATGGGTTGTGAGATGCACTGATCACAATCCCCGCTTCGGCACGAAATGTTTGCGTTAAATACGCAACAGCAGGCGTTGGCATAGGGCCAAGTAAAACAACATCAATGCCTGCAGCAATTAATCCAGCTTCTAGCGATGTTTCGAGTAAATAACCTGAAATACGGGTGTCTTTACCAATAATAACTTTTTTAGTACCAGACTTAGATAAAACTTTACCTGCTGCCCAGCCTAATTTAAGTGCGAACTCGGGCGTAATTGGAAATTCGCCGACTAGACCTCGAACACCATCAGTGCCGAAATACTTTCTTGTTGTCATAAGGGTGTTACTCCATTTCTCGCTGCCTGCCATACACCAATGACATCAGCCGTTTCTTTCACATCATGAACGCGGATTATATGTGCGCCTTTTTGAGCACATAACAATGCACCAGCTAAACTGGCTGCAACACGTTCACTTGTTTCTCTATTCAAAAGTTGTCCAAACATAGATTTTCGAGATAAGCCTGCTAACAGTGGCAGGCCTAGTGTCGAGAATGCATTGAATTTTTCTAAGATTTCAAAGTTATGAGTCAGTGTTTTACCGAAACCAAAACCGGGATCTAGTATGATCCTATTTTGATTAATGCCAGCTTTACTGCACGTTAAAACTCGCTCTTCAAAAAACTGATTTATATCTGAAATAAGGTTTTCATACGTTGGGTTTGTTTGCATCGTGCGAGGTTGACCTTGCATATGCATCAAACAAACGGGTACATCAGAGTATTTTGCTGCAACTTCTAATGCACCCGGCTCTTGAAGTGCTCTTACATCATTAATAATGTCTGCACCGGCTTCAATGGCCGCTTCCATGACAGCAGCTTTACTGGTATCAATTGAAATCACACAATCAGAGGCTTCTCGAATGCGCTTGATTACAGGTATAACACGTTGAAGCTCTTCTTGAAGGGCTACGTCTGGTGCGCCTGGTCGAGTCGATTCACCACCAATATCTAAAATTCCTGCACCTTCCTCAATTAAACGCATAGCTTGTTTAAACGCGTCTTCAACAGAATTGTAATTGCCACCATCTGAAAATGAATCAGGAGTAACATTAACAATACCCATGATAATCGGTTTGTTTAAATCAAGTATTCTGTTTTTTGGAAGAGATAATTGGGTCATGTGGTTTAGAAGCGTCCTTTAACGTATTTGTTTCACCTAATTCGCAAAATAAGTTTCGAAATAAAAGGTAAAAATTACTAAACGCAATTCTATATGCTAAGCGAAGAAATTAAAATAAAAAGCCCCGATAAATCGGGGCTGTTATTGAGATTAATTACTCTTTGCTATCATCAAGCTCATTTGTTGGTCTCGATGCCTGTTCTGAGTCATTTGATTCAGGCTCAGGTTTAGCTTCAGGTTTAGCTTCAGGTTTAGAATCAGTCTTCGCTTTTGGCTCTGGTTTCTGATCATGCGCATCACGAGGAGGACGAACCTCTTTACGCTCCATCAGGTCGTCAATTTGACCCGCATCGATGGTTTCATACTTCATTAACGCATCTTTCATGCTGTGCAGGATATCCATGTTGTCTTTAAGAATTTGTTCTGCACGATCGTAGTTACGAGTAACAAAGTCTTTGATTTCAGAATCAATCAGCTTAGCTGTTTCATCAGACATACCTGACATGCGATGAGACCCCCCCCCCATATACATTTCGCCTTGTTCTTCCATGTACATTTGCGGGCCAAGTTTAGAACTTAAACCCCATTGGGTAACCATTTTCTTAGCGATGTCTGTAGCACGTTCTATGTCGTTACTCGCACCAGTTGTGACTTTGTCATCACCATAGATCAGTGCTTCTGCAATTCGACCACCATAAAGGCTCGAAAGCATTGACTCTAAGTGCTCTTTAGAGTGACTAACACGGTCTTGTTCTGGTAGATACATAGTCACACCAAGCGCACGACCACGAGGAATAATTGATACTTTATAAACAGGGTCGTGTTCTGGTACTAAACGACCTACTATAGCGTGACCTGCTTCGTGATAAGCAGTCATTTCTTTCTCGTGCTCACTCATCACCATAGACTTGCGTTCAGCACCCATCATGATCTTATCTTTTGCAGCATCAAACTCCGCCATGCTCACTTTACGCTTGTTACCACGAGCAGCAAATAATGCAGCTTCATTCACAAGGTTTGCAAGGTCTGCACCTGAGAAACCTGGTGTGCCACGTGCGATCACTGACGCTTGTACATTTTCATCAAGCGGTACTTTGCGCATGTGAACATTAAGGATTTGCTCACGGCCTCTGATGTCTGGTAGACCAACCACAACTTGACGGTCGAAACGACCAGGACGAAGCAATGCAGGGTCAAGAACGTCTGGGCGGTTAGTTGCCGCGATAACAATGATACCCTCGTTACCTTCAAAACCATCCATCTCTACTAGCATTTGGTTAAGTGTTTGTTCACGCTCATCATGACCACCACCCATGCCAGCACCACGCTTACGACCAACAGCATCGATCTCATCGATGAAGATGATACAAGGTGCCGCTTTTTTTGCTTGTTCGAACATATCACGAACACGTGATGCACCCACACCTACGAACATTTCTACAAAATCAGAACCTGAAATTGTGAAAAAAGGTACTTTTGCTTCACCAGCAACAGCTTTTGCAAGTAGTGTTTTACCAGTACCTGGAGGACCTACCATCAATACGCCCTTAGGAATGCTGCCACCTAATTTTTGGAACTTAGAAGGGTCACGTAAGAAGTCTACAAGCTCAGTAACATCTTCTTTTGCTTCATCACAACCAGCAACATCAGCAAATGTAGTCTTAACTTGGTCTTCGCCCATTAGACGAGCCTTACTCTTACCAAATGACATAGCGCCTTTGCCGCCACCGCCTTGCATTTGACGCATGAAGAAAATCCATACACCAATAAGCAGTAACATTGGGAACCATGAGATAAAGATGTTTGCTAAGAATGACTGCTCTTCAGGTGCAACGCCTTTGACGTTTACATCGTTTTTAAGCAAGTCGTTAATTAAATCCTCATCATACATAGGCATGATCGTCTGGAAGCGTTCACCGTTTCCTTTTACACCTGAGATAGTGCCTGTACTTCTGTCGATATTAACATCACGTACTGCACCGCTACGCACTTCTTTTACAAACTGCGTGTAACTCGTTTGACGATCGATTTGATCGTTTCCATTGAAGCTCTGGAACACGGTCATCAGCACTACTGCGATAACCAACCAGAGTATTAAGTTCTTTGCCATGTCGCTCAAGGAGTTAACCTCTTGTATCTAAAAATTATTTAAATTCAACTATAATGCACTTCAACTGTACTACAGTTTGTAGCCTGTCGCCACTATATATACTTCCCTAGATCGTGGACGCGATGCTTTAGGTTTACGAATTTTGACTACTTTAAAACAATTACGTACTTCTTGTACAAATTGATCAAAACCTTCACCTTGGAAAACTTTTACTGCAAAAGCGCCATTTGGTTTTAATACCTGATGGCACATATCTAACGCTAGCTCAACTAGATACATACTGCCAGCTTGGTCAGTACTCATGTTGCCACTCATATTTGGTGCCATATCAGAAAATACAACGTCAACATTTTTACCGTCTATACGATCTAACAAAGCATCTAGAACAGCCTCTTCTCTAAAGTCACCTTGTAAGAAATCAACACCAGCCAGTGAATCCATTGGTAAGATATCACATGCAATAACCTGCCCTTTATCACTTACTTCTTCAGCTAGATATTGCGACCAACTTCCCGGCGCGGCTCCCAAGTCAACTACTGTCATACCTGGCTTAAGCAGTTTATCTTTAAGTTGAATTTCTTCTAATTTGAAAATCGCACGTGAACGGAAACCACGTTTTTGTGCTTCATGAACATAAGGATCATCAACATGTTCTTTTAACCAGCGTTTTGAGCTCGCTGAGTGCTTTTTATTTGCCATATTAACTGCAACTCATTAGTAATATTCTGTAGATGGCGGTAGAATAGCGATAATTCAAGCCTAAGATTAGTAAATATTACCAATATGACATTATCAAATAAACAGAAACAGTACCTAAAAGGTCTAGCTCACCCACTAAAACCAGTTGTTTTGCTTGGTGCAAATGGGCTAACTGAAGGCGTAATGTTAGAAATTGATCATTCTTTAGACATTCACGAATTAATCAAAGTGAAAGTGCCTACGAATGATAGAGAAACGAAACAACTCATTTTTGACGCAATTGTTAGAGAAACAAAAGCGCATAAAGTACAAGTGATTGGTCACGTTATCGTGCTATATCGCCAAAGCGAAGAGAAGAAAATTCAACTTCCTCGCTAAGCTTACTCGTCAACAGCATTTGCTGTTGACGTCTCCTTCCACTCAATCGCCTGCTTAATAAACTCAACTGTTAATTCATTTATCGAACCACTCTCAGCGTTAAGCAACATACTATAACCTATGTTCATTGATGGGATGACCACAATGTCAGTACGATAACCCTGTACCCAGCCACTATGATAAAACAACAATGTGCCTTCAAAGTCATATATGCGCCAACCTAAGCCATAATGTGCTTCTTTAACATGCTTACGCCAAATTCTTCTTTTAAGTTCTCTTTTTGTTTGTACATAAGGTCTAGATTGCATAGTCAATGCATCCAATGACAGTACTTCTGGAAAGTGTCCAAGTTGCGCTTTTAGCCAAAAGACCATATCTGCCGCGCTCGCATTTATTCCTGCAGCAGGCAGTACTTTGTAATAGTTGCTCTTTAATCTAGCTGTATGCCAACGTTTTCTGCCTAAAACGTGAGGCGCTGCGAAATTTTTGTCTTTGGTTAAATTTTTTAAACCAACACCACCGTCGCGCATACCTAAGGGCGCAAATAAAAATTCTTCAACCCAGGTTTTGTAATCTAACCCTGTTTTTGCTTGTATTACCCTATCAATAAGACTAAACATCACATTCTGATAGCCGTAACACATGCTGGGTTTACATATCGGTTGAATATCAAAAAGCTTATCTGTGATATCTGTGTAACTCATTCTAGATTCAACCAGATTATCGTAAGCATTAGGCACTATGCCGCTAGAATGGCTTAATAAATTATAGACTTTTAAGTTTTCAAACTTTGACTCACGCGCTTGTGGGAGGTAATGACTGATTTCACGGTCTAGGTCGATTTTGCCTTCAGTTGCTAATTTAGCGGTCAGCGAGCCTGCAAACGTTTTTGATACTGACGCCAAACGAAATCGAGTATGTGCATCAACTTTTCTGCCTTGTTTGACTTTTGTTCGACCAAACCCTTTTTGAAAGTAACTATCATCACCTTGTACGATACTTAATGCCGCACCAGGAATGGATTTTTCTTTGAGTTTTGTTTCGACTTGCTTAGAATAGCGATTTACAAATTGCTGCCACTGTTGCTGCTCGGCTTTGTCGTTTTTATTTAATGCCAAACATTCAACGGTGAAGAGCCCCATAACTGCGTAAATCAGGGTCTTCATAAAAATTGCTCCTGTTTTCATAACGGCATTCTAACATTTTGTCGTTTGTTGTCTTGTGTTTGGGCATAAATTATTAATCTGAGGAATTTTAATGCGTAAGTTATCGATACTTGGAGTTGGTTTATTACTTAGTTCTGCATGTAGTTTTACCCCTCAGTTGGCGCCAGAACTTACTTTACCTAAAAAGCCTTTATTAAAAAAAGAAGTTGTTTTCCTAACCTACAACGCGAAGCAGAACCCTGTAAAAATAAAATCGGTGCAGCTTCCTGCACACCCTATTTATAAAAACAACCGTGTTTGGGTTGACCCTAAGTCTCTTCAATTAACAGCACCACAATATCAACTCCTAGCAGAACAACTTTCTAAGCTTGGTTTAGCTGTAGCCAATAGTAACGATGCCGATTACATTTTAAACGTGCAGCAACTTTCAGTAGAAAGAACCAATGACATAGACTTACAGCTCGAAGCGAATAAAAAGATTAAGTCTCACAATGCGCCTGTTTTAAAAAGCAATCAATCAAAACAATGCAGTAACTATGAAGTAAAAATCAGTTTTCGCTTAAATCACAAACAAAGTGCTGATGTCGTTTGGATTGCTCAAGCGAGTATATCTAGTCATACTTTTATTGATAAGCCTGTAATATATAAGTTTACTCAGCAACAGGTAGTCACTAATGAACAGGCCGTTGTCGATTTTATCAACTTGCACAATACGGAGGCCGCACGTAAACAGCGGTTTGAGCAAAAAGTGTCAGTGCCTAAATATCAAGTCAAATATCAAACCTCTCCTTTAACTAAAGTGTCTGGTTTGTGCACTAATCAAGAGGTTTCAGCTGTGACAAATGACATCGAAGCCCACCTCATTGCCGAGCTAATGGGCAAGTTAAAGGTGCGCTAAACATTTTTTTACAGTATTCAAGCGGTTTTATTGCTTATAATTCTTATAATTAAGCCACAATAAAATTGCCTGAATACCTTCGCTGTAGATGTATACTACATTTTTAAGTGATTGGTTTTAGTGAGGGAAACATGGAAAACTACGCCACTATTTTACTTGTTGAAGATGATGAATCTTTGGCCCAATGGGTTGCTGAATACCTAGATAACCAAGGTTATACAACACATATTTGCCACAGGGGCGACCAAGCTGTTGCTATGGTAAAAGACGTCTCTCCAGATATTGTACTGCTTGATATTATGTTGCCTGGGCAAGATGGCATAAGCGTTTGTCGAGATCTGCGTCAATTCTACAACAAACCTATCGTAATGATGACAGCCAAAGATGAAGAGATGGATGAAGTCATCGGCTTAGAAGTAGGTGCGAGTGATTATGTTATCAAACCTGTTAGACCTCGTGCACTGCTTGCAAGGATCAAATCTCTACTCAGAGCTGCGGAACAATCACCTTCAACAACCGAGGTCGATGATGACAACATTCAAGTGGGTGCATTACATATAGATACACTCGCGCGTAAAGTAACGATTGACGGAACTGAAGTTGCAATTTCTAGCGCTGAGTATTTATTACTCCACTTTTTAGCAAGTAATGCGGGGGAAGTCGTGTCTAGAGATGCGGTATTTAAAGCCACTAAAGGCCGAGAATATGATGGCCTAGACAGAAGTGTCGATGTGCTGATATCTGCACTTAGGAAGAAGTTTAATGACGATCCTCAGCATCCAGAAAAATTCAAAACTGTCTGGGGCAAAGGCTACCTGATGGTACCTACAGCTTGGTAAACCTGCCGCATTCATCATAACCAACATGCTAATCATGTTGGTTTTTCTCTCTATAATTTGGTGTTGCCAATTTGAAAAAACTTTACCTTTATTTACTCGCTAGTGCGCTATTGTCTATTGTGGTTCTTGGATGGTTAATCGATACGTTTAATCAACAAGCTTTCTCACCAGATGATAACTTCATGTGGCAACGTAATATCACGGGTGGGTTTATCAAACAGTTGGAAAGACAACCTGCGAAGCAACGTGCTTCATTTGCCAACACCATCAGTCAAGAATTTTCACTAGATGTAAGTTATAAAGATGGGCAAAGTCTTGCTCTGCCCTCTGAGTTAAAAAATGAAATGTTCACCCCACAAGGTTTATTGCTTGAAGACGAGATAGGCTTTTACCTACTTAAGTCATCTAAAAATCTTATGCCAGATTATGTCGAGTTGCGTCTAACCAAACCAGAGCAAGAGCAAAACAGTGATGTATTACTGACATTGTTATTTTATTCTGGCGTTTGTACTTTTATGTGGTTCATATTGTCACCGCTTGCAAAAAGGTTAAACGTATTAACGAGTAAAGCGAAACAGTTTGCTGCCGGTGATTTTTCGGCTCGTATTGAGCCAAACCATTTTACTTACATTAAAGACGTCGAGCTCACATTTAATGGCATGGCGAGCAAAATTGAAAAGCTAATGGCTGAAAACAAACTCATGGCGTCGAGCCTATCTCATGACATTAGAACGCCTGTGGCCTGTATGCGTTTTGCTTTGGATGCTGCTATTGACGAACCTGACAATAAAAAGGTCAATGAAATTCTGCTAAGAATGGAAAAAGATTTAGACCAAATGGAAGATATGCTGAAGTCATATTTATCTTTTGCTACGCTCGAGCAAAAGTCTCATTTATTAAATTTCGAAACGACACAAGCCTCTCATTATTTACATGATGTAAGCTTGCAAATACAGCCTAAATTACAAAAAGCTGAATTGTCGTTACTTACAGAACTAAATGCCAAATTCGAAATAACCGCAGACTTGCATTGGTTAGCCCGTGCCATTACTAACTTACTCAGTAATGCTTGTGATTTTGCAGCCAAGCACATTCAAATTTCTAGTTACTATGACTCACAATACATATATATAGAAATAGAAGATGATGGCCCAGGTATAGCACCAGAGAACTGGCACAAAGTATTTAGTCCTTTCTTTCAAGAAGAAAATCACCGAAATCGTGCAGGGAAAAGCTATGGACTTGGACTTGCGATTGTCAGTAAAGTGGTAGATTGGCACCATGGGAAAGTCTCTGTTTCTCAGTCTGAGAGCTTAGGCGGTGCTAAATTTACGATACAACTGCCAAAAAGACCTAACTGATCATCATTTATGGTGTATTGATTTCAGACAAGGTCTTTTTATTTTTCATCATTTGCAGTAGATTGTCAGCCATCCCTTAGAATATAAAAGAATAACAACATATGAGTAGTATTAGAGGCGAGTTCAGTTCTCGCTTTGGCTTTATTATGGCTGCCGCAGGATCGGCTGTTGGACTTGGTAACATTTGGGGCTTCCCAACTCAAACTGCCTCTAACGGTGGCGCTGCATTCGTTTTAGTGTATCTTATTTTGGCCTTTTGTTTAGCTTACCCGGCTTTAATGGCCGAATTAGTCATTGGTCGTCATGGCCAAGCGAACGCTGTGTCTTCATTACAAAAATTAGCTAACTCACCATTACAAAAAAAATTCGCATTTATCGTCGGTTTTGGCGGTATTATTTGCGCGGGTTTGATCCTCAGCTTTTATGCCATTGTTGCAGGCTGGATGTTCAGTGCTACCGCAGAGCCGATTGCTGCTGTGACAGGCCTAGAAAGTACATCTACTTGGCTTAACACTCAGTCATTTCCACGCGACCTTATATTTACTAGTTTATTCATTATCCTGACCATTGCTATCATCAGTAAAGGCGTTGAAAACGGCATTGAAAAGTGGTCAAAGCGTCTAATGCCAGCCCTGCTGAGTATTTTAGGACTTCTTATTATCTATGTAATGACTCAAGAAGGTGCAATGGAAGGCTTAAAAGCTTATTTAGTGCCTGATTTTAACTCTTTGTTAGATCCGCAACTTTTGGTTAGCGCACTTGGACAAGCGTTTTTCTCACTATCTTTGGGTACAAGTGTGATGATTATTTATGGCTCTTACATCAGTAAAAAGGAAAACTTAGTTTCATTGGGGGCGTATGTCACGCTTATCGATGTACTTATTGCATTTGTGGCTGGTCTTTTAATTATTCCTGCTATGTATGTCGCACAAGCGCAAGGTGTGGCTATTTTCTCAGAATCTGGCGCCCTGTTATCTGAAGATACTCTAGTATTCCAAGTACTACCCGCTCTGTTCTTAAGCATGGGCGATATTGGCTACTTCGTCGGCTTTGCTTTCTTTGCACTGATGAGTATTGCAGCTCTTACGTCGTCTATTTCAATGCTTGAAGCACCCGTATCTTATGCTGTAGAAAAATTTGCTTTAGGCCGTGTCCAAGCAACTTGGATAATTGGCGGGATCATTTCTCTTGTCAGTTTCACTATTATTTTTAATTTCTCTGCATTGTTTGGTTTTGTAGTAAGTTTAACAACTCAATTCTCTCAGCCCTTAATCGGGATGCTTTGTTGTATCTTTGTTGGCTGGATCTGGCATAGAAATAATTTGCTCGCCGAAATTAAAAATGGCCATGAAGAAGCTGAGAATACATTATTTTGGAAAGTGTGGCCTTGGTACATCAAGTTTGTATGCCCACTTGCAATCGCTATGGTGTTTATTCATTCGTTTTAAACAGAGCTAGCGACCTATTAAAAAAGCGAGTATCGAACTCGCTTTTTTATTGTGTTAATTCCATATCTGTATGTGGAATGCCATCTTCTAGATAAGTGTCAGATATCGCTTTGAATCCTAAACTTTCATAAAAAGGGGTTAGATGAGTTTGCGCACTCAATTGTACTTTATAATCAGGCCAAAGGTTCTTGCATACACTCAATGACTCCTTCATTAATTTTGATGCTAGCCCCTTTCCTCTATTTGGCTCAGTGATAATTACTCTACCAATCGCAGTTACCTGCGAAGTTTTTTGATAGCAACGTGAATAAGCGACAACCTCTCCATCACTATCTAAATAATAAATGTGTCGAGTCTCTTCCAGAATATCAACATCATCTAATTCAGGGTACGCACATTCTTGCTCAACAACAAAAATATCTACCCTTGCTTTAGCTAATTTGAAGAATGTTAACGTATCTAAGTCAGAGAATTTTTTTACATAACATTTCATGCTTTTCACCGATAAAAAAGCCTAGCTATGCTAGCTAGGCTTTTAGTAAATTAAGACGTACTAACTTAGTTAAATAGTCTTTCTAATTGATCACATAGTTGAGACACATTCACATGATCATGCTCGATGGTTAAATCAACATACCCATCACCTCTAAAGGCTCGATCAAGTTCGATTAACACGTGAGTTTTGTGCGCTTCAGGCACAAATGACAACTCTATCTCTTGAATGCCAAATAACGAACGCGTGTTAGGTCTATATTCTAACTCTTGATAGCAACCAGACGTTGATTGAAAACTAGAAGCTCTTAGATAGCCTTTTTCAACATCCGCTTTTACTAAGCTAAATCCGAGCTTATCCATCGCCTGCATACAGGCTTTGACAGCTTCATTCGGGTAAATATGTAGCGTATCTTTGTCATTAGGATCAATGGCCAAATCAATATCCAGACCGGTTTCAACCCAAACGAACGAATGATTGTAACCCGCGTTCAACTCAGTAATTGGGGTTTCTGAATGCAGTCTTGCTTCAAATGGAATGACTTTCTTTTCACCCGGTGCGATTACAAATTGTTCTGAAATACGCCATTTATCTAGAACGTGATTAGTAAAATATTCGCCATCATCTGACTCAACTTTGACTCGTGTCATCAATGCTAATTCTAGGCCAGAGACCTGTTGCTCAACATCTCCGCCTTCAACAATAATTTGTGCTTGAAACTTTTGACCTGGATATAAATGTTCAGTTTCTAAAATAGTATCGACCTTCGCAGCCCCGATACCCACAGATGCAAGGATTTTTTTAAACATCGCCTCTCCTGTAGAGATTATTCCTTCTAACTGCATCTTAACCACATTTAATAAATCTTGTCAGCGAAAATTTGTGTTTTTAATGCAAATATCTTTCACTGATAACAAGTTAGTCAAATTTTACGCACTATTAGCCTAAAGTTTTGATTTATAAATCAGTCAGTTTTGCTAATATGCTACATCAATTTCGCTTAATTATATTGAATATGGAACTGTTGTTTTTTGCTGTCGCATTCGCATGCGGATTTTCTATTTACCAACTCAAGCTACCGCCACTCATTGGTTTTTTAATGGCTGGCTTTATTTTAAACCTAATGGGTCATCAGACAACTGATTTACTCACCCAGTTAGCTGATTTAGGTGTAACCATACTATTATTCAGTATTGGTCTAAAACTCAAAGTCGGTAATTTAGTTAAACCTCAAGTATGGGGTCCAGCAACACTACATATTGTTTTAAGCACAGCTTTTTTTGCCAGTCTGTTATTATTATTAGGCGCGGCATCACTGCCCCTATTCAGCTCACTAGATACCTCCAGTGCTTTGCTTGTTGGTTTTGCGTTTAGCTTCTCAAGTACCGTATTTGCTGTAAAGGTACTAGAAGAGCGCGGTGAAATGTCTGCCCTACACGGCAAAATAGCCATTGGCATCTTGGTTATGCAGGATATCTTCGCGGTTATCTTTTTGGCTGTCAGCACAGGTAAAATGCCAAATATCTGGGCGCTTGGACTTTTAGTCGCACTGCCTTTATTTAGGCCTATCATGTTCTGGGTACTTAATCGTTCTAAACATGGTGAGCTGTTACCTCTATTTGGCTTTTTCTTCGCCTTGGTAATTGGCTACCATGCTTTCGAGTTTGCAGGGTTAAAAGGCGATTTAGGTGCTCTTATCATAGGTATGATGTTTGCCCCTCATAAAAAAGCCAGTGAGCTTTCAAAATCATTACTCAATGTGAAAGACATTTTACTTGTCGGGTTTTTCTTAAATATTGGCTTAAACGCAAATATTACACCGAATGCGCTAGTAGTTGCGGTCATGCTTATCTTAGTGTTGCCTATTAAAGTTATGTTGTACTACATATTAACTAATTTCTTTAGACTCAGAGCACGTACGTCTCTACTGAGTGCATTTACACTGTCTAATTACAGTGAGTTCGGATTAATCGTATGTGCTGTAGCTGCCTCAACAGGCCTCATTACCAGCGATTGGTTAGCTGTTGTTGCTATTGCAGTATCGATCACTTTTGTCATAGCTTCTCCACTAAATAAACGTGCCAATGAGTTGTACGTTAAGTTAGAGCCTTGGCTATTAAAATTTGAGAGTGACAAACGCTTAGAAGAAGAATTACCGGTTAATTTAACAGATACAAAAATAGTTATTTTCGGTATGGGCCGAATTGGTACGGGTGCTTATGAAACCATAGAAGCGTCGCATCCTGGCAAAGTAGCTGGTATTGATATCAAACCGGAAGTCGTTGATAAGCATGTGAAGCGCAACCGTCGTGTTTTGCTCGCAGACGCGACCGATCCAGATTTCTGGCAGCGCATGAATCACTCTGACGTTGACATGGTTATGTTAGCCATGCCTAAACATATGCAAAACATTTTTGCATTAGAGCAGCTTAGAGCATCGGGTTTCAGCGGTCGTGTGAGTGCCATCGCATATTATCCAGATCAACAACGTGAATTAGAAGAAATGGGCGTAGAATTTACCTATAACTTCTATCTAGAAGCCGGTAGTGGTTTCGCTGAGCATGTTAGTCAAAAAATATTTAATTAATAACTTAAAAAGTTATCAGTACCATAGTAGGTACTGATAACTATTTCTATTTACCTCTCAACAACTTACATCTAGACGTCTAATACCCCTTGTTCCTAATAATGCAAGTCGATTTACAAAGCTTTACATGCGCCGTAGAAATCATGCTCAAAAAAAGAGTAAACTGGAACGGTCTTATGAGCTAAGTCTCTATTTTAAACACAATTTTTGTTTTAAATGTGATTGACCTTGAGCTCTTATTTTTTGGAATTTTTGGCAAGCGAGAGGCATTGATGCGTAAAGGTAAGGCAGAATTAAATTTTTCAGCCGTGGTGGATGACGTTAAAGCAAGTCCTTTTGTGGATTTGCAAAGCCGACTTGACGAGCTGCAAGACAATGGAATGACAGCGCTGACAATTCGCACTGTTTTATTTAACAAGATGCTAGATATGCACAGTGTTCCGGCCGATCATTTTTTGAGAAAAGAATCAGCCCCATCTAGATTAGATGATCCGAAAATAATTGAAACACTTAATGACCTTGGCTTTTATAAACAAAGAAAAGTCGTTCATTAATTAATTGGGGAGCCTACTCTCCGACTTATAGGCTGGCAATGCCCGTCGCCAGCCTATCTTCTTACCTACAAAGCACCACTTATTCACTTATTTCTTTGTCTTTTAATGCGTCTTTCTTGATATTTTTCTTCGGTATAAGACTGAGAACCGCTAGCTTTATTGGCAACCAATAAATTGCATAAACAGAATCATGTTTAGCGTCATATTTACCAACGCCAATACTTACTTTGCCAGCCTCAGATGCTTTTATTAAAGTCCCGCCTATCCTATCCCAAATGGCCAATGCAGAGCCTAAGTTGGTATCAAAGTGTTTAGGGTTATCGCTATGGTGAACCTGATGTTGAGCTGGGCTAATAAACCACCCTTCTAACTTGTCTCCCCAACTAAACCAAATGTGGGAGTGTCTTAAATTAGCGCCAAAAATATTAAATAAGAAAACAAAGGCATTTGCACCTAGAATGTCAAACATGCTTAATGAAGTGCCAAATAAATGATAACCCACACCAACAGCGATACCTTGCGTCACCGCCATTCTGCAAGCATATAAGTAGCTCTCAACAGGATGAGTTCGATAAATAGTAAATGGCGTCAGTACCTTTGCTGAGTGATGAACTTTATGAAACTCCCATAAGAATGGGACTTTATGAAGCAGTAAATGCAGCAAGTATCTAGTGAAATCATCGAGCAAAAATAGTATGAGTGTAAAAAATGCAATCACACTGGCTTCTGGCCATTGCAACATAAGTGGTTTGCCGAGCACCCACTCTAGAAAATCTGTAACAGCTATCGCGACAGGCACCATGGTAAGTACAATGGGTGCAAACGTTGCAGTTTTAATGATTTTATTTGTAACAAGCAAGGTGTAATCTAATTTTGCGCTTTTACACAACCACACATCTTTAGGAAATAAAAAACGCAAAAAACCTTTGCCACTTTTCGACTTTTCAATTTGTGCATAGACAAAAAACGCCATAACTATCGCGCTAAGTAAATATGGAATGTATATGCGCTTATTTGCGTCAATTAAATAGGTAGGCAATGCTGATAAGTCTTGCCAAATCTGTTCTAACACACTTTCTCCTTTAACACAGAAATGTAGAGAAGTACTTCTATCTTAATAGATTTACTAGGATAAAACACATCAAAAAGCATATGAAATAGAGACGCTACTCACTTACATTTTACAAGTTAACGCGCAAAGACAGTATACGAAAAAGGGCCACAAGTGGCCCTAATTTATAATTATAAAATACCGATTAAAATTGATATTTATAACCAAATATAACTTGTCTTGGTTTGCCCGGGCGCGCACCATAAGGTCGACGGCTCACTACTTTCTCTTCATCAAGTAGGTTATCAATCTTAAGATAGATACGTCCATACTGATCAAAATCGTAACCCGCAGATATATCAACCGTAATCGCACTATCAGTTTTTACACCATTTAAACCATCAGCAATAATCTCGCCATTATCATCAACAAGGTCACCAGCTCTTTCTTGCATTGAAGAAACATTCTTAATGCTTAAATTGGTGTACCACTCGCTTGCCTCAAGACCAATATTAAATGCAAACTGATGTTCAGGAACATATGGCAGGCTGTCACCAGACGTCACTCTACCCCATTGATCAAAGTCTGACGTGAAATCTGTTTTAAACTCACCTTTGGTGTATGTATAAACAAAACCATAAGGGATATCTATTTGTAAGTTCAGAGGGTAGCGCTGAGAAAATTGTGTTTCTAGACCGTATACATCAACTTCACCACCGTTGAATTCCTGGTCTATTGCCTCATCGATACCACAATTTGAAAATCCGCAGCTTTCCTTTAAGTTGCTGTAGTCATTGAAGAATGCAACAGCTTCGAATTGCGTTATTCCGTCATTAAATCGACCACCAAACTCATAGTTAACGCTCTTTTCAACTTCGATATCTGCGGCTTGTTTCGGACTGCTTGGAACAAAGCCTTGATGCACACCAAATAATAGACCAGAGTCATCATTTAATTGATAAAAACCACTTACACCTGGTAACCAGATGGTGGTCTTTTTCTTTTGCCAATCGTCAGTATCTTTTTTATCTGTATAGTACATGTCCATGCTTTCGCCACGTACACCTGCAGATACCGTTAAATTTCCCAGCGTCACTGTATCTTCAATGTAAACTGAAAGCGCTTTCGTGTTTTCGATATTTGTCGTGGTGAATACAGCTTCTTCAGCTGTTTTTAGCGCAAAACCGTCTTCCATTTCATATGTTTCAGTGAAGTGCTTACGTTCTATTTCATCTTCATGTAATCGAACACCGAAAGCAAGCTTGTGCTCAACACCCTGAATTGAGAAGTCATAATTACCATCAACTTGAATACCCTGAGAGAAGTATTCGCGATCATTGGTACCCATTAGTAAATAATGCGTAGTGCTGCCTGATTCTACTGAGTTTTGTGTACCAGAGATAACTGCGTATTCTCTTTCATATTTTTCAGGGTTAGCCAAAATAGCTGACAAACTAGCTTGCGAGCCTACTAACTTACTAAGTTTCAACCAAGCTCGTTCATAATCATGTCGATAAACACGGGTTGTCATTGATAAATTATCGTCTGACATATTATGCGAAAGCATAACCTGCTGGTGTTTAGTGTCCATTAATGCCGGCTGAGTCGCTGCATAACGTCTGTATGGGTTTTCAGCAAAATCTGCATCAGTTAGACCTAAATATGTTTCGTCTGACTTTTCATCAGCATATGACAGTTTAAGCCCAAACGTATGGTCTACCCCATCATTAGTCAATTGATAGTTAAATTTAGCTAAAAGATCATTTTTATCGAAGCCAGTGTTACCACCACCATCTAACTCTTTAAAGCCATCAGCTTTTAGATTGACGCCTTCGACTAAAAAACCTACGTTATTAACAACGGAGCCAAAGTGTCCATGTACTTTTTGATATCCGTCAGTTCCTCTTGCGATATCGATACCACCTTCGGTGAACTCAGGTACTTGTCTAGTAACAAAGTTGAGTGCACCAGCTACTGTTTGCGGACCATGTTTAATCGCTGCCGGGCCTTTAAATACCTCAACAGCGGTCATACGTGTAGGCACTGGGAAGTAATAAGCAGCTGACGCTGAATAAGGAGAAGGACCAATTAACACGCCATCTTCCATTATTGTGATCTTTTTGCTTCGCTCAGGTGTTACTCCTCTGAAACCAATGTTAGGGCGGAGACCATAACCATCTTCTTCCCTAATATTCACGCCAGGTACTTTACTTAAAATACGGTGAATATCATCATACTCAAACTTCTCAAGCTCAACCTCTGTTAGCAAAGTCGTTGAACCCGCCTCAGTGCGAAGTTTATCTGTATGGCTTAGTATTGTAATGTGTTCAATATTATCACCGCTCGTTTCCTGTTTATTATCAGCAAACGCAGACGTCGCAATACCTGCCACAGCTAATGCTAAAAGTGTTTTTTTCATAGAACTCGCTCTTTAATCGTTGTCGCCTGCTGAAGTTTTAGGTAGTTCAAGTGCTAACTTATTAATGAAGTCATGCTTGAATTGATCTGTTATATCCTTAACTTTAGCGTGAGTGTGCTCAACTTTTTCTTTATCATTTACAAGTGCTTGCTGCAAATTGCCGTCAATTGCGTCAATTGCTGCATTTGAATCCTGAATCCCTTTCAACATGGCTTCTTTTATATCAGAGCCACTTTCAAAATCTAAGAAATCATCAAAACCAGTTGTATTTTCTGCAGCT
Source organism: Pseudoalteromonas sp. SS15 (assembly GCF_049257195.1). NCBI lineage: Bacteria > Pseudomonadati > Pseudomonadota > Gammaproteobacteria > Alteromonadales > Pseudoalteromonadaceae > Pseudoalteromonas > Pseudoalteromonas sp. SS15. The sequence continues at coordinate 81,608 of NZ_JBMMUD010000005.1, forward strand.
GTGCCATTGCCAGTAAATAACTTTTCAAATGCAGCTAGATTCGCTTTCATATTTGCTAAAGAGTTAGCAGCCAATGGCGATTCTACATCTTCTGCACAAGGATCTAAGCCGCAAGAGTTACTGAAGTAACCAAGAGGAAGCGCCAACTTTTGGTCTTTTAATTGCTTATCGGCATAAAACATTGCATTAGTAATTACATTTACCGCTGCATGCGCACTGTCAAAACTGTTACCTGGCTCACCTGCTTTTTTAAGTTCAAGGGCATAGCCAGTTTCGCCAAGCCATTTTTCTAATAAAACTTTTGAATTATCAACTAAGTCATTTGCTACTTCGAGTGCAAACTCACAACGAGCAACACGACGCTCACCATCAGTTCGACTGTTCCAATCAGCAAGGGCATCATTAGCAATTGAGCAGCTGTGATTTAGTTCAGTACTAAATAATAAGTGTTCTAAACTGACTAAACCGCGGCGAGTTGCTGTACGGTTTTTTATATCATACGGGCGACTTTCATCTAAATTGATCACACCATCTTCGAAATATGCTGTATCTTGGTCAACGCCACACGTACTCTTTGCTGGCCATGAATAAATTAAGTTTCTTAACTCACCTTCATTCGTCGCCAGTGGACCAACCTGCATAAGTTCTGCTTGTTGCCAAATTGCAGTTGTAATTCTCCAGCTAGATTGGGCCGCTGCAAGTGCATTTAACCTTGCTTGCTCCTCGCTTTCTCCAGCAGCAACTGATTTTTCAACATCGCAGTAAGCTGCTAATGTTAAGCTATTTTTCTCTGCTTGTTCCTTAAATGAAACGAAAGTAGGCGTAATGACGTTATCAACTAAGTTTGATAATAAGGCTGTTTCATCGAAGCTTGTTGTATTACCACCTTTATCAACAACTGGTGTGCCACCGTCAAAGTTTTCACCTTGGCTGCTCGAAGTGCTTTCTGAGCACGCTGCCAGACCAAGTATTAAAGAAGTAGCTAAAGCCAAAGGCTTCAGTTTTGCGGATCTCAACATAAAATTAATCCTAAAATCTCGAATCATAGATACAGAAAAAGGTTAGCAACCTAAATCACTAACCTTTCAATATATTGTTAGCTAAAACTATTACCAGTTTTTAGCGTTTTCTTCTGAAAAGTCATATGCTTCAGCTAGAATGTCACGTGCTTGGCGTAATTTTTCTGCGTAGGCTTCAAACTCTTCAGTTGTGCCCGTTACTAATGGCTTATCACCCAGTAGTGTGTGAACTTCGACGAATTTAGCCTCACCAAAATCAGCTTTTTTCGGGTTTAGAACATCATCAGCAAATGGAGAGAATGGGCTAAACTGGAAGTTTAACGCAAAACCTTTCATTTCACCCCAATGTTTGGCGTAAGTAGCAAACTCATCAGAAGTGTATTCACCATCTTTTAAGTTTTCGATATCGCTAATAGAGTCATTGATGTAGTGAACAACAGTAGCTGCAATCGCTTTTTCCCAACCAAGGGCTGCACCAAATACATGCTTTTCAAATTGTGCTTTTACATCTTCAGGGAATTCTTCAACTTTAAAGCCATGGTTGTCAGTGATGATCTTACGACCTGCAATAAAGTTAAGCATAGCTTCAGCTGTAAAGTCAGTTGTTACTTCAGCACCAAGGTCACGTTTAGCAGCATTTGATGAGTTACCCCATACGAACTCAGATGCTAAATTGATCCCTGCTGTGCCGTCATAATCGTTTTTACCTAGGAATGCATCACGACCGCCTTTCTTAGCAATCTCTTCATCAGAGTATTCTAGGTAGTTGCGTGATGCACCAAAGTAACCAAAGCCTTCGTCGTATTGGTGCTCAAGTTTTGTATAAAGCTTGCCTTCTTTTTGCGCTGTCGTGTTATCTGATTCTAGGCCTTCACCAAGGTAGTCATCAGTACCTTGTGAGAACATTAAAGCGCCTAGTGTGTGTTTTTGTACAAGTTGTACAAGGTCTAAACCTTCTGGTGTGATGAATGCTTTGGTAATCGCAACACCATTAGCGTCTACTAAGCTATCACCGCTATTTACTTTCTCTATCTGAGCAATGAATAAATCAAAGTAGTGTTTTACTAAGCCTTCTGGTGTCTTAGCTTGAGTACCAAACTCAGTTACGCCTTTGAAGTTGCCTTCAACTTCCCATTCTTTATACATTTTAGAAGCGTCAGCACCTGCAATTTTACCGCTAAGTTCTTTGCCTGAACTTGAAATTGCAGCAAATGTTTTTTGCTCATAGCCAGATAAGTCATCACCTAAGTGAGTAATTGGGTTCTCAGATACAGAGTCATAATCGCCCCAAAGTGCGTCAAGCTTTGCTCTTACATCAGCAGCTACAACGTTATTTGTTTCAATGTACTCAACAGTCATTAAACCCATGTAATGTTTAATTTCGGCTGATAATGCATGGCGTGCAGTCTGCCCTGTGTATGCTACAGATGAACCTGTACCAAGTTTAGAGGCAAATTCATAAACATTTACACCATCTACTGCTTCAACGTCAGTAACCGTTAGCGTCAATTCTTTGTCAAAAGTCAAACCACCAGCATCAGTTACTGTTACTGTTACTGTTACTTCAGTTTCTTGCTCAAAGTTGATAGCAATTGAATCTTTTAATTTTAAACTGCCTTCAACAATTTCGAAGCGGTCATCAGCTACTGTAAAAGTTGCACCTTCTGCATTGTCATCTGTTGCGCTTAGTGTGCCAACAACAACTCCTAATGCGTCTTCAGTAATTGCTGATGATGAAAGAGTGATATCAGTTGGTGCTTGATTTGTAGGTGTTGTAGGTGTAGTTGTATCTGGCGTAGTTGTTTCGTTGTTGCTTGAACCGCCACACGCAGTTAAACCTAATGTTGCAGCTAGAATAGATGTAGCTAACAGAGACTTACGAAGGGTCATTCTTATTGTCCTTTGAAAATACTAAATATTATTAAATTTTAATTGCGGCAAAGTATACACGCATCTAAATAACAATCAATATTATTTACACTGTCATAAATAGTACTTTTGTCAAAAAACAGTGTGAAAAATATTCTCAACCTTATGGAGAAACCAAACAAAATTACTTAAAATCAATAATATAGATAAAAACCTTCAAAAGGGAAATTCAATAACCTTTATGATAATCAATATCAATTACTTTGTATTTATTGTGCTATTATCAATTATTCTCGATGTTATCATTAAATATTTGTTGTGCTGTCTGCCAAATTGCCAAATTCACAGGGTCTTTTAACCTTGTAGATTTAGCTATCAAGCCAATTTCTATATCAGTGTTACCGCTTTTGATAGGTAATACTCTCACTTGCTGCTTAAAAGGACTTTGAGATAAAACAACATCTGGTACTAAAGCAATGCCAAACCCTAAACTGACAAGGGCTACAATTGCTTCGTGTCCAGAAACATGTGCATAAACTTTTGGTTTAAAGCTTTGCTCGACACAGAACTCATCTAGTCTTTCTTTTAATACGCCCTGCTCTGGTACAATATATTCGAGCTTTGACCAATCAAATGTCTGTGTAGGCATTGCATTTATAGTTTCACAGAGTGGACTCTCCATAGTCGGCGCTATCATGAGCAACTTAGCTTCACCTAGTTTTGTATAAACAAGGCCTGCTGGTAGTTCTCTTGGCTTAACCGCTACAGCTAAATCCGCTTTTTCAGCTTGGACGTTCGATATTGACAGCGCTGGGTCGCCTGTATTTAGATTCAACTCTACATCTGGGTATTTTTTACGAAATGCCGCAAACAATTTATATATGTAGCTATAACTCGCCGTCACAGAACAATATAAGTCAGCCTCACCCGATAAAACCTGTTGCTCAGTTTGACATTGCCCTTTAAAAAGCCGCCATTGATTTAGCGTTGCATTGGCATAGTCAACAAAGGCTTTTCCTTGAGAAGTTAATGACACACTGCGGTTATCTCTTATAAATAAAGGCACGCCGACTTCTTCTTCTAATTGTTTAATTTGCCGGCTCAGTGTTGGCGCACTAATAAAGCAAAGATTACTTGCTCGGCCAAAATGTAGGGTATCTGCCAGCGCTAAGAAATACTTAAGTTGTTTATGATCCATTTAACATTTCAAAAATTGAAACACAGTAATGCAAATATATCATTTTACGAAACCAAAACTACCCCCTATTCTCAAACTCGTATCTAGACAAACACTTATTTTTTAAAGGCTCTAACATGGCGAATTATTTTAATACTCTTCCTTTACGCGAACAGTTAGCACAACTTGCTCAATGCGAGTTTATGGACCCAAAAGAATTTGAAAACGGCGTAGCAGCCCTAGAAGGTAAAAAACTGGTTATCGTTGGTTGCGGTGCACAAGGTCTAAACCAAGGTTTAAACTTACGTGATTCTGGGTTAGACGTAAGTTATGCCCTACGCGACTCTGCGATTGCTGAAAAACGAGCTTCATTTATTAATGCATCAGAAAACGGATTTACCGTTGGCACTTATGAAGAACTTATCCCGACTGCGGACTTAGTACTTAACCTTACCCCTGACAAACAACACACTAGTGTCGTTGAAGCTGTTATGCCACTTATGAAACAAGGCTCAACACTGGCATATTCTCATGGCTTTAATATTGTTGAAGAAGGTATGCAAGTACGTGAAGACATCACAGTGATCATGGTTGCCCCTAAGTGCCCTGGTACTGAAGTACGTGAAGAGTATAAACGTGGGTTTGGTGTACCTACTCTTATTGCAGTTCACCCTGAAAATGACCCTGAAGGTAAAGGTCTTGAGCAAGCAAAAGCTTATGCTGCAGGTACCGGTGGCCACAGAGCTGGTGTACTTAAGTCTTCTTTTATCGCCGAAGTAAAGTCAGATTTAATGGGTGAGCAAACCATTCTTTGCGGTATGTTACAAACTGGTTCTCTTCTTTGTTTCGATAAAATGGTTGAAAAAGGCGTTGATGCTGCCTATGCGTCAAAACTTATTCAATACGGTTGGGAAATCATTACAGAAGCACTTAAGCATGGTGGTATCACCAATATGATGGACCGCTTAAGCAACCCAGCTAAAGTGAAAGCATTTGAGCTAAGTGAAGAGCTAAAGCAAATCATGCGCCCACTGTACAACAAGCATATGGACGATATCATCAGCGGCGAATTCTCAAGCGGCATGATGGCCGATTGGGCAGAAGACGACGCCAAGCTTCTTTCGTGGCGCGCAGAAACCGCTGAAACTGCATTCGAAAAGCAAGAAAATACGGCTGAAGAAATTTCAGAACAAGCTTTCTTCGACAAAGGTATTTTAATGGTTGCTATGGTAAAAGCAGGTGTTGAACTTGCGTTTGAGACCATGACAGCCGCAGGCATCATTGAAGAGTCAGCATATTATGAGTCGCTTCACGAAACACCGTTAATCGCAAATACGATTGCACGCAAAAAACTATTCGAAATGAACCGTACTATCTCTGATACGGCAGAATATGGCTGTTATTTATATAATCATGCTTGCTTACCGTTGCTTCAGGACTTCATGAAAGACATCGAAACTGATGTTATTGGAAAAGGTTTGAACTCAGATAACTTTGTTGATAATCAATCACTAATTGCTGTTAACAGTGCTATCAGAAATCACCCTGTCGAGAAGGTCGGTGAAACATTACGCGGCTATATGTCAGCGATGAAAAAGATTGTTTAGAAACGTTTCGCTTGTTAGAAACCAAGCCCAATAACTGTAAAGTTTTGGGCTTTTTTACTATTTATTTACATTTTTGGAAAAAGTTGAACAATAGATAATAAATCCTATGCTAGAATAATTACTTAACTCGTTATCAAAATAAGTAATATGAAAGCGAATAGTTTATCCATAACAGTAAAAATCTCACTCCTAGGTAGCTTAATTGCAGTTATTGTTGCAACGCTTATAGGGGTTATTTCAACCTATCAGGCAAAAGGCATGGTCGAAAGACGCATGTTACACTCTGAATTGCCTAGTAAAGTTGAGAACATCAGCAAATCAATCGAAAAGCAAATTGCACAGATGAAAGATGCTGCACAGCTTCTTTCAAGCAACCAATTTATTTTGGCAGCAGCGAATAGGCATCAACAAGATGACTCTCTACTCGTCTCTGAATTACAACGTATTGCAAAACAATTTGACTTAGCAACAGCATCCTGGGCAAACCGTGAAACTGCTGAGTATTGGAATCAACATGGATTCTTACGTGTTTTGAACCATCAAGAAGACGGCTGGTTTTATGGTTTCACGCAATCGGGTGAAGCTTATTCCATCAGTATTTTCAGAGAAACCACTGGTGCTGTGAATATGTTCGTGAACCACCAGCAGTTGAATGGTATTGGTTTAGCTGGCCTTGCCAAGAGTGTGACTGATATGCAGAGCATGCTCAGTCAATTCATACTTGAGCAAACTGGGTTTGTTTTCGTAGTTGATAATACTGGCGCAATTAAGTTGTTCCCTGATAGTCGCTCGACTCAAGCACAGTCCTTGAAAGACTTGTATGGCAGTACAAATTCCAACGCTCTGTTACAAAATAACGCGTCTAATCTGATTAATGTTACTTTAAATAACGAAGCGCAAGTGATTGCAAGTCAGCCAATCAAAGGCACTAACTTATATGTCGTAGCACAAGTACCTGAGCATGAGGTTTATACCGAAATACGAAGTCTGCAATGGCAGATTGTCGGGTATGCCAGCATCATTGCGATTTTTGCTTGCTTAGTCAGCTTTTTCTTAGCTCGTACATTAGCAGCCCCACTTTCTAAAATTGCGCAACTGTTTGCCAACTTAGGCAGTGGCGATGCAAGACTAAATTATCGACTACCAGAGTCAACACAACCTGAGCTGCAAGAGCTCAGTGATGGATTTAATCAGTTTATTGCCAAGATTGAGCATGCTATCAAACAAGTGGCAAATGAAAGCCATGAAATTCGTGCCACCAGCCTTAAACTGACAGATCAAAGTAATCGAACTTGCCATGCCCTTAATGAACAAAAGTCTCAAACATTATCTGTAGCGGCAGCGATTAATGAAATGGGCGCAACGGTGCAAGAGATTGCAGGCAATGCAAATAACTCTGCACAATTGACTGAATCGAGTAAAAATACGGTTAAGCACAGTGAACAAGAAATTGCCCAATCTCAGATCACATTAGGACAACTTGCGGATGACATAAATAGTATGGCTGAACAAGTTAACTCACTCGTTGAGCGAACCCGCTCAATTGCAAGTATTGTAGAGGTGATCAGAGGGATCTCAGAACAAACAAACCTGCTTGCGCTTAATGCTGCAATTGAATCAGCTCGAGCTGGTGAGCATGGTCGTGGTTTTGCGGTTGTAGCGGATGAAGTGCGTGCATTGGCAAGCAGAACGTCTCAATCTACTGATGAGATCCATAACACCATTAATGAACTCACTCTTGCTGCAGAAAATATTGTGTCGCAAATCACGCAATCTAGAAGTCAAGCTGAGCAGAGTGTCATGAGTATGCAAAACTCAGTGGATCTTCTAAAAGACGTCAGTGAAACATCAAATCAGATAAATGATATGACTACCCTAATCGCTGCAGCGACCGAAGAGCAAAGCAATGTTGTTGCTGAAGTAGGACTAAACATTGAGCAGATCAGCGCTGCTAGCGATAACGTTGTCGACGAAACACAAGCTATTTCACAAGCTATTGAAGCCCTTGCCGAGTCAGCGAAAACACTCGATGGTTTAGTTGTGAGTTTCGATAGTAAGTAATTAAAACGTATTTACTTTTTCTAAAAAGAGCAGCATTAAGGCTGCTCTTTTTTTATAAGCTAGCGCATTAAGCGTAATAATTTGTAACGATTAAAAATACAACAACCCCATTTCTTCATCTAGGCTTAAATAATGACTAGCTGTAAGGGGCTATGTATGAAGCACATTTCATCAACACTAATTGCATTGCTGCTATTACTCAATTTAGCAGGATGTCAGAGCACCCAATCCAATACACCTGACATTAATTACGCACTAATAAACACATCGGTATTTGAACAAAAAGAGATTGTCTCTCAAGATGACGTTTTTGCTCTCAATGAAGACATAAAAACGCAGCTTGACCACTATATTAAAGACAAAGCATCTCCAATACGACAAGCCAAGCAACTACTTAATTTTTTAATGGATAATGGAGACAGTACACTAGCTTATCAAAGCGGCGCTAATCTAGTCGCTTCTGATGCTTTTTATAATCTCAATGCAAATTGTCTTTCTCTCTCAATCTTAGCGCATAGCCTCGCAGAGCATTTAGGTCTCTCAACACAATTTCAACGTGTTCATATTCCAGAGTATTGGGATCAAAGCCAAGGTTATAGCCTCCTTACTGGTCATGTTAACCTCGTTATTAAGAAAGCCCCGCAAAGAGATGAAGCAAATAAAATATTCTTTTTAGAACCTACCTCGATTACCGTAGATTTTGATCCCAATAGTAGAGAGCAAAAATTTAAAACGAGCAAAATCAGTAAAGACAGGATCACCGCTATGTTTTACAACAACCGCGGTGCAATGCATATGATCAGGGCCGAATATGACTTAGCTTATAGCTATTTTAAAGGTGCAATTGAACTGGACCCTGCTTACTCAGGTGCTTGGGGAAATCTTGGGATCCTTTATCGTATAAATAACATGCACGATCTTGCAGAAAGAACCTACAAACACGCTTTGATTGTTGACCCAAATAACAACACAGCTTGGGGAAATACCGCACTGTTATACCGTTTAACTAACCGAGAAAGCTTGGCATTCGAAATCGAAGCTAAATTAGAAAACAAGCGAAAAAACAATCCTTTCTATATGATAGTTAAAGGTAATGAAGCCATCGCCAAAAATGAGCTCAACAAAGCACTACATTTTTTTAATGAAGCGAGGAAGCTTGATAATGACCTTCATGACAGTTATTTTGGCTTAGCTAAAGTCTATTATTACAAAGGAAACCTTAGTCGTGCAGAACGTTATCTCAAACTGGCGCTTAAAAATGCAGAGTTTACTCACGATAAACGACGCTATGAGGGTAAGCTGGCTGCTTTTAAGTATTTGGCTAGTCGCTAACGCCAATGCTGCCAGCGCGTCGACGCGTTTGTATGAAGATATGAGCGTTTTAACCAGCCCAAAGCATCAAGGAAGAGAAGCTGGCAGCCCTAATCCCAATATCACAGCTCAATTTTTATATGAGCGTTTTCAAAATTTAGGTATTAAAGTTAATTATCAAAGCTTTGAATTTAAAAGTGGGTTCTTTAGCAAAAAGCTAGGTCACAACGTCATCGCAACACTACCCTGCACTGTCGAGCAATGTGGCAAGAAGTTAGTCATCACCGCCCACTATGACCATCTAGGTGGGCGAGAGAATAGCTTCTATGCAGGCGCCAATGATAATGCGACAGGTACTGCCGCATTATTAGCAATAGCAGAAGTATTAAAAGAGCAGACTCGGTTTAGTGACATAATATTTTTAGCTAGCGACGCAGAAGAAAAAGGGCTCTATGGTGCTAAGCATTATGTGAGTGAAACTGATACAAGCCTTTATGCCTTGAATATTAATTTGGACATGTTAGCCATCAATAACAGAAACACCCTGTACGCACTTCATGATAAAAAAGCCAAAAAATACATTGAGCAATTTAAACAACAAGAAAATCCATTTAAGGTATTTTCTACTTCGTCTCAGTTTAGACTGCACAAAAAGCTCAATGACAATCGTATCAACTGGCATAAGGCCAGTGATCATTACGCGTTTAGTTTAAAGAAAATACCGTATATCTACTTTGGTATGGGGATCGATGATAAACATCACACTAAAAAAGACACATTAGACAATATGAACTTTGAAAGATATCAAACTGTGGTTGAATCTATCAGTGACTTTATCGTCTCATTAGCGAAAGTACCATTAGACTCCACAAATTGAACCTTTTGAACTTTGTTTAGCTTTTTAATATGCCACTCTAATTTAGCAGCAGTACTTTTATCACCAACAGCTTTACTATAAATCAATTTGATGGGCGCTTTGCCTTTTAGGTTTTTTGCGCCTTTACCAGCATTATGTGCATCAACTCGTGCGTCAACGTTGTTGGTGATCCCAGTATACCAATGCCCCAACCTACTCTCCACTATGTAGACAGACCAAACCTTTATCTCTTGGGCCACTTTTTTTACCTATTAAGAAACTTTTTTAACTTCATACTGTCAAAGTGTATCAAGAAACTTTACCTTCTGTACGCAATCGGTATGATGCAAACAATAAAAGAATAAGGATCAAAAAATAAATGCTAGTAAAAAAATCCCTCGCTGTTTGGCTAAGTGCAGTAGTTATGGCTGTTATGTTGTCTGGCTGTTCAAGTTGGGTATATCGAATTAGTATTCCACAAGGCAACTTTTTAGAACAAAGCGACGTAGATAAGCTACGCGTTCAAATGACCCAAGAGCAAGTGCTTTATGTTTTAGGGAGCCCAGTTGCAAAAGATGCTTTTTCAAATGACAGCTGGCACTATAGCTACACGCTAAATATTGGTCGTGATTCTGAGCATAGAAAATCTTTAGTCGTTTATTTTGAGAATGGCCTTCTTGCGCGAATTAGTGGTGATTTTGAAGAGCCAGAAGAGTTTAACATTCCGCTAGAACAATAATCGATTTTTAAAAGTGATTTTATAAATGAAAAAAGGGCTCAAGCCCTTTTTTTGATACTGTTATAAATAATTATGCTCTGCCACCGGTTATTTTATTGGCGCGACCTTCTTCTTTCGCTTTTTCAGCTCTTTGCCTTCTTGCAGCTTTAGGGTCGGCAATCAAAGGGCGGTAAATTTCTATTCTATCTCCCTCTTTCACCACTTGATGGTTTTTAACAGTGCGATTCCATATACCAAGTGCTAAATTCGATAAATCAATTTCAGGACACTTATCAGCAATACCTGATTGTAAAACCACTTGCTCAGCCGTCGACCCTTCAGCAACATCGACAGAGAGCGAGGTTGCAGTGTCTGGTAATGCAAAAACCACTTCAACCTTGATCATTATCTCACCCCATATACGGTTTTAGCGCGTTGTGTAAACGCAACAACCATGTTCTTGGCAACTTCGTTAAATACTTTACCGAATGCCATCTCAATTAATTTACTGGCAAATTCGAACTCAAGTTTTAGAGACACTTTACATGCTTGCTCATCAAGCGCTGTAAACTCCCAATAACCATTTAGTGATTTGAAAGGGCCGTCGACCAATTTCATCTCAACTTTGTTGCCTGCTAAACGATTATTTGTTGTGAACCACTTTTTAAGGCCCGCTTTCGATATTTCTAAACTGGCGGTCATTGAAGACTCATCCTCAGAAATAATTTTTGCGTTGGAACAATTTGGTAAAAATGCAGGGTACGCATTTACATCATTGACTAAGTCAAACATTTCTTGGCTGCTGTACATCACCAGCGCACTTTTTTCAATCTGCGGCATAGCTACTCCACTTGCTTTGACGCGATTTTAGCAAGCTTTTTAATAATTATCTTGTTTACAAAGCATGAGTGGGTAAAAATAAGTAACAAAGCTAAAAAAGCCCTGTTTAATCAGATCATTTGTAGGTAGACTACGCCATTATGGCAAAGAAAAAATCACCAAAAGCAAACAGCAATACCATCGCGCTAAACAAAAAAGCGCGACACGAGTATTTTTTACACGATAAGTTCGAAGCAGGTATTGAACTACAAGGCTGGGAAGTTAAAAGTATCCGAGCAGGTAAAGTAAATATTTCTGATACTTATATTCATCTTAAAGACGGCGAAGCATTTTTACTTGCCTCGCAGATCCAACCATTAAACAGTGCATCAACTCACGTGATTTGTGACCCAATGCGATATCGTAAGCTGCTTCTCAAGAAGCGTGAATTAGATAGATTGATTGGTGCAACTGAGCGCGATGGCTTTTCATTGGTTGCAACTGCAATGTATTGGAAGAAGTGCTGGGTTAAATTGGAATTCCATTTAGCCAAAGGTAAAAAGATGCACGATAAGCGCGCCGATATCAAAGATAAAGACTGGTCGCGCGACAAAGAGCGCTTAATGAAGCATAAAGCCAGATAAACAATAAAATTACTCTAAACCCCAGCATGCTGGGGTTTATTTTTTCAAACGACACCAAAACCACATGCTTATTTCAGAACAAACCGCACAGCAACAAAACCTATTGTTTCAACTATACGAAACACTCAGTATTGAACAACAAAAGCTGTTGCTGGTATTAGCCGTCGTTTATAAGCCTTTGAGTCGCGGACATATCAATCAGCTTTGCCGAAAGCTAAGTAACCAAAATCAGCTTGATTGGCCTGCAAATTTATTGCGGTTGAGCAACTCTGATATTGAAGTGTTAGCGCAAAGTGGACTATTCAGTGCAAAAGATGATGTTCACAAGGTCAACCCGCTTCTAGCAAATAAATTAACAGAGCTCAGTATTCAACAAGGGAGCTTTTTACCCATTCTAAAGCTCGCTGAAGACGTTGTGCCCGTTTTACAGCTATACGATTGGGAGAAAACCTTCCAAGATGAGCAAAGGCTCGCCCGCGACTATTTCTATCTCAAAGAATACAAGAGCCTAGAAAAACATCTTCGCCTGGATAAAAACCCGCAAGTAATCGACCATAAACAAAACCAAATTCTGCTTGAATGTTGCTTTATGCCGTTCAATGAATCGTCTTTTACAGTACTTCCTGAAAACATTCAATATCAAGCATTTGCGACTTGGTTAGAGTTTAGAAAACAAAAAGGCGCATCGCTCAGCTACCCGCTTAATTTACTCAAAAGTGTGATCCAACATTGTCAATTTTTACCGCTCAAATTGCTCTATGTCGAGTATTTAGTACTCCAAGGTGAATTTGAACAAGCAGCAGCCTTATTAGCAGGCGAAGCTAAGTCGGTGTATCACAGGCAAATACTGGCCACGATTTGTTTGTTCAACGGAAAAATCAAAGAATCAGTTGATGAATTCGAGCAAGCGATTAAGCTAAAAAATAAGCTCTACGGGAAAAAGTCAGACTATTTACTTGGTGTGTTTGGGTTATTCCAAAAGTTTGCGCTGCTATTAAATGGTGCCGACAATCAGCCAAGCAAGCTGATAAAACTCGTTGAGTTGTGTAAACAACAAAAAAATAATAAGCACTCAGACTCATTCGACAAACTCATCGCGTCTATATTCATTGAGCTGACTCAAGCTATTCAGAAGGCTGAACCTGCTTATTTACATGACGTGATAAACAACGTTAAACACTCGGCATTTTCAGAAAATATCGCGGCTTTGCTCACCCTCTACGCTCAGTGTTGGACTGCTAAAACTGCAAATTTAAATAAAGAACAAGTGAATACGCTCGTGAGCAATTTTGAGCAAAGCGAGCTGACTCTATTTGCTAATCTTGCTCGTCAGCTACGTCATGAAGCGACACCACTTGCGATTGATTTTACGCAAAGTGTTAAAGCCAAGCCAAGGTGGGATAGAGCTTTATCGCAACTGAAAGCACTTACTAACCTCTCTCAACCAGATAGTGAACAATCAAATAACGATGAGCGATTAATTTGGGAGCTACACTTTTCAGGTGAACATTCCTACTTCACCGCCCGAATACAAACTAGGTCGGCTCAGGGTTGGAGTAAAGGAAAACCAATTTCAGCCAAACGGCTAGTAGAATCATCAAGTTTATTAAACTGCTTAACTGTAAAAGACAAAACCATCATTCAAGCGATTGAAAAGCTTTCTTTTGAAGATTACCGAGGTACAGACACTCAGTATCAATTAACGGGTCTTAAAGCCCTAAAGGCAATCAAAGGCGCACCGAACATTTATCTCAACGATGATTTTACGATACCAATCAGTGTTTCTGAGCACTCCCCTGCTGTGCTCATCGACAAGCATCAACAAGAGATCCATGTTTCAATCAGTCATTTACCCAAATCATTAGAACGCGAAGCCCCTGTTTTCTCTTTTTATCAAATGCAGTCTGATGAATATGGTTTTAGCATCTTTGAAACCGAGCATTTAAAAGTGGCTCGTATCATCCGAGAAGAAGGGCTTGTTCTGCCTATTACAGCCGAAGCAGAGCTGTTGCAAAGTGTGCAAGCCATAGCGCCTTTGATTGATATTCAAAGTAGTTTAGACAATAAATCAGTAGCAGATAGCCAAACATCAACCACCAAACCAACCATTTCGAATAATAAACTTGTCATCAATATCCAACCCTATCAAGAGGGTTTAGTGTTTACATGCATTGTGATGCCTTTAGGTGAAGAAGGCCCGGCTTTTAAACCGGCTATCGGCGCAAAGCATATCTCTGCATTAATAAATCATGAGCGGCTAACCACATCTCGAGACTTAGCGTTTGAACAGGAGTTACTGGAGCGCTTAGACGTACTCTGCCCCGCCTTTCAGGCGATGGCTGATAACCAGCTTAAAGTTTCAGTGCCTGAAGATGCGTATGAAGTGTTATTGAAACTTGAAGACATCAGTAAACAAGAGCAGGCTTCCTTACCTTTATTACTAAGATGGCCGAAAGGTAAAACCCTTTCTTTATCACCAGAGCTACAAACGCAGCATTTACAGCTTGCAATGTACCGTCAAAATGAATGGTTTAATTTACAAGGCGAGCTTCAGCTAGATGATGACAAAGTCATAGCCGTTAAGCATTTACTGCAATTAGCCGAACAAAGTAGCAGTCGCTTTATCAAGCTAGAGTCTGAGCAAGTGTTGTGCTTGTCAGAGCAATTAAAAGCCAGGCTCGATACCATCAATATGGCTAGCGAGCACGGACAGTTTCATCCCCTTGCAGGCAAAGTGATCAATGAAGCCATGTCTGGTATGCGCATGAAAACCTTGCATAGCTGGGAGCAGCAAACCCAGCGTATGTTTGAAGCTGAAAAATTGCAACCCAAGCTTTCGCCTTATTTAAATGCTGATTTACGACACTATCAAATTGAGGGCTTTGAGTGGGCGATGAAATTAGCCCACTGGGGCGCTGGCGCATGTTTGGCGGATGACATGGGCTTAGGAAAAACATTGCAAGCGTTAGCTGTGATCCAAGCTCGTGCATCTCAGGGGCCAACGCTGATCATTGCACCCACTTCGGTCTGTTTTAATTGGCAACAAGAAGCAAAAAAATTTACACCCACTTTGAGTGTTTTCAACTTTGCGGACAACCCCACGGCTGAATTTGTTGAAGCGCTCACTGGCAATGAATGTTTGATTATCAGTTATGCCATGTTACAACGCCATATTGATATACTTAAACCCGTTACCTGGCAAACTGTTGTAGCTGATGAAGCACAAGCACTTAAAAACCCGTTATCGCAAAGATCACAAGCTGCTTGCGCTTTAAAAGCTGAGTTTAAAATGGTCACGACAGGTACGCCACTTGAAAACAACTTAAGTGAACTGTGGAGCTTATTTAGATTTGTAAACCCTGGGTTATTAAGCAACTTAAAAACCTTTAACCGCCGTTTCGCTCAACCTATTGAGCAAAGTGACGAAGATCCTATTAAAGCCAAAAAAGCCGCCTTTGGTTTAAAAACTCTGCTTAAGCCTTTTATTCTTAGACGACTAAAATCTGAGGTGTTAACTGAGCTGCCACCACGCACACATATAGACATTCATGTGCCACTCAATGAGCAAGAAAGACATTTATATGAAGCAATAAGAGTCAATGCCGTCGAGAAACTGGCTGCAATTCAAAAAGAGCAAAGTATCGCAACACAGCGTATGCAGATTTTTGCTGAACTAACCAAGCTAAGGCAGGCGTGTAGTAACCCCTCTTTGGTATCACCAGATACAGACATCGAAAGTTCAAAGTTGAAGCAACTAACTCTGTTGCTGAGTGAACTTAGGGAAAATAAACACAAAGCACTGATATTCAGCCAGTTCATTGGTAGCTTGCAAGCGGTTAAAGCACTATTAGAGGCACAGCAAATCCCTTTTCACTATATTGATGGTGCAACACCTGCAGAGCAACGCAAGCAAAGTGTTAATGCGTTCCAACGCGGTGAAGGTGAAATATTCTTAATAAGCTTAAAAGCCGCTGGCTCTGGATTAAACCTCACCGCAGCTGATTATGTTATCCATCTTGATCCGTGGTGGAACCCCGCGGTTGAGGCTCAAGCTTCTGATCGCGCGCACCGTATTGGTCAAACAAACCCTGTTACGGTTTATCGATTAGTTGCAGAGCAAACTATTGAAGAGAAAATCCTTGCCCTGCATGAACATAAAAAAGAACTCGCGGATAAGTTACTTGATGAGGGGAATGCAATAGATGCACTAAGTGTGCAAGAATTACTCGGTTTGTTAAAAGAAACGTTTTAAGTAAGATTTGGTGATTGAGAGTTTAAGAAGCATATTCAATCACCTGAATCAAAGAAATAATATTCTTAATTGAATTGAACGATTTCAACACCCAGTACATATTGACCTTGTTCATCTTGCGCACAACGCACAACCTTAGTATGGGCATTCAAAGGTGGAATACTGGCACTGCTTGAATCAATATGAATATCGAGTATGGTATCGACTTCTAGGGGTTGTTCAACCGCAATAGAAAGACCTGTCGCACTCAAATCCAAGCACTTACCAACCAGAGTGAGTTGTTGTTCTAAAACTGAAATTTTTGCCTCGGCATTGACCATCATACGCATAAAGCGGCGTTTATCTTCGTGCAACATAGAGTACTCCTAAACCATTGATTTTAGTTTTTCTAATAATTGTTGCATTGAAAAAGGTTTTACTACGTAAGCATCGCACCCAGCTTCGAATCCGGCCTGTTGCTCTTGCTCAGACTCAAGCCCTGAAAGCATGACTATTGGAATGTCTTTTGTTTCTGGCGTATTTTTCAACAGCCGACAAGTATCATAGCCATCAAGACCAGGCATACAGACATCTAGTAAAATAGCATCAGGTGGGTTCGCAATAGCCGATGACAAACATGACTTGCCTGAGTCAGCATAACTGAGCTCAAAGTTACTCGATAGCGCTGTGGTGAGCATTTCAAAATTAAAATATTCATCATCAACCACCAACACATGCGGCGTTGGTTTTGCTTTTACTTGAGTTGTCATTGGCAATGCTACTTCCTTTTCAATACTCAATTTAGTTCCTCTTATTAAGGTAATTCGCCTAGCTCAAATTGCAAGGCGAATTGACAATTAATCACACTCTTTAAGTGCATTAAGTACACGCTTAGCTGAAATTGCATAAGGTGTTCCTAATGTTTGAGCAAACAAAGACACTCTTAGTTCCTGCTGCATCCAAAAAATATTTTCAAGCTCTTTTGGAACCGGTAAACCTTTTGGAATCTTGGCCAGTTTTTTCTGATACTCCTGAGCTACTTTATCTAACTCTAATGTACACAATCTGTCTCTATTTGGATCAACGGGCAGCTTTTCTAAACGACGCTCAATGGCTTTCATATAACGCAGTAAATCATTGAGTTTCTCAGCGCCATGTTTACTCACAAACCCTCTAAAAACTAGAGATTCAAGCTGTGACTTAATGTCACCATGTGCGGTGATCATAGTTAAGTCAACCTTGCCTTTCATACGCTTATTAATAGCATGTGCAACGCTCAAAACTTGTTCTACCTGAGTGGCAATTTCAACCACGGCATCACCTAGCTCACCACGGATAAATTCTTTTACCTGCTCAAACGCTTGCTCATCTCGTATATCACCATGTTTTTGTAACAAGGCATCCACACCAGAGGCAATACAGTCATCTATCAAGTCTTGTATTTTACCAAACGGATTAAAGTACAAGCCTAGTTTGGCCTTGTTTGGTAAATGCTGCTGCAAATATTTAATTGGTGACGGTACATTTAATAACACCAGTCTCCTTAACCCTTGCTGATGCGCAGCTTGTGCTTTTAATTCATTGTCGAATAATTCAATGGCAGCACTAGACTTTTTATCAACCAGCGCAGGGAATGCTTTGATTTCGTAGTTCCCCTGCTTCTTAGTGTACTCTTTTGGTAACTCACCAAACTCCCATTGTGTGAGATCGCTTTGTTCAATGCCCTGCTCTGCCACTTTAGACAGCGTACTTGTTACTTGACCTTGTAATTGCGCTTTTAATTTCAGCAAATCTTTACCGTGAGCTAAAACTTTATTTTTCTCGTCAACGACTTCAAATTGCATCACTAAATGGGTATCTAACGTGCTGGTATCCCATTGCTCTTCAGCAACACGAACCCCTGTCATTTTCAGTAGACGATTGCTAAGTGCATCAATTAAGCGCCCTTGCATCGGCTCAACACTCGCTAAAACTGCATCAGCATAATTTGGTGCAGGAACAAAATTTCGTCTTAACGTTTTCGGCAAGCTTTTGATGAGACCACAAATAAGTTCGTGTCTGAGTGCTGGTATATGCCAGTCAAACCCTTCATCTTGAACTTGGTTAAGCAGTGCCAAAGGAATATTAACCGTAACACCGTCAACAGGCTGTCCCGGCTCAAAATGATAACTCAAAGGCAGAATTAAATTACCTTGTTGCCACGTATCAGGATAATCAAACTCAGTGATCTGCTCCGCCCCATGTTGCATTAAATAGTCACGAGACATATGCAAGTAGCGCTTATCTTTTTGCTTTTGTTTTTTCCACCAATGGTTGAACGCAGCACGGTTATTTACGTCTTGTGGGATTTTTTCATCGTAGAACTCAAACAAAGTAATTTCGTCTACTAAGATATCTCTTCGACGTGCTTTTTTCTCAAGCGTGTGGATTTCATCAATTAGATCTTGGTTATATTTCAAAAAGCCTTCTTGTTGGCCAAGTTGATCTGCAATCAGCGCTTCTTTAATGAATAACTCGCGGCTAACAACGGGGTCAATTTGGCTATATACGGTCCGCTTCTTAGAGACGATGATCATGCCATACAAACTTTGCTGCTCGTAGGCAATCACACAGCCTGGCTTTTTCTCCCAGTGAGGCTCGCTAAAGCTACGCTTCACTAAATGCTGCGCAATCGGTGGCACCCAAGCCACATCAATTTTCGCATTCATACGGGCATACAACTTACTGGTTTCAACCAACTCTGCTGACATCAACCACTTTGGCGACTTTTTGAAAAGGCTAGAACCTGGAAAAATATGGAATTGGCTATTACGCGCCCCTTTATAGACCTGCTTTTCATCTTTAAAACCAATATGGCTTAACATACCGCTGAGCAAAGCTTGATGAATATTATCTACTTCGGCTTGATTATCAGTAAGCTTCATCCCCATTTCTTGGCAGACTGTGGTCAACTGATAAACAATATCTTGCCATTCACGAATACGCATATAGGCTAAGAACTCTTTCTGACAAAGCTTCCTGAATTGGCTACGACTTAACTCTTCTTGTTGTTGTTCCAAGTAATACCATAAATTCAAGAATGCTAAGAAATCAGAATCAGGATGCGCAAAGCGCTCATGCTTTTCATCTGATGCACCTTTTTTATCTTGCGGGCGCTCTCTTGGATCTTGAATCGATAAGGCTGCAACTATGACGATGACTTCACGCAATGCGCCCAGTTTTTCAGCAGACAACACCATTTTCGCCAAGCGAGGATCAATCGGTAATCGGCTTAAAGCACGACCAGATTGAGTAAGCTTGGTCTGCTGTCTTCTTTTTGAAGGGTGAACGGCTTCGAGCTCTTCGAGTAGGGCAACACCGTCATTAATATTACGGCTATCAGGTGCCTGTACAAACGGAAACTCACTGATATCACCGAGCCCTAAGCCAAGCATTTGCAAGATAACCGATGCTAAGTTTGTACGCAGGATCTCAGGATCTGTAAACTCTGGACGACCTAAAAAGTCTTCTTCTGAATACAAACGTATACAAATACCTGACGCCACACGACCACATCGACCTTTACGCTGATTAGCACTGGCTTGAGAAATAGCCTCGATAGGTAAACGTTGTACTTTTGTTCGATAGCTGTAACGGCTAATGCGCGCAGTTCCTGGGTCAATTACATAACGAATGCCTGGTACAGTCAGTGATGTTTCAGCTACGTTGGTAGATAAAACAATGCGTCGATGGCTGTGAGGGGCAAAAATACGATTTTGCTCCGCATTTGAGAGTCGGGCATATAACGGTAGGACTTCTACACCCTTTAGATTCCGCTTACCTAGCGCATCGGCGGTATCTCTGATCTCTCTTTCACCATTCATGAAAATAAGAATATCACCCGGACCTTCAGAACATAACTCATCAACCGCGTCAAAAATACCTTGCAGTTGATCGTTTTCTGCTTCGCTTTCATTGCCTGCTAAATCAAGTGTTGGTCTATATCTGACTTCAACTGGGTAAGTTCTACCCGATACTTCAATGATTGGCGCGTTATTGAAGTGTTTTGAAAAACGCTCAGGGTCAATGGTTGCTGAAGTGATAATGACTTTTAGATCAGGACGCTTAGGTAACAGGTTTTTTAAATAACCTAAGATGAAATCAATGTTAAGGCTTCTTTCGTGGGCTTCATCAATAATAATCGTATCGTACTGATTCAAATAACGATCGTTTTGAATTTCCGCTAACAAAATACCATCGGTCATCAATTTAACGTACGAGTTGTCACCAACCTGATCGCTAAATCGAATTTTAAAACCAACCTCTTCACCTAAATCACAATTCAGTTCTTCGGCAATACGATTTGCAACGCTTCTGGCTGCTAATCGACGAGGCTGAGTATGACCAATATATCCGTCAACACCACGGCCTAACTCTAAACAAATTTTAGGTAACTGTGTGGTTTTACCCGAGCCCGTTTCACCAGCCACAATCACAACTTGATTTTCAGCAATGGCTTTTTTTATTTCGTCTTTTTTCTGGCTTACAGGAAGTTGCTCTGGGTAATCTACTTTTGGCAGGTTTTCTAAGCGAGTAACACGCAACGACTGACTGGCCTCAATATCTTTCTTAATTGAAGCAATAACTTTGTTTTGTTTATTCTCGTCATTTATTTTTTTAACACCATGCAGGCGTTTTTTAAAAATAAACTGATCTTTCTTAAGGCAAGTTTTTAGCTCAGTAAATAGCGGTCCTACACTCACTTCCACGACACTCTTTTAAAAATAAAACAGCGGCAAGTATATCAAAAACCGTTTACTGAGCCTATTACTGAAGTCGTTGTTCTATTAAACGATTATTTAAATCAATCGCTATCCGTGCAAATCACACATATCGATGACCGGACTCATAATTATCGTGCAGATGTTTATCAAGTGCTAACAAAACATGTGCTCGAGTAATTACCCCAACTAAAATGCCATCACTATCACAAACCGGATACAGTTTAGGGGTATTAACGGTCATTCTGTCGGCCATTTGCACAATGCTGTCATCAGCCGAAACGCAAAATGGCTCTGCATTCATGACATCAGAGACCACACTGTGAGACTCGTTTTGATAAGTTGCTTCTAACATCTTTTTTAAGCAATCTTGCTCTGACAAAAACCCTATTACTTTCTTATTCTCATCAATAACGGGGCCACCCGACTGACCACTTTGCAATAGTTTTTCTACTGCAGCTTCTATGCGCATATCTTGAGAGAAGGTAACTGGACGATGATTTAGATAGTCTTTTACTTTGATTGAATGCATTATTTCGCTCCATTAAAAAAGCCAGCTAAGTTAAATATAGCTGGCTATCATGGAGTTGCCTGTATTTTCAGAAAATTAACCTAACAAAATATTAATCATTTTTGAAAATACCGACCTGGGTTTCTTGTGATGACGACTTACTGGCTCGATACATCCCTTTGGTATTAAACGGCATACTGATATTGCCTTTGGTATCGACAATGATCACGCCACCTGTACCACCAATAGGCATAAGAACATCGTGGATAACTTCTTTACCCGCTTGTTCTATTGACTTACCTTGATACTCAACTCTTGCACAAATATCACTGGCAACACTGTAACGAATAAAATACTCGCCATGACCAGTTGCCGAAACAGCACATGAGCGGTTATCAGCAAATGTACCCGCCCCTATTACTGGCGAATCACCCACACGACCAAAGCGCTTGGCTGTCATCCCGCCCGTTGATGTACCAGCAGCTAAGTTGCCATTTTTATCTAAAGCAACGGCACCGACTGTGCCCATCTTATATTCACTTTCAAGTGCTTGATGTGCAGCCTGGTAATCTTTGCTAGTTTTATTAGCCGCATCTAGTTTCATTTTGGCTTTGATAAGGGCTTCATAACGGTGTTTAGTATCGAAGTAACTATTGTCTACAAAGTCGAAGCCCTGCTGTTTTGCAAATTGCTCGGCGCCTGCTCCGCTCAACATGACATGGACAGAGTTCTCCATCACTGAGCGAGCCAAATCAATTGGATTTTTAACCGTTTTTACCCCTGCAACAGCCCCTGCTTGACGATTTCGGCCATCCATAATGGATGCATCTAATTCATGAGAACCATCATAAGTATAAACAGCGCCTTTACCAGCATTAAAAAAAGGCGAATCTTCTAGGATATTGATAGCCGCTATTACTGCATCTAGACTCTCACCGCCCGACTCAAGTACTTTATAACCGACTTCCACTGCTTCTTTTAATTTAGCTCTGTAGGCTTTTTCTTGTTCAGGTGTAAAACGGCTCTTTTCGATAGTACCAGCACCACCATGAATGGCGATTGCAATAGGTTGCGTTTGAGCCATCGCACTTAAACTCGATATGGCAAAACCAATAGCCGCTAATAGGGTTTTCTTATTCATATTTTATCCTTGGATTTGTTTTATACCAGTGCTCTTAATTAAGCGAACTATTTTGAGTATTAATGAGGACTGGTATTGAACATCTTGGAAAGTTTGCAACCAGATTGCAACAAAACGAGTCGAACTTAATTGACCAAATTACAGACATAAAAAAAGCACCCTCAGGTGCTTTTTTTAAACGCTTAATAATTAGCTAGCTTGGCGCTTTGCTTTTAGACGCGCTAAACGAGCTACCTGGTGAGTAGACGTTAAGAAAGAGAAGATAGGCGCTAGGTAGCCACGCTTACGTAGCTCTAGGTATGCTTCATCGCTTAATTCATTAAGCTTGCGCTCGTCAACAAGGTAGATACCGTTGATGTCTTTTTTCTCACCAGCGATTTCAACTGTTAAAGTTTGTTGAACTAAAAGCTCTTTTTCAGCTAGGTAAGCAGTAAACGCTTCAGTTACACGTGCAAACTCAACATAATTTACAAGTGCTTCTTTACGACGCTCTAGGTATTCAGTTTCTTTGCCATCAGCAAATAACGCATTACCTTCTTCTTCGCCAACTAGTGGGCTAGCTTCATCAATAACAATACCGAATTGATCTTCTTCAGGGTGCTTAACAAGACCAAAAGGGTAACGTGCCGCCGCTAGTGGTGCAAAACCTGCAGTCCATTTGCCATCTTGTACAAATAGGTTCTCGCCTGGCTCTAAACCAAACATAGCAACTGGCTGAAATTGACCTGTCTCTGTGTTTTTAACAAATGCCATTGGGAATTCAGTTGCTACACGCGCAAACTCATGCGCTACTACTGGCATTAAGTGCTGTGATTTTAAAAATTCAACGTTGATGCCGTTTTTTACTTTTGTGTTGGCATGCTTCTCGTTATGTAAAGGCTGCACTTGTTGCTCCGCCATAATACTACTCCGTTCATTTACGTAATTATTACTTTTGCCATAAGGCTAAAGGTTTTGTATCTAAATTGAAAGTATAATCTGGTTTAATTAATCTTTTCTTACATACAATATTTTTTATCAATGAGTGATATGGGGTGTTTTATATTTTAGACAACCCATTTTTTAAAATTTTATTAATTAAATCTCTATTAGTTGGTAACCCAGCAGCCAATTGCTGATTAAACTTCTGTACCTCAAGCATTTTTTTTGCTGCTTCTTGTTTATGTAAATAGCAACTTTGTTTAAGAGATAAATCAGTTTCAAACTTTAAGCCATACAACACGAACAAGTAACTGTCTAATACAAAGGGTTCAAACGCATAATCAAAATCAAATTTCGAAGGTACGTTATGACGCCAAAACGCTAATTTTTCTTGCAAGCTTTTAGGAATACTCGCTTCACTTGTGTTATCAATCCAATATTGTGTATCTCTACGCTTTGAAATGCAGTAGTGAAGCTTTATAAAGTCGACACTTTTTTCCCATCTAAGTGTAAATGTTTCGTTGAACTGCTTTTCGACAAAGCTCAAATTATCCCTATGATGTGGAAATTGTTCAGCAATCATATTAACAGCAGCTTCAATAAGAAAAATTGCTGATGCTTCAAGAGGTTCAATAAAGGCAGCTGACATCCCTACAGCCACACAGTTTTTATGCCAAAACTTCTCTCTATAACCCAGATTCAGCGGTATTTTTCTGATACTTAGGTCTGTGTCTTTAACCCCTATGTAATCTAATAATGTATCGTAAGCATTTTCATCACTAGTGTGATTACTACTATATACATAGCCGACACCACGGCGATTCTGTAAACCAATATCCCATGTCCAACCATGTTGGTGCGCTGTAGCAATCGTGTTTGATGCAATGGCCGTAGATTCATCTTCATAAGGCACTTGAATGGCTAAGGCTGTGTCATTGAAAATGTAATCAGAAATACTTTTCCACTGTACATCTAAAGCACCATTTAAAAGCAATGCTTTACTGCCAGAGCAATCAATGAATAAATCGCCAATTATACTGCCTGCAGAGTCAGTATCCACTTGCTTAATAAAACCTGCAGTATCTAATGCGACATTTTGTACATTCGCTTTAATATGCTTTACACCTAGTCTAACTGCATGTTTTGTAAGTAGATCAGCAAATTTTGCAGCATTTAAGTGATATGAATAATTTAAAATCGCATCATATTGAGGTGTAGTGATAAGTTTTGGTGCTAAACCCTGTTGCGAAATATAACTTTGCGATGCCGTTGCCATATCATATGGCAATTTATGCTCTGAGTTATCTAATAACCAATAGGGTGCAAGATTAAAATCATAGGCCGCATGAAAAGTCGCATTCAATGGATGAAAATAGCTATGCTTACCGACATCTGAAGGGTTTTGATACCAATTTACAAATTCGGCACCTTGTTTGAAACTGGCGTCACACTCACGAATAAACTCGTCTTCGGCAATACCAATTTCAGCTAACGTTTTTCTGATTGTTGGCCAAGTTCCCTCACCAACTCCCATAATGGGAATATCTGGTGATTCAACCAAAGTAATTTGAACAGATTCTGGATTAATAGTGTTAAGCTTTTTAGCGAGCAATGCAGCACTGATCCAGCCTGCTGTACCACCACCAACGATAACGACTTGTTTTATTGCACTCATAATTACACCTTAGTAAAACTATAAGACGAAAGCTTGTTTAACAGCTCTCGATTAGTCGGTAATTCTTTAATCAAAATATCTTTAACTTTATCGATTTGGGCGAATGCTTTTTGTGCATGTTCAGTCTGAGAGTATTTAGCAGCACTTAAGCTTAAGTCTTGCTCAAACTCCATACCATTCAGAACATATTGATAACTTTCCATTGGGAATGGTTCATAAACATGTGAGAAATCATAGGCACTAACTGGTTCACTTCGCCACTGAAGTAAAGCGTTTTTCAAAGATTGCGGAATAGATTCTGGATCTTTATTTTTTTGCCAGAAAGGCTCATCTCTCTTCGATAAGATATAATGCAGCTTTATGAAGTCGATTGTTTTATTCCACCTAAATTGAAATGAATCATTAAACTTATTTGCAGCAAGAGGTAACAATGATTTATCTTTAGGCAATTGATCTGCAAGCATATTAGAGGCTGCTTCAATCAAGAAAATTGCAGATGCCTCTAATGGTTCAACAAACGCAGCTGATAATCCAACTGCCACACAATTGTTATGCCAAAACTTCTCACGATAGCCTACATTCATAGGTACCAATTTAGCAGGTAAGTCTTTGGCTTTTTCACCGATATAGTCTCTTAGGGTTTGCTCTGCCTCTTCATGAGACATGAACTCAGAGCAATAGACATGCCCTACACCTCTTCGATTTTGTAGCCCAATATCCCAAATCCAACCTGCTTCTTGTGCTGTTGATATGGTGCAGCTGTTGATGTCGCAGTTATCATCATCATAAGGCACTTGAATTGCGACAGCATGATCTGTGAACAAAATATCTGAAACGGGTTTAAAAGGTACACCTAAAGTTTTACCTAACAACAGACAAGCGAAGCCGGTACAGTCGACAAAGAAATCGCCTTTTATTTCACCATGAGTGTCTGTGTGGACACTAATAATTTCTTCATTATGTGAATTTACATCAGTGACATTGCAAGATAAGAACTTTACACCTAACTTTTCAGTCGCATGTTTTTTTAATAATTCTGAAAACTTACCCGCATCAAGATGGTAGGCATAACTCTGAACACCATCATAAGCCTTTGAAGAGATGGTTTTTGGTGCTTTAAATAGGTCAGACAAATACCCTTGAGTACTCACTGATTCAGCATATGTTTTTTCTCCGGCTTGGCCAAGGTTCCAATATGGAGAAAGATTAAATTCAGAGGGGTCTAAAATTGAAGAAAATAAATGATAGTAATGATTATCTGAAGAAGCAGGCGCTGATTTCCAATTTACAAATTTACTGCCTTGCTTAAATGACGCATTACAAAACCGAATAAACTCTGTTTCATCAATACCGATTTCAGCCAAAGTTTTTCTCATTGTAGGCCAAGTTCCCTCGCCTACACCTACTGTGGGAATATCTGGAGATTCAATTAATGTAACAGAGACAGCGCCATCCTTATTAGAATTTAATTTTTTTGCAAGCTTTGAAGCTGTTAGCCAACCTGCAGTGCCGCCACCAACAATTACAACTGAATCAATCGTGTTCGAAATCTCCATATGTTTTCCTCTCTACAACTCATTACAATATGTATATTTCTATTTAGTAGAAATTAAAAAGGGAAGGCAAGCCTTCCCTTTTTCTTAACGCTATGAATTAGAAGCGGTAAGAAGCTTTTAGTGAGTAACGAGAACCATTGTCTGTTACTACACGAAGAGACTGTAAACCACCACCAAAACGCTGGTAAGTAATTTCATTAGTTAGGTTAACACCTTCTAATGTTACGTCTAGGTTTTCAGTTGCATGCCAAGTGAATGACGCATCTAAGAATGACTGTGAATCAAAAGAATCATTACCATTACCTAGCGCTGTACCTTCTGCAAAGAACTGATCACGAGCAGTGTAAGCGATACGCGTTGTAAATACTTCGCTTTCGTAGTAACCCGTTAGGTTTAGAGAGTTACGTGAAGAACCTGGAAGCTGGATTTGACCGCCTGCATCTGTCTCGCCTTTCGCGTCTACGTATGTGTAGTTAAACAATGCACCGAAACCATTGCCAAAGTTAGTCTGCCACTGTAATTCAGCACCTTCGATCTTACCACCACGACCTTGATCAGGGATACTTACTTCATATGTACCAGGTACTGGAACCGTTGTAAGTGTCTCATCAACTTTAATTGTCGTAATGAAAGATGCAATATCTTTGTTGAATATTGCAACAGAGAATAGTGAAGAATCATCGTAGTACCACTCTAAACCGATATCCATTTGCGTAGCGCGGAATGGGTCGATTGCAGGGTTACCACGAGAAGCTTGAAGACGACCACTTTCAGGTGTTGTAGTTGGTAGACCGCTATAACCACCTGCTAATTGAGAGTAACCTGGACGAGTCATTACTTTTGCTGCTGACATACGTAAGATTACGTCTTGGCTTAGGTCTAAAGCTAAGTTAAAGCTTGGTAACCAGTCAGAGTAATCACCTTTAAATGTGTCTTTACCAACTAGTAAACCGTCATACGCTTGTGATTCAGTCTCTGTTTCGACATAACGTACACCGATGTTACCGCGGAAACCGTCACCACTGAAGTTACCTTGAGTGTAAAGTGCTAATACATCTTCTTGTACTCGGTTCCAATCACCTTTATTGAATGTCCAATCAGCAACATTCGCATTTAGGTAACCCCAGTACTTTTGACCATCAATCTTAGTGTAAGATGTCGGCGTACCACCAGTAACAACTTCACCGAAATCAGTCATGTTGCCATCAGCAAAATCGGCAATACCTTTACCATCTAGTGCACCATCTTTAAGCGTCGCACCATATGCTGAAGAAGTAAATTCGTGAGAGCGGATCTTAATACCAGCTTCAATTTCAGTAATTACACCGAAATCAACTTCAAGGTCTAAATCAACTTGTGCATAAGTTTCTTCATCTTCAAGTTCTACTTTCGCAAGTGAACCACCTTGGTTAACCTGCCAAGAAGTGTCAGTTAAAGAAACACCATTTGGAACCATAACCATTGAGTTAGCAAGTGCCATATCGATATCAACAGTAATACCTGTTTCAGCATTTACAGGTTGGCCCCAAAGACCGTTGGCATTACCACCATTACCACCATCTGCCCAAGTTTTACCAATTACACCTGATACTTTATAAGTCTCACCTTGGTAAGTTGCAGAGAAGTCCATCACGTTACTAGTCATCACTGCGTTACGTGTGTTTGTATCCTGTGCTAACCAACCAGCTTCTGTAACTGTGCCTTTTAAGTAACGGCGGTTATCGGCTGTATTTGGCTTATCAGCATCTAACAATACATATGGACCATTACCATTTTCGTACTTAGTACCATTAATTGTTAGGAAGTTTTGGTTTGTATTGAACGCATCAAGTTCAGTGCGTAAAAAGTGAGCGCCAAAATCAAGATTATCTGATGGTGCATACTGAAGCGTTACGTCAAAAGCGGTACGCTCACGGTCTTGGTCAAAACCTGCGATACCTGAAGCTGACCAGCCCTCTTCCCAGTAGTTTTCTGATTTACGAGCACGACCAATCTGCTCAAGCTGTGATGCCATTACTAGCACACCAAATGTCTCATCATCATTTTTCCAGCTAGCAAGACCTGTAGCGCCAAAACCAGTGTCATCAGCTAAAGTATTTTGGTTTGCTTCAACTGAACCGAAGAAAGTATTTGCATCTAGTTCTAATGGCTTACGAGTACGCATTACAACAGTACCACCTACGCCACCTTCATCAATAGAAGCTACAGGTGATTTGTAAACTTCAAGACCAGAAATCATTTCTGATGGCATAAGATCCATGTTGAAGCTACGACGGTTAGCAGCTTGTGAGAACCAACCTGTTGAAGCAACAAATTGACCATTTAATTGAACTTGAGTAAGTGTTGGATCTACACCACGGATTGAAACTTCGGCACCTTCACCCACGAAACCACGGTTAATTGAGACACCAGCAACACGCTGAAGTGACTCAGCAATGTTCTTATCTGGGAATTTACCGATATCTTCTGAAGTAATTGAGTCAACTACAGCGTTTGCAAAACGCTTGTTATTGATATCTTCACGCTTAGAAGCACGAATACCACGTACTTCAATTACTTCAACATCTTCTTGAGCTTTGCTGCCTTCATTTGCATATGCAACGCCCGATACGCCAGCAGTCAGTACTAGACCGATGTTGGCAGCGATTAAGCTTTTCTTAAAATTATTAGCTAACACAGGATTCCCCTTGAATCATTTTGTTGGTTTTTTATTCACTTCTGCCCAGTGAAGATGACAGCGTTGTCATCTAATAACAAACCATACACCGTAAATTACAATTTCGCTACATTTTTTTTGTTGTACTACTCAAAAAATATTCAACAACAAATGTAACACTCTGAAAATATAGTGATTTTACGTATATGAAAGACAATTTGTTACATAAAACAAGCTGAATATAGCACAAAATATTTGTTTGTGGATAGATAAAAGGGATAAGTCGGACCATTAAACTGAGCCACATAATGTCCTTGTGGATCTCAATTTTAGGTCTACATAAAGAGTTATTTGCTTTGGCAGAAGCATTCAAGGGTGATAACCACTCTCAATGACAGCGCTGTCATTATACATATTTAATTACAATTATGTCTATGTCTATTTCGATTTAATTCAATGTAATCAATTAAAATTTGAGTTAATTATTGCTCTGAAGTGAAATGATAACAGTTTTAAAGGCTTTGCCTTTTTTACTGAGATTTCCTTGTAACTAAACTCCCCCAAATAAAGGATTTATGAATCAGTAATACCAACCCGTAATAACACTTAATCATTTTTAGGGATTAAACCTGATGGTTGCTGTGTTAAAGATTTCTCGTTTCGAATAATTAAATAACGAAATCATTGCCTTGCCTAAATAGATTTAGGTACCTCAGCGATAGCAGGATGCATGAGCGCTGCTACAACAAGGTTTTCTTGCCTCAACATAGACTGCTTTGTTAAGCGGATTGGTATAAAGTTAAAAAAAAATCGTGAACTATAAAAAACAAAAAACGCGCCAAATGGCGCGTTCTAATCTAAAAATAGGTATCAACTTTTAAGGCGTCCAAAATACCGTCAAATCAATATCTGGTTGATTCAATACTGCTCGTAAAGGCACATCATATTCTGAGCCTTCAGCTTTAGCATTTTCGTACACCGCTTTTTTCTCATCACCAGAAATAAGCAATACCACTTTACGAGCATCTGCAATACCGCTCAGCGTTAAGCTCATACGCTCAGTGATACTACCTGTTACTTCACTCTCGATAGCATTAATAGCACATACCTTATCAGTACTTTCTAGACCATTCTTTAAACCTTCAGCATGAGGGAATAATGAGGCTGTATGACCATCAGGTCCCATACCTAAAATAGTCACATCTGCTGTTTTTAATTGAGCATAGGCTTTTTCACATTCAACTTGCCCTGCAACTGCAGTTTCTGCCGAGTTTTTCATTGTGACAAAGTTTGCTTTTGCCGCATGGTTTTGTAGAAGCGTTGATTTAATAAATGCTTCATTGGACTTTTCATGGGTCGCATCAACCCAGCGCTCATCAACCATAGCAACTGATACTTTTTCCCATGGGAATTCTAAGTTTGCCAGATATTTATAAGCTGGTGCAGGCGATGAACCGCCTGAAACCATAAGCACGGCTTTACCATCTTGCTCAATACCTGACGATAATTGCTCTTTTAATAAAGTAGACAAGGCTTCTGTCATCTGCTCTTTTGAATCAAAAAAACGCTCTGTTAACTTAGCCATTATGCGCCCTCTCCTACGTTAAACCATTTATGGTTACACTCTTCTAAAAGCTCATCGGCCGCTTCTGGCCCCCATGAGCCCGCACGGTAAAGTGAAGGTGTACCCTTTTCTTGCCAACGCGCAATAATTGGGTCAATCCATTTCCATGCACGACGTACTTCTTGTCTGTGAATAAATAGTGATGGATTATTTGCCGCAGCATCTAGCATCAGACGTTTGTAAGCATCTGAGTGGAAACCATTTTCGTACTGGTCGCTTAACTCAATATTTAATGTTACTGGCTGAAGTTGCATTTCGTGCTTGTCTAATTTTTTAGACATCAACGTCAGTTGAATACTTTCTTCTGGTTGCAAACGAATAACAAGGCGGTTTGGCTGTACTGGGCCTACATTGTTGCCATATACATTGTGAGAAACAGGCTTATATTCAACCACGATTTCGGCACAACGCTGCTTCATGCGCTTACCTGTTCTTAGGTAGAAAGGTACGCCTGACCAACGCCAGTTATCGATATGCGCACGGATAGCCACAAATGTTTCAGTTGTACTCGCGCCTTCTGCAAGCTCTTCTAGGTAACCAGGGACAATTTTGCCGCCTAACTCACCCGGAACATATTGGCCGCGTACCACGTTATTATCTACGTCTTCGCCAAGTAGTGGACGAAGTGCCTCCAGTACCTTTAATTTCTCTGTACGAATACTCTTTGCATTCAACTTATGCGGAGATTCCATTGCTACCAAGCAAAGTAGCTGTAACAGGTGGTTTTGAACCATATCACGCAAAGCACCTGCTTTGTCGTAGAAACCAGCACGAGATTCCAAGCCAACCGTTTCAGAAATACTGATCTGAATATTATCAATGGTTTTGGCATCCCATAAGTTTTCGAATAATGCATTCGAGAAACGAAGTGCCATTAAGTTTTGTACTGTTTCTTTACCTAAGTAATGGTCAATACGGAAGATCTGCTCTTCTTTGAAAAACTCAGCGATACGCGCGTTAATTTCTTCTGCAGACTTACCGCAGTAGCCAATAGGTTTTTCTACCACGACACGTGATGTTTCTGTGATAAGACCTTTAGTCGATAAAATCTCACAACATTGACCGTATACGGCTGGAGGAAGTGATAGGTAGAAAACACGAGACTTGTCTTCTGCATCTGAATTAAGAATCTTGTGTAATTCATCCCAGTTATCATCCGCTTCAGTCACGTTGATCACAACAGGGATTAAATAAGTTGAAAACGCTTGCCAATCTTTATCATTAAACTCGCCGTCAGATAAGAATGACTTAAGTGCCTGATGTGCCGTTTCAATGTATTCTTGTTGTTGTTCTTGACCACGAACGGTTGGCAAAATACGAGAGCCTTCAGGTAAGTTGCCTTCTTGATAAGCTCTATACATCGCTGGCAATAATTTACGAAGTGCTAAATCACCACCACCGCCAAAAATTACAATATCAAAAGGGTTAAGCATAATTTACTCTCTACATGGTTAGGCGCGACGTTTGGCTCTGGCGCGCTACATACTTGCTTGCTGGGTAGTTTACCAAGCAAGCTTGGTTTGCGGTATTGAATTCGTTTGCATTTTACGGGGGCTGGAATGATGAAAAAGATTAAAATGAGTCTTAGGGGCTCTGTAATTCCTCTCACAAAAATACAGGCCCTAAGAACTCCAGCGCTACCCGTTCAAAGGTATTGTTTTCACTTTGCGTGAAACCGGTGTGCCTCGGATGAGGCGAAATCCATTAACGATTTTGCTTGTAATAAGCAATTAATCCAGCTGTTGAGCTATCGTGTTGGTGCTCAACGTTTTCTAGTGTTAATTCTGCTTCAATCGCTGATGCTAAACCTTTACCAAGTTCAACACCCCATTGGTCAAAAGAACAAATCTCTAAAATAATGCCTTGGCAGAAAATTTTATGTTCATATAAAGCGATTAATCGACCTACCGCTTTGGCATCAACCACATCTAATATCATAGACGTTGTTGGGCGATTACCCTGATGAATTTTGTGTGCAATCAATTGCTCAATTTCTGCTTCAGATTTACCTTTTGCAGTTAAATCTGCACGAACCTGCTCCGCATCAACACCCGCCATCATGGCTTCAGTTTGTGCGAAGAAGTTAGATAATAAAATATCGTGATGCTGGCCAACATTATGCTGAGGCTTCAATGACGCAATGAAATCAGCAGGTACAATCGTATTACCTTGGTGTAAGTACTGATAGAATGCGTGCTGACCATTAATCCCTGTCATACCCCAAATAAGCGGGACAGTTGTATATGGCACTTGGCGACCATCAAATGACACGTGCTTACCATTACTCTCCATCTCACCCTGTTGTAAGTAAGCTGGAAGCATATGTAGCGCTTGATCATAAGGTAAAATTGCTTGCGCTGTATGACCTAAAAAGCTGGTATTCCAAACACTTAAAAGCGCCATGATCAGCGGAATATTGTCTTCAAATTTAGCCGTTTTGAAGTGCTCGTCGATTTCGAAAGCGCCTTCCAAAACAGCTTCAAACTGCTCGTAACCTAAGTAAAGTGCGATAGGTAAACCGATAGCACTCCAAAGAGAGAAGCGACCACCAACCCAATCCCACATGGTAAATACATTTTCGTCAGCAATACCAAACGCGCGTGTTTTCTCAAGGTTGGTACTTACAGCAACAAAGTGCTTTGCAATGTCAGCTTCTTTTGCATCAGTCTCTAAGAACCACGCAACAGATGAACGTGCATTGGTCATGGTTTCAGACGTTGTAAACGTTTTTGAAGAAATCACAAATAACGTCGTTTCAGGGTTTAAGCCTGCAAGTGCTTGGTGTAACTGAACACCATCAACGTTCGAAACATAATGTACATTTAACGTGTCATCTGCGTAAGCTTTTAACGCTTCAGTTGCCATTTGAGGGCCTAGGTTAGAACCACCGACACCAATTGCAACCACATCTTTTACTGACTTGCCTGTAAAGCCTAACCACTCACCTGAACGCACTTTTTCAGTGAATGCTTTAATTTTTTCTAGTTCAGCGTTTACTAATGGCATGACATCTTCGCCATCTACTTCAACCACTGAATTTGAACGATTTCTTAGTGCAGTATGTAACACAGCTCTGTCTTCAGTGATGTTAATTTTTTCACCCGAAAACATTTTTTCGCGCCAAGCAGCAATATCGCATTGCTCGGCAAGCTTAATAAGTTGAGCAAATGTTGAATCGTCAATTAACTGTTTAGAGTAATCGAAAAGAATACCTGGGATCTGAGTAGAAAACTTATCAAAGCGTTTTTCATCGTTTGCAAATAACGACTTTAAATGTTGTTGCTTCAAGCTTTCTGCTGATTTCTCAAGTGCTTGCCAGCTACTTAGTTCACTTCGGCAGTTCATAATTCATTCCTCTAAAACACGATTGTGCACATACTTAAAAATTGAAAACGGCACTAATTTTACTCGACAGAGTTAACCATAAGTTAAAATGACAACGCTGTCAATTGGCTAATTTCCAATTTTAGAATGTGGATAATACCTGATTATTTTTAAAATGACACCGGTATCAGTCAAATTTTTATTTCCAGATAGGATGCTATTTATTTCCTTTCCTGGTTAAAATAGTTAATCATCATTACCATTTAATGAAATAAGAGCCCGTTTCGCTCTCTCACGCTGAAGAATAATAAATTATGAAAGTGACTATTAATGACGTTGCCAAACTAGCTGGCGTGTCTATGAAGACCGTATCTCGCGTTATCAACAAAGAACCTTCTGTACGTAAAAAGACTTATGATCTCGTTATGGACGCCGTCAAGGAATTGAACTATCAACCTAATATCGCAGCGCGAAATCTGGCTGGTACTTCTTCATTCGCGGTTGCGCTTGTTTATGACAACCCGAATGCTTATTACGTGATTGATATGCAAAATGGTGTACTTTCGCGTTGTAGAGATGAAGGTTTTGAGTTGGTTATTCACCCTTGTAGTAGTACTGACGACCAAATGCAAGATGAGTTCAAAACTATGATCCAACGCTCTCGCCTTGCAGGTCTTGTGCTAACCCCCCCACTTTCAGAACAACAAAATATCATCGAAATGCTTGATGAAATGAATATGCCGTATGTTCGCTTACTATCTGGTCGTGAAGAACAGAATGAAGGAAAAAACAACTGCATCTTAGTGAATGACTTCGCGGCAGCATACGAAATTACGGAGCACCTTATTAAACACGGCCACAAAAATATTGCATTCGTGTTAGGTGACAAAGAGCACAAATCAACAACAGAACGATTAGCGGGTTACCAACAAGCACTGGCCGATAACAATATCAGTTTTAATCAATCACTGATTTTTGAAGGTCACTACTCTTTCGAGTCGGGCGTCAACGGTGCAAAACACCTTTTGGCTGATAACAACAAGCTTGGTGTAACCGCTATTTTAGGTGGTAACGATGAAGTTGCCGCGGGGGCATTATTTGCAGCTCGCTTGATGAACATTGAAATTCCAGCGCAACTATCTATTTCTGGGTTCGAAGATTCACCCTTCTCTCGTCAAACTTGGCCAAAACTTACCACCGCTCACCAGGCCAATAACGTGATCTCTGAACATGCGGCTCGTCTACTGTTTAGTAAAGCCCGCAGCAGCCGTAAGCAAGAAAAAGACATTATTACAAACTTTACACCGTCTATCGTGGTACGGGAAAGCACAGGTCCTGCGCCTTTATAAATGAAATAAACATAAAAAAAGCGCCCATTGGCGCTTTTTTTATGTTTTAAAATATATTACTGCTTATAACTTGCAAAGAAACGCTGCATTTTGTCCATCGCAGGTATCAATTCATCTTTATGAGGCAGGAAAACCAACCTAAAGTGATCAGGTTTATACCAATTAAAAGCTCGGCCATGCACAAGTAATATTTTTTCTTGCTTTAGAAGGTCCAGCATCATTTTTTCATCGTTAGTGACATTAAATTTTTCTACATCAATTTTCGCAAAGGCGTAGAGCGCCCCTTTAGGTTTCACGCAGCTAATGCCATCAATGGCGTTAAGCCCTTCGTAGGCTATGTTTCTTTGCTCGTATAGACGGCCGCCGGGCTCGATTAAATTATCGATAGATTGTACACCACCAAGGGCTTGCTGAATGGCAAACTGCGCTGGTACGTTAGCACATAAACGCATCGAAGCCAGTATATCTAAACCGGTAATAAGGTCGCTCATCGCCTCTATATTACCGCTTAAGATCATCCAGCCCATTCTTAAGCCTGCAGCGCGATAAGTTTTCGCTAACCCATTGAAAGTAATAACAGGCAGGTCGTCACATAATGCAGCAATAGAAAAGTGTTCTACCCCATCGTAAAGTATCTTTTCGTAAATCTCATCGCTCAAAATAAGCAGGTTATGCTCTCGCGCGACTTTAACCAACTCTTCTAATAATGCTTTGTCGTAAACTGCCCCTGTCGGGTTATTTGGGTTAATTAACACCAGCGCTTTAGTTTTATCTGTGATTTTAGCGCGAATATCAGCAATGTCTGGGAACCAGTCTTGCTCTTCATCACACATGTAATGCACTGGCTTACCACCCGATAGCTTCACAGATGCAGTCCAAAGCGGATAATCAGGAGCTGGAATAAGTACTTCGTCTCCCGAATTTAACAGCGCTTGTGTGGTCATCTGTATAAGCTCGCTCACCCCATTACCAATGTAAATGTTATCTACACTAATATGTGGTAATTCCTTTTGCTGATAATGTTGATAAACAGCGACTCGAGCAGAGTAAAGCCCTTTTGAATCACAGTAACCTTGTGCGGCATAAAGATTTCGAATGATGTCTCTGTGCATATCTTCTGGCATATCAAAACCAAATGAGGCCGGATTACCTACATTTAGCTTTAAAACCTTTAAACCATCATCTTCCATCTGCTTTGCTTGTTGCAAAACAGGGCCGCGAATGTCATAGCAAACGCCATGTAATTTATTGCTTTTAGTAATTTTTGACATATTTCCCCCCAATAGAGCCAGCATAGCCTAAAGCACACGGCAAAAACCAGAGGGAAATAAGATAAATGAAATGAATTTTATTCTAGCTGCAATTTACTTCTAGCCATTGTAATAATTGCGATTTTGAACCAGAGACTTGAGCCGACAATCGCGCCATATTATCGTCCATATTAGCTAAGTCATCTTGAATAAGACCCTGTTCAATCGCACGCGCAAGATTACTAAGGCTAGTCGCACCAAATTGGGCCGCATTTGACTTTAAGCTATGAGCATGGCGAATGGCTTCTTGTTTATCATTGTTCAATGCCAGTCTCAGTTCATTTTCGAGTCTCTCAAACTCGCTACAGCAAAACGCCACCGTATCAGCAAATTGCTCTCCTAGCAGAGCCTGCATCCCGGCCAGCGCATCTTCATTGATTGTTACATTCATAACTGCTCTCTTTCGTTATATCTTTCAATAATGTAGTAAAATACCAGCATGTTGGCAAAAGATAATCTTCAATATGATAAAATCAGCTTAGGTTACGAGCTTGAAAACGAAAATGAAACGATCAAACTGTACAAAATGTCATTATCCTGTAACAACATGTGTCTGCGATTATGTCACTAAAAAAGTAAATAATCGCACCAAGATTGTCGTTTTGCAGCACCCTGATGAAGTAAACTTGGCTAAAAATACCGTTCGTCTTTTGCAGCTACAATTAAGCGATATACAAGTTGTTATTGGTGAATCAGAAAATGACTTCGCATCAGTACTCAATGATCTTCCTAAAGAAAGCACTGCACTTTTATATCCAGGCAAAGATACTATTGATGTATATAATTGCTCAGCACTTGCGCCAAAGCTCACTCACTTGGTGGTTATTGATGGGACTTGGAAGAAAACCAATAAAATTTATGCTTTAAATCCTTGCCTGCACACATTACAGAAAATCAGCTTTTCAACTATACCAGAGAACCAATACCGTATCCGTAAGGCAGAGCAAAGCTACAGTCTCTCAACTTTAGAGGCCGTTGGACACTTTATTAATATTGTTGACGGTTGCGACAATCAACCTTTATTACACCTACTTAATGGAATGATTGAACAACAAACCAAATTTATGCCCGGACATGTTAAAGCAAGGTACTTTGAAGAATAACTATGGCAAGGCTAACGAGTGACTTTTATAGACAGGGCCCAGATTATAGATTTGGTGATCAAATTTTATTTGAGGATATTAAGCGTACTTTTGGCTTTAAAACCATCACGGTCGGCGCTTGGGTGACTAAAGAGGAGCGTTTTATTGCTGCTAATTTAATTTACGACAGTCTTGCTGATTTAACACAAATATTGAATATTCCCCCCGAGGTCATAGGTTTAAGAAAAACACTCAGTTTAAGTTTTGGTTCAGGCGGACAAAAAGGTGTTCAAGCTCATTATGACAGCAATGGGAAAATACTCGCTTTGGCTAAAAACGCTGGCGCAGGGGCACTGGCTCATGAATGGTGGCATGCCTTTGATCATTACATCTGTAAATTCTTATACCCAAGCAGTCAATATTTTGATTTTGCCTCTGTGAAATGGCTTACTGAAGCGTCTTACCACCCCCACCCACTGAATGATGAACTTTCAAACTTTTACAAACACTGCTTTTTAGATGAAACGGGTCAGCAAGAAAGCACCTTCTTCAAAAAATCGATTATGCTCGACAAAACCTATCAACAAAATTATTTCAGCCGGCCGCAAGAAATGACAGCCCGTGCGTTTGAATCCTGTATCGGCCACCATTCTGAAATTAAAAACCACTACTTAGTGTCTGGCGTCAAAAAAAGTAGGCTCGCCCAACAAGGGGGGTTCCCTGATAAAACACTTCGAGAGCAGCTAGAAACTAGTATTTATCGTTATTTCAACGCACTAGGAGCTGCTTTACATCAATAGCCAAATTAGCTTGGCTCAACCACTGCATATAATCTTCAAACTTAATGGGTTTCGAAATAAAGTAACCTTGTGCTATGTCACAGCCATAATGCATAAGCTTATTGTAACTTGCTAAGTTCTCAACCCCTTCTGCAACAACCATAGATCCGAGACTTCTCGCCATATCACACGTCGTCTTACAGATTGTTTGATTTTTACTCGAGGTTTCAATATCCATGACAAATTGTTTATCTACTTTTAGTTCATCAAAACCAAGCTCACTTAAATATGCAAGTGAAGAGTAACCCGTACCATAATCATCAATCGCAATTTTCACTCCTAAATGACGATAATCTTCGATGGTTTCTTTTAGTTTACCCTTACCAGCAATCGCAACAGATTCTGTGATTTCCAAAATGATTTGCGAGGGGTCTAGTGAAAGCTCGTTTAACTGTGTAATTAGCTGCACTATCAACTCTTTTCTTGATAAGTCTTTACCAGAAATATTCAAAGAAAGCATGTGGTTTGGATATAGCTCAACAATTTCTTTCTGATAACTTAACCCCTGTGTAATAACCCACTCAGTTAAGACATTAATTTGCCCTGAAGCTTCAGCTATGGGTATGAACTCATCGGGCGCAACAAACCCTAAGTCTGGATGATGCCAGCGTAACAAGCCTTCAGCACCATATACTTGCCCGGTGCAAAGCAATACTTGTGGCTGTAAGAACAGTGACAACTCATTGTTTTGTATCGCATGCTGAAGCGATGCAGATAGCTTTAATCGCCTTTCAGCCATAGCCGCTATACTTGGATCATAAATATGCCAGTTGACCCCAAATGAATGGTTATCAGCCAAAGCCAATAAACTTCTTTGCACTAATAGTTCAGCATTAATTGCATGGGTGGGGTAATGTGCAACCCCGACTTTGATTTGATCTGAAAGTTGAAAGCCTTTGTGCTCAACCCCTTCTTCAAACACACCAGCTATAACGCAAACATATTGCTCGATTTGATTCAGTGAGAGATCACCAATCAACACGAGTGCAAAAGTGCCATCAGAGAGCTTATAAATTTGATGTGATTGCTGGTCGCTTTCACTTTCAAGGTAAGGGTTAATTTGTGACTTAAGCTCCTTAAACAAAACCCTTAAGCGCCTACTTGCATACTCCACACCGAAGCTTAACTTAATTTGATCCGACATCATGGGTCTAAATGCTAAAACTGTATGGTTCTTCTTATTTGCGACTAAAGTATCCAGGAATTGCTGAAGCGCTTGACGATTTGCCAAGCCTGTATCTTTATCATGTAAGCTATAAAATAAAAATGAATCCTGTTTTTTCTTATCTAGTAAATAAATGGCGACGCAAATAAGAATGACATGAACAAAAACCAAGACTCTGACGGGCCAAACCAAATCACTTTGAGCAATAGTGCCAGATTCAAGACCTAATCGACCTATTTCAATGAGTAATGCAGGTAACCAAGCGATAAACATTAGCTTTATCAGAGGTCGCTGACTTAAAAATGCAAAGTAATAAATCGTCAGCATACAGGTTATCAAAGCTGTAAAGCTCACAACTTGTGCAGCTGTTGATATAGATGATTGAAAAATTAAAACAAAACAGGCTGCAGCTAATAGAAAGCGCGCGGTTGTCTGAACCACTCTGTAGGCTTTTTTATAATGCAGCTTCAATGCAAAAAACTTAGCATTGAACATGATGCATGCAGCAGCACTAAAAAATAACCAAGAAGCAGTTAAAGATGACACATAATCGGCTGCTAAGTCAGGGAGATAAAAATAAATAACCCCAGTGATCACACTATATTGCAATGCAATAAAGGTGAAATAGCCACCTAAATATGCGAGATACTTATATTTGCTTGTTGCAGCCATTAAGAACATGAATAAGCCGACAAAATAAAGTAAACCAAGCTCAGTGCCGTACCAAAACTGACGTGTTTGTTTTAAATTATCAAACTCTTCTGCAGTAGATAGCTTTACACTAAGTTGTTTGTTATCTGGATTATCCGCTTCGATGTAAATAGCTACATCGCTATTTTGCGAAGTTAGCCTTATGTGCGGAAAAATCTTATATTCGGGTGCGCTATTGTTAAGACGAGAGAAAACCGATTTACTGATTAACTTGCCAGATTGAACCCAATAGAAAGACAACTGACCTTTCGGTAATTGGTCTGTGTGAAGCACCCAATGAAAACTGTCGGGAAACGAAATTAAACTAGGCTCTATCTTGAACCAATGTTTTTGTCCTGAAGTGATAGATAAAGTGTTCGTACTTTGAACAACAAAGCGAGCGTCGTTTTGAAGAACGTCTAAAATAGAAACTTGTGTGTTGGGCACATCTTCAAGATAGAAGACATCAAATTCCTTTGCACTTACTTGTGAAGAAACAAGTAGCAAAATGATTGCTGAAAACCTCAAAGCCCAAATCGACATACCATCTCCTTGAATTTAAGCTTGCCGCTTAAACAGTAAGTATGTCGATTTTTTAGGGAACTTCCAGGTTAAAAATGTAAATAAATTTAATCTTTAATACTGATTTAATTATTACAATTATCGTCACTGATGCGACTAGCCACCGCACTATTCTGGCCCTTATATTTCGCATCTTTACGAGCGTTATAAGGCTGCTCAGCTGGACTTGTCATAGTTTCAAAACTTAACGCCCCAATTTTCATTTTTGGACGCAACGCTAATGGTAACTTTCCTGAGTTATAAAACTCTAACACAATGTTGCCAGACCAGCCTGGATCGATTCGATGTGCAGTCACATGCACCATGAGCCCTAAACGTGCCAGAGAAGAACGGCCATCTAACCACCCCACTAAATCCGCTGGTAAAGTGACAGACTCATAAGTCATCGCTAGAGCAAGTTGACCCGGGTGTAAAAAAAACTGCTCATTTTCGCCCAGCTCAATTTCATCACTCATGATTGATTCCATGGCATCGTTTAGTTTGTCTTTTGGACCACTTAAATCGATATATGGCGCGCCATGATCTTGGAATACACGAAACTTATTACCTAAACGTAAATCAAGGGTGATCCCTGAGATCATGTCATCACTCGGTGAAGGCTCAATAATAATTTTTTGATCTGCAATGGCTTGTTTAATATGGGTATCAGATAATCTCATTTCTTAGTCGTCCGTCATCACAATCTCAACTTGTGAGTCTGTGCTTGATTGGTAGTGCAGCATACTCGCAATAAGTTGACTGCATGCTGTGTAATGTTCTGTTGCCTTAATAGGCTGTTTTGCAATATTAAGACCTTGCTCTGAGTGCGTTCTGATCTCAATATCTAAAGGGATTTCAGCCAATAATGGTACGCCATGGCGACTAGCCAAACGTTCTCCCCCTTGCTGACCAAATACGTGGTTTTTGCCACCACAATGGCGACAAATGTAGTGGCTCATATTTTCAATCAGACCCAGTATGGGCAAGTTCACTTGATTGAACATCGCGATGCCTTTTTGTGCATCAGCAAGGGCCAGATCTTGTGGCGTAGTAATAATCACCGCACCACTGGCTGGCACTTTTTGCGTCATAGTGAGCTGAATATCGC
This sequence comes from Pseudoalteromonas sp. SS15, assembly GCF_049257195.1. Taxonomy (NCBI): domain Bacteria; kingdom Pseudomonadati; phylum Pseudomonadota; class Gammaproteobacteria; order Alteromonadales; family Pseudoalteromonadaceae; genus Pseudoalteromonas; species Pseudoalteromonas sp. SS15. The sequence goes on from NZ_JBMMUD010000005.1 coordinate 124,192, forward strand.
CTGTGCCCGGTGGCATATCAACAAATAAATAATCCAGCTCGCCCCAGTCTGTTTCATTCAGTAATTGGTTAAGTGCTTGAGAAGCCATAGGGCCTCGCCACACTGTGGCATCTTCTGCTGGTACTAGAAAACCAATAGACTGCATTTTTATGCCATCTTTAATGATGGGTTGCAGCGTTTTATTGTCTTTTGTTGTTGGCTTTTCGTTTTCTAAAGCAAATAAAGATGGAATCGACGGACCATAGATATCAGCATCCAAGATGCCTACTTTGGCTCCTTGTGCAGCCATTGCATAAGCCAGGTTCACCGCAGAAGTCGACTTACCTACCCCACCTTTACCTGATGCCACTAAGACAATGTGTCTTATTTGTTTGAATTTATCTTTCGCAGTTAATGCAATTTCAGCACTTAAACTAATTTTTGTCTGTGTTTTCTCAAGCAGTTCAGCTTCAATATCTAATAGCGCATTTTTTGCTGCAAAGGGTAAATTCAGGTTCACCTCAAAACCATCATTCGTTTTATCTACTTTCTCTACCCAGTCATTGGCAATACCAAAAGGAAAAACCGCACTTTTATACTGAGATAATGCGGTCAAAATCGCCGTTTTTTCGGGGTTAAGTTTGCCAAACAGTTTATTGAGTCCAAACATAAAAATAAAACGTGCTCGAATGATGAAAAAGACCTCGGAATTATGTAACATTCAACCCATTAAAACCAGTCAATTCAGCTAAGCTAAGGCTTTAATGTTCCTTATTTTGGCTCAAATTAGTGGTTTGTTTAATAGTTAAGCAACATCACTTAAATTTCATGGAACCGTTTATGAGCAAGAGAAAAATTCTCATCACTAGTGCTTTACCTTATGCCAATGGTCCAACTCACCTTGGTCATATGCTTGAGTACATTCAAACTGATATTTGGTCACGTTTTCAAAAATTACGTGGTCATGAAACTTATTACGTCTGTGCTGATGACGCGCACGGCACGCCAATTATGCTGAATGCACAAAAGCAAGGCATTACACCTGAAGAAATGGTGAAAAACGTGAGTGTTGAGCGTCAACGTGATTTCGCAGATTTCAGTGTTGAGTTTGACAACTACCACAGCACACACAGTGAAGAGAACAAAGAACTAAGCGCATTGATCTACAATCGTTTGAACGACAAAGGTCATATCAAGAAGCGTACTATTTCTCAGCTATTTGACCCAGAAAAAGAAATTTTCTTACCTGATCGCTTTGTAACGGGTACTTGCCCTACGTGTGGCGCAGAAGATCAAAACGGTGACAGCTGTGATGCTTGTGGCGCAACATATAGCCCAACCGAGCTAAAAGATCCTCGTTCTGCGATGTCTGGTGCAATTCCAGTATTAAAAGATTCTGAACACTACTTCTTCGACCTACCAGCCTTTGAAGACATGCTAAAAGAGTGGCTACACTCAGGTAGTCTGCAAGCTGAAATGGCAAACAAACTAGAAGAGTGGTTTGCTGAGGGTTTGCAGCAATGGGATATCAGCCGTGATGCCCCTTACTTTGGCTTTGAAATTCCAGGTGCACCAGGTAAATACTTCTATGTATGGCTAGATGCACCAATTGGTTACATGGCAAGCTTCAAAAACCTATGTGACAAATCAGGCTTAGATTTTGATGCATTCTGGGGCGAAGGTTCTGATGCAGAGCTTTATCATTTCATCGGTAAAGACATCATTTACTTCCACAGTCTGTTCTGGCCTGCAATGCTAGATGGTGCGAACTTCCGAAAGCCAACTAATGTATTTGCACATGGCTTTGTAACCGTAAACGGTGCAAAAATGTCTAAATCTAAGGGCACCTTCATTAAGGCGCGTACTTATTTAGACCACCTAAACCCTGAATACTTGCGTTACTACTTCGCAGCTAAGCTAAACAGTGGCATCACTGACTTAGATTTAAATCTAGAAGACTTCGCACAACGTGTGAACTCAGACTTGGTTGGTAAAGTGGTAAACATCGCGTCTCGTTGTGCTGGTTTCATCACTAAAAAGTTTGACGGCAAGTTAAGTGACGTGATCATGGAGCCTGAGCTATTAGCTGAGTTCCAAAATGCCTCAGACACCGTTGCTGAGCATTATGAGAACCGTGAATATAGCCGAGCGATCCGTGAGATCATGACTCTTGCTGACAAAGCAAACCAGTTCATCGACGCACAAGCACCTTGGGTGTTAATCAAAAACGAAGACACACAAGAACAAGCACACCAAGTATGCTCTCTTGGTTTGAACTTATTCAAAGTGCTACTGACTTACTTGAAACCAGTTCTTCCTGTCATGGCTGCGAACGTTGAGTCTTTCCTAAATACAGAATTAACTTGGGAAAGCGCACAAACACCATTAGTTGGTCATGAGATTAGTAAATTCAAAGCGCTAATGCAACGTGTTGAAATGGATAAAGTAAACAAAATGGTTGAAGAGTCAAAAGAAAGCTTAGAAGCGGCGAATAAACCAAAGATTGACCCTAATAGCCCGCTTGCGAAAGAGCCTATTGCAGATGAAATCGAGTTTAACGATTTCGCTAAAGTTGACTTGCGTGTTGCAAAAATCGCTAAAGCTGAGCACGTTGAAGGCGCTGAAAAGCTGCTTAAACTGACGTTAGATTTAGGCGGTGAAACACGCCAAGTATTTGCCGGTATTAAGTCAGCTTACGCACCGGAAGACATCGAAGGCAAGCTAACGGTTATGGTCGCTAACCTTAAGCCACGTAAAATGCGTTTCGGTATGTCAGAAGGTATGGTACTAGCAGCGGGCCCGGGTGGTAAAGAAATTTACATTCTGAATCCAGATGAAGGCTCAGAGCCAGGCATGCGTGTCATGTAATTAACAATTACACGTCAAAAGCCCGCTATCTTGCGGGCTTTTTTGTGTTTAATACCAAAAACATCACCCATAAAAAAGCCCAGTCAATTGACTGGGCTGTATCCTTGGTAACACTTAAAACTAATAAGTATTAGCCTTTGTACTTTTGCATCACAAGCGTTGCGTTAGTACCGCCGAAGCCGAAGCTGTTAGACATAACCGTATTTAGCTCAACGTCACGACGCTCAGTTACAATGTCTAGACCTTGCGCTTGCTCATCTAGCTCTTCAACGTTGATCGAAGGCGCTACGAAGTTATTTTCAAGCATAAGTAGTGAGAAGATAGCTTCGTGAACACCTGCAGCACCAAGGGCATGGCCAGTCATTGCTTTTGTTGCACTAATCGCTGGAGACTTTTCGCCGAATAACTCTTGAATTGCACCAAGCTCTTTCACGTCACCTACTGGTGTAGAAGTACCGTGTGTGTTTAGGTAATCGATGTCACCTTCAACGCCTGCCATTGCTTGCTTCATACAACGAACCGCGCCTTCACCAGATGGTGCAACCATGTCGTAACCATCAGAAGTTGCGCCGTAACCTACGATTTCAGCGTAGATGTGTGCACCACGAGCAAGTGCGTGCTCTAATTCTTCTACAACAACGATACCGCCACCACCAGAGATCACGAAACCGTCACGGTTTGCATCGTACGTACGAGATGCTTTTTCAGGCGTTTCATTGTACTTTGTTGAAAGCGCTCCCATTGCGTCGAACTCCATTGCCAGTGTCCAGTGAAGTTCTTCACCACCACCTGCAAAGATAACGTCTTGCTTACCAAGTTGGATTTGCTCTACCGCATTACCAATACAGTGCGCTGATGTTGCACAAGCAGAGCTGATTGAGTAGTTAACACCTTTAATTTTGAAAGGCGTTGCAAGACATGCTGACGCTGTAGATGCCATAGTACGAGGAACCATGTAAGGACCAACACGCTTAACACCTTTTTCACGAAGAATATCAGCCGCTTCTACTTGGTATTTAGAAGAACCACCACCTGAACCAACGATTAAGCCAGTGCGCTCGTTAGACACCTGCTCTTCAGATAGACCTGAATCTTCAATCGCTTGTGCCATTGAGATATAAGAGAATGCAGCAGCATCGCCCATGAAGCGGTGTGCTTTACGGTCTACGTGTGCTTTAACGTCGATGTCGATGTTACCTGAAACATTACTACGAAGATTGTAGTCAGCGAATTCTTGATTGAAAACGATGCCACTTTTACCCGCTTTTAAAGACTCTAATACTTCGTTCTTGTCGTTGCCGATGCTCGATACAATACCGATACCTGTAATAACGGCTCTTCTCATGGGTGATTCCCTTAATTTTATTTCTAAATTCTGTGTATTCTACTTTGAATTGTGACCTCAAGTGGTCAGCTTTCCAGCTTACACACGTACTCTGAATTGTTTTTTACTAAATTTCAACGGACGAAAACAATTAAAACACGTAGAATACTGCATTAATTCGATCCTAATTGCATTAATCATGATCAAAAACGCACAAATTCACTTTAATGAATCAGGCACTCCGGTTGCCGACGACTTCGATGATGTTTATTTCTCGAACGATGATGGTCTTGCTGAATCTCACTATGTTTTCTACGAAAATAACAACATTTCAGCGCGATTAACTTCACACGACCAGAAGCACTTTGTAATCGCAGAAACTGGATTTGGTACAGGTCTTAATTTTTTAAATACTTGGCAGCAATGGCGTCAAATAGAAGGTAACAAAGCAAAGTTACATTTTATTTCTTTTGAAAAATTTCCAATAAAACAGTCGGAGCTTGCAAAAGCGTTAGCAGCTTGGCCAAGCCTCACGTCTTTATCAGAACAGCTTTGTAAGCACTATCCGATTGCACTTGAAGGTTGTCACCGCATTGAGTTTGACAATGGCCGTGTTGTCCTTGATTTATGGTTTGGTGATGTACACGACACTTTACCCAAAATGAATTTCACCCAACAAGGTATTGTGGACGCTTGGTACCTAGATGGCTTTGCACCAAGCAAAAACCCAGATATGTGGACACAACCGCTGTTCAATGCCATGGCGAATCTAAGCCGAGACAATGCAACATTCGCGACATTTACTGCTGCAGGTTTTGTGCGTCGCGGCTTACAAGAAGCAGGGTTCGAATGTAAAAAAGTAAAAGGCTTTGGTCGCAAACGTGAGATGGTTGTTGGTCAGTTAAATACCGCTAACAGCGCACACAACACACCTGAGTTTTATAACTTAAAGAAAAGACCACTCAGTAATGTTGCCATCATTGGTGGGGGCATTGGCTCTAGCTGTTTGCTGTATCATTTAGCTAAGCGTGGGATTAGCGCTACATTATTTTGTCAAGATGATGCACTTGCAAAAGGCGCCTCACATAATCGACAAGGCGCGGTTTACCCGAATCTACAATCTGAAAATAGCCCATCAAGCGAGTTCTATGCCCACAGCTATTTATATGCATTAAGGCTATACAAACATATTGCCGCGCAAGGCTTTGAATATGACCATGATTGGTGTGGCGTTTTACTGCAAGCGGTAAATGACAGCAAAACACTGCAACACAAAAAGTTAGTAGAAAAAGCGGTATGGCCTGAGGCACTGATTTATTCAGTGAATGAGTCACAAGCCAGTGAACTTGCTGGTACCGAATTACCCTACTCCGGTTTGTTCTTTCCAGAAGCTGGTTGGGTAAACCCTGCACAGTTAACCCATGCTGTATTTAACGCAGCTAATACATTGCAAAACGTGCAAACGCATTTCAATACAGACATTCAAACTTTAGAGCAAAGCGAAGATGGGTGGTACTTAGTAACTGAAGACAATAGATTTGGACCATTCTCGGATGTATTTGTTTGCGCCGGTGAACACAGCGACAGGTTCGAGCAAACAAAAGACATCGGCTTACACGGTGTCAGAGGCCAAGTTTCGCATATTAGATCTGGTGAAGTATCCAATAAATTGAAAACTGTACTGTGTCATAAGGGTTATTTTACGCCAAGCAACGATGGGCATCACTGTATGGGGGCCACCTTTGATAAACACACCAAAAGCCGTGAATTGAAAGACGAAGATAATGTCACCAACAAAGCACAGTTAATGAAGTTTTATGATCAGAGTGACTTTGCGCAAAGCCTGGGTGAAATAACCTCTGCGAAAGCTGCTGTGAGATGCTGTTTCAATGACCACTTACCTATGCTCGGCCAAGTACCTGAGAAAGCAGATTTATGTCATGCCTATGCAAACTTAAGCAAAGGTAAGCAGTACGGTTTCTCTGAAGAACAAGTACCTTATGCGGGGTTGCATATCGTTACAGGTTTTGGAGCAAGAGGCTTATGCAGCGCGCCACTGGCAACCGAGCATTTGATTGCCAAACTATGTAATGAACCAAGCCCTTATAGTTTAAGAGTCAATGAGGCTATTCACCCTAACCGCTTTATTGTCAGAGATCTTATTCGTAATAAGATTTAAGCACTAAAACAGAAAAGGCGACTTAGGTCGCCTTTTATATATTTTTATCGATAATTAAGGTTTTGCTATCTGAATAACTACTCGACGGTTTTTACCCCGACCGATGGCATTGTCATTGGGTTGTACGTGTCGCTTCTCACCAAACCCTTCTGTTTGAATTTTATCGGCTGGCACTCCCATACTCGCCATATAGTCTTTTATCGCTTTAGCGCGTTTTTTCGAAAGCTCCATATTAACCCATCTACCACCATAACTGTCGGTATAAGCCGATATAAAGATAGATTCAATATTATCATCGTTTTTAAGATACTCGCCTATCATCTCGAGACGTTTACGAGACGATTTAGTTAAATCACTAGAGTTCTTTTTATAATTCATTACCGTAAAGGCAATGTCTTCAAAGCTGTATGGCAGCAAGTTATCTCGGCACTGTAAGAACGCCCAATAAGCTTGACGAAAGTTTACAGAAGAGAGCGCCACTGAGATGCGGTCTGCACTATTTTGCCAATCTTTGTAATAGAAAGTTGGGTGAAAGCCTTTTTCAAGCTCAGTCAACATTTCCCAAGAGACATCATTATTTAATTCGCCATCAAACTTTTTTAACAGCTGCATTTTACTGATATCACGTACAGGTACCCCTGCTCGCCACTGCGGCGGTACAGATTGCAAACCTGCAAAGTCATAGCTTTCTGGGCGAACGACCATGTCGAGGTTAAAAGTCAGATCTTTATTTTTGCTCGCAACGACATTAAAAATAGCTTCACCATAATATGGGATTTCATGATGCAAAGCACAAGAAAGGCGTTTGGTCTTATTTACATCCCAATTTGAACTGTCTGCATTGGCGCTATACTGACGCATAGCCGCATCTGCAAATCCAATGTCTGCAAATAACAGTCCTAAACCGAATAAATATGCTTTGTACTTCACAACGTTCTCCGTACTGACAAAATAATGCCGCTTTGATGATCTCAACAACTCAAAAGCAAGAAATATGCCGCAAGCATTATCATTCAGTAAGTCTAAATAACTGAGACATATTTCGGGTCGCAAAAATCTATCTAAACAGTATAATACGCCCCTTAAATTCATAACATAAGTGCATTATGGCAGATCAAGAGCAAACTTTATTTTCCCAACGCTTTCGTGGTTTCTTTCCTGTAGTTATCGACGTAGAAACAGCTGGCTTTAACAAAGACACAGATGCGCTATTAGAAATCGCTGCCACAACTTTAAAAATGGATGATGAGGGTGTTCTAAGTTTAGATCAAACTCTACACTTTCATGTAAAGCCTTTCGAAGGTGCAAACATCGAACAAGCAGCCATTGAATTTAACGGTATAGACCCATTTTCAGAATTACGTGGTGCTGAAGATGAAGATGTTGTGATCAAAGAAATCTGTAAAATGGTGAGAAAAGCTCAAAAAGCTGCGGGTTGCTCTCGATCAGTTGTTGTTGCACATAATGCCGCGTTTGATCATGGATTTTTAAATGCCGCGATAGAGCGCAATAAAATAAAGCGCACGCCTTTTCATCCGTTTGTTAGCTTTGATACCACCTCTTTGGCAGGTCTTGCACTAGGCCAAACTGTGCTTGCAAAAGCGTGCCGCACAGCCGGTATTGAGTTTGATAATAGCCAAGCTCACTCAGCCCTTTACGACACCGAACGTACAGCCGAGTTATTTTGCTTTATCGTAAATAAATGGCAAGCATTAGGGGGTTGGCCACTACCTGAATTAGAAGCAGAAGAAGACGAAACAGAAGCGTAGCCTTTTATTAATAAAGAATAGAAATATCTAAACTTCTCTCATTAGATAAACATATTTCACCAGACATAAAAAAACCGCTTATCGAAGCGGTTTTTTATTGCTAACTTTAACTTTAATACCAAGCTCAATAATAAAGTGGTCTATTTGAAGTATTATTAAAGCTTGGAATACTTTATAGGTATTGGCCTAATGCTTTAACCTGGTCGATCATACGGTTAGAGAAACCCCATTCGTTGTCGTACCAAGCCATAACTTTAACAAGCTTACCATCAACCTTAGTTTGCGTTGAATCAAATACTGATGACGCTGGGTTGTGGTTGAAGTCAATTGAAACTAGCGGAAGTTCGTTGTACTCAAGTACTTCGGCCATTGCACCTTCAGTTGCAGCCGCTTTAACCGCAGCATTAACTTCTTCAGAAGTTGTTTCGCGAGAAGCAATGAATGTTAAGTCGACTAAAGATACGTTAACTGTAGGAACACGAACCGCCATGCCGTCTAACTTGCCAGCAAGCTCAGGTAGCACTAAACCAACTGCTTTTGCAGCACCTGTTTTAGTTGGGATCATAGACTGAGTTGCACTACGCGCACGGTAAAGATCTGGGTGATAAACATCAGTAAGAACTTGGTCGTTTGTGTAAGCGTGAATAGTTGTCATGCTACCCTGTTCGATACCAATTGCATCATTTAATGCCTTAGCAACTGGGGCAAGACAGTTGGTTGTACAAGATGCATTTGAAATGATACTGCTAGAAGCGTTAATCACTTCAGAGTTCACACCGTGAACAACCGTTGCATCAAGATCAGTACCTGGCGCTGAAACGATTACTTTTTTCGCACCCGCTTCAATGTGCTTAGCTGCAGCATCACGAGACGTGAAGATACCTGTACATTCTAATACGATATCAACATTAAGCGCTTTCCAAGGAAGGTTCGCAGGATCACGTTCTTGCGTAAGCGTGATTTCGTCATTACCAATCACTAACGTATTTTCAGCTAGCACAACTTCTTGGTTGAAACGACCATGTACTGAATCAAACTGAGTTAGGTGCGCATTCACATTAGCTGGTGCTAGATCGTTGATAGCGACTATTTTAATTTCTTCGTTTTGACCAGACTCGTAAAGCGCTCGTAAAACATTGCGACCGATACGGCCATAACCATTAATTGCGATATTAATCATTTTCAGTTCCTCGACTATTTTACTTCACTTGCTTGTTTCGCAAGCGCTTCGATCGCCTGCCAATCTTTGTTTGCGATAAGTTCTTTATCTAGCATCCAAGTACCGCCAACACACACGACGTTATTTAGGGCAAGGTACTTAGGCGCTGTTGCTAAGCTAATGCCACCCGTTGGGCAGAATTTAACTTGTGGTAATGGACCACCAATTGACTTAAGCATTGGTGCGCCACCTGCAGCTTCTGCAGGGAAGAATTTTAAAAACTTGAAACCATGTGACGCTAAATTCATCACTTCACTTGGTGTGGCTGCACCAGGTAAAAATGGAATGTCAGTTTCTTTAGCAAGTGCTAAAAGCTCATCATTTACACCTGGGCTCACCATGAAGTCAGCACCGGCTGCAACTGATGCTTCGAATGTTGCTTTATCAATCACAGTACCTGTGCCGACGTAAGCTTCTGGTACTGCTTCTTTCATTAGTTTTACCGCTTCTGCCGCAACAGGTGTGCGAAGAGTAATTTCTAGTGCTTTTAGACCACCGTTATATAACGCTTTTGCTAACGGTACTGCGTCTTCTAAGTTTTCTATCACCACCACTGGTACAACTGGTGCTGATGTTAAAATGTTTTCAATACTCATCTTGTTCCTCATTCCCAATGCTTTTATTCTTCTAGTCCAAAGGCACTCGCGCCTAGGTCTGCACTGCTTACGATATTTCTAAATCCTGCGAATAGCTCACGGCCTGTGCCATAAGTTGGTTCTGTATGGCTGATAACATGCTCACGCTTTGCTAACTCTTCATCTGATACATGGAGAATTAAGTCGCCATTTGGTGCGTCTAGTGTGATCAAGTCACCATCATGAATTTTAGCGATGATCCCGCCTTCAACGGCTTCTGGTGCTAAGTGGATTGCTGCAGGTACTTTACCTGACGCGCCAGACATACGGCCGTCAGTCACAATCGCCACTTTGTAACCTTGATCCTGAAGGGTTGCCATTACAGGCGTTAATTTATGAAGTTCTGGCATGCCCTTCGCTTTAGGGCCCTGCTCTTTAATCACCGCAATGAAGTCTGTATTTAACTCACCTGCAGCGAACGCATCTTGTAGTGCAGCTTGAGAACTAAAGACTTTAGCTGGCGCACTCACAAATTGGTGTTGCTCTTGAACAGCCGAAACCTTGATAACCGCTTTACCGATGTTACCTGTTAGTAGCTGAAGGCCACCTTGCTTATTGAATGGGTTGCTCACAGGGCGAAGTACTTCTTCATCTAGTGAGTTTTCAGGACAAGGCACCCACTTCACTTTGCTCGGACCTGTGTTGCTAGACATGATTAGGTTGTCATCAACATCTAACACTGGCTCTTGGGTATAAGCATCTAGGCCTTCACCAACAATAGTCTTCACATCATTATGTAAGAAGCCACCGTCACGTAATTCACGCATTAAGAAGCCCATACCACCCGCTGCTTGGAAGTGGTTAACATCCGCAGAACCATTTGGATAAATACGTGTTAATAGAGGCACAACTTCAGAAAGCTCAGCCATGTCTTTCCAGGTGATTTGAACACCAGCCGCTTTCGCCATGGCAACTAAGTGAATTGCGTGGTTTGTTGAACCACCAGTAGCTAGCAAACCAACTAAACCATTGATCACTGTTTTCTCGCTAACCACTTCGCCGATTGGATTTGCATCTTTACTTTCAATAAGTTGCTTGAGCATTAACTCAACCGCACTGCCCGTAAGGCCATCACGTAATTCAGTGTATGGGTTAATGAAAGAGCTACCAGGAAGGTGAAGACCCATGATCTCCATTAGCATCTGGTTTGAGTTTGCAGTACCGTAGAAAGTACAAGTACCTGCACTGTGGTATGACGCACTTTCTGCTTCAAGTAACTCTTCACGAGATACTAAGCCCTGTGCGAACTTTTGACGTACACGTGCTTTTTCTTTATTTGGAATACCAGACTGCATTGGGCCTGCTGGTAAGAAGAAAATAGGTAAATGACCGAATGAAAGCGAACCAATTAATAGTCCCGGTACGATTTTGTCACACACACCTAAACAGAAAACACCATCGAATACATCGTGTGAAAGTGCCACGGCTGTAGACATCGCAATCACGTCACGAGAAAACAGTGATAATTCCATACCGTCACGGCCTTGAGTCACACCGTCACACATAGCAGGTACGCCACCAGCAACTTGTGCAGTTGCATCATATTTTTCTGCAATCTTTTTAATTAGCGGTGGAAAATCAAGGTAAGGCACATGCGCCGAAAGCATGTCATTGTATGAATTGATAATTGCTAAGTTAGGTTGTTCATCAGCTTTAAGGCGATCTTTATCTGAGCTTGAACATGCAGCCATAACGTGAGCTAGGTTGCCACATCCTAAACCAGCGCGCACACGTGTTTGTTTTTTTGCTTCTTCGATGCGTGCTAAGTAGGCTTGGCGTGTTGCTTTGCTGCGTTCGATAACACGCTCTGTGACGGCTTGGATACGAGGATGTAACATAAAATTCTACTCTACTCAAAATTTAAGAGGATAAAAGGCTCAGTACAATTAAAGACTCCACTCTAAATGTACCGAGCATCTTTAGATTTACCCGTTCAAAGGTACGCTATCAGGTTGTCTCTCACCTCAACCTGACACCGGTGTCATATTATTGAGCCACAAAGCTGACACCGGTGTCAACACCTAACCTTCAATTTAGTCAAAGATTCATAAATGAACAAATTTCAGTTGTGTGAGAAAAAGCTGCACACTTTTTTAAGGAAAAGATTACAACCAACTACAGAAGCTTGATTTATATAAAGTTTTAAAGATGAAATAATTTCTAGGGAAAAAAAATGTAAAGGCTCCGAAACACAGGAGCCTTTAATTGATAAGTGAAATTTAATTTAAAATTTTAAGACAAAAACTGCTGGGTGATCTTGCCTTCATCTAATTTGACTAAATGAGGTGGGTAAATTCGCGTAAATTGCTTAGAGTCTCTGGCTATTGTTACCTCAATGCCAGGGTGCATTAAATCATTAACCTTGACTCGACTACTCATCAATAAGCGCTTCAACTTTTGCTGAACGAGCTTTAAGTTGCGTTGATTTCGTTGGTAGTGGGCATTCAACTGCTTCTCGTTAGCCAAAAGTTTATTTAAATAAGCTGTTTTTTGAGGGGTTTCAGGAGCTTTTGCCGCTTTTGCTTTGGCTTTATTCAACGCAATTGCTTTTTCAGACAAACGTTTTTCAAATAACTTAAATTCGGTTTGTTTATCTTTTAGTTCATGAAAAGACTGTGCAATGGCAATATGTGTTTTGGTACCAGAAGGGGCGCCTAATTCACCAGTCTCAATACGTAATGCATTTAAAACCTTTCCACCAATTAACTTACCTCGAGGTGTGTCTCCTTTTCCTACCCGAATAAGTCTTCTAGAAGATAAATTACAATGCAATGCTTGCTTTTCAATTAACAAATCTTGCTGTGTTTCAATATGAACATATTGCGCATAACCAATTGAAATACTTCTTTTTGCACGTATAAAGCATGAAAAGTCGAGTTCTTCTGTAACTTTGCGACCTATTGCACCTTGCACAATAGTGATGGCATTTTCGCTTTGTAAGTCAGCAGACTCAACAAAACCAAGCACGGTAATATCGCCAGTCGCTTTCACTTTCATACCATCTTTAACGTCGCCACTGATGATCACAGAACCATCAAACTCTATATGCCCTGTGCTGACATCAACATCGTTGTAGCATAATACGTCATCAACACGCATACCTCTTGGTAGCGCTACTGGTACGCCTTTCGCGTCTGCAATTAATAAATTTGGATCTTTGTCGGAGATTTTGGTGCCTTCAAGTACTTCAATCGCAAAGTTTTTACCTGGTTTAGCCTCTATCACATCACCAAAAACAGAGTAACCCTGTGAACCTTCGGTTGCTGGAATACGCTTCATCAGTGGACTACCCGGCTTGACAGTGATTATTGCGCCTAAATCGCGCATATCTACTTTGCCACCGTCTTTTTCTTGAGGGCTTAAAATTCTATCTTGCGCTGTCATACATAAACGCACAAACCGTGCATCAGTTCCGTCTTTAGCACGCTGGCCATGAGCTACAATGGCACTATATTGTGAACCAGGAGGTTGTTCGAATTGCTGTCCTAAACATTGTTCAAGTGCATCTCGATTTACGCCTTTAACAACGCCGGCTTTTTGAAGTGCCGCTTTCGCATCATCTAGAGATACGATTTTTCCACCGCAAGCAGTAGTCACTTGCGCATTAGCCATCATGTTGGATTCATCAACTTTGATCATGATTGACGCATCAATCGCTTTAGCAACGACTAATGAATCTTTCCCGTAATCATCGCTCGAAGAAAATAACTTACCTATATTGGCATGTATAACTTCAAAGTCAGCATAACTAGATTGTTCTAACAACTCTAGGAGCTGTGAAGCACTAGCAGGGAACCCTGACTCGACAGGGTGTGACAATAAGTACACATATCCATCACCCTCATCAAAACGAAACAATGACATAAGTCTTTCCACACTATGATTTATTATTGTTATTGACTAAAACACGACCAGGCCATTTCACCACAACCTTCAGGTATTGTTAAGTTGATTTTGATCAATCAAGTTACAAAGCTTAAAGAATTGTAAATGGCGAGATTTCGAGCATTTGAAATATTAAACACTCTATTAAAATATTTCTATTAGTTACATTAACTTATCGACAAGAAAAACAAGTGCTTTAAGTAAAAACATAAAAATAAGAATAAAGCATTATTTTACACATGTAGCTAAATCAGAAACTTAAACTGTACATTACAGGCAAAATATCGCGTAGTAAATACTAAAAAAGATAAGGTAACAGTTGAGTATGACACTTAATACAGGAAAGGAATAAAAAGGCAGAGCTCACTTTACTCTGCCCATTTGATTTATCTAAAACTTGGCATAATTGCAGGTAAACCTGGTAACAAGCCAACAAGTGCCATGACACCTGTTAACACTACAAACATAATTAAAGGTATGATCCAACGGTTCATAGAACTCAGCTCTTTACTTCGCTCCTTACAGCCAATTAAACCTAAATTATCTAAAAGCATAGTTAACGACCAGCCAAACGCTGGATTAACTAACGCAGATGAGAAAACAACAATGGCTGCTGACTGAGTTGTTTTACCTTCTCGCGTCATTTCCATACCCGCCTCAAGCAAAGGAATAAACACTCCAACGATTAAGGCTACACACAATACTGGCTGCCAAATGGCTAAATCCATTGGGTAACCCCAGATACTAGCAATGACACAAAACAATGCCGTTAAAATCGCTCCAGCAGGAATTGGACGTTTCGCAATGGCTGCTGGCACAATGTAAGTCCCCCAAGATGAGGTGAAGTTAGCACCACCTAAAATAGAGCCGAACGTCTGACGAATAGACGCACTCGTCATCGTATCGTCAATGTTCATTTGTACTTTTTCGGTACGCGCTGGATAACTGATTTTTTGAAAAACTTGATGACCTAAGAAGTCAGGCGACCACATAGCGACAGCTAAAATGGCAAAAGGCAGTACTACAATAAAGCTTTCAAGCGTAGGTAAACCTAGCATCCAACCCGAATTTTCACCCCACCAATACATAGGATTCATGTTTGGTAAGCCTGGGCCTGTTTTAAACTCAAATGGCGCGCCAAGCGCAAAAGCAACACCACCGCCAAGTAAGCAACTTAATGGCACTGCCAGCCAACGCTTTTTAAAGTGCTCTAATAACGCATATAAAACGATGGTACTGAGAATAATTATGAAAGCGATATGAGACATATCAATTCCTTCAGCCCATGCAAACAGCTTTTTTACTTGCGAAGTTGTGCCAATAAACCCAAGGTACAAAAGCAAACCACCACAGACTCCTCGACTGG
Organism: Pseudoalteromonas sp. SS15; assembly: GCF_049257195.1. Lineage (NCBI taxonomy): Bacteria > Pseudomonadati > Pseudomonadota > Gammaproteobacteria > Alteromonadales > Pseudoalteromonadaceae > Pseudoalteromonas > Pseudoalteromonas sp. SS15. The sequence goes on from NZ_JBMMUD010000005.1 coordinate 139,416, forward strand.
TAAGCCCAGCCAAAACACTCCCGCCTTTGCTTATTGCGAGCATTAAACCAAACGCCCCTATAAGCAAACCAAATGCCATAGGGTGGCCACCCGCCGCAACCACAATAGGAATAAGTGGAATTAAAGGCCCATGGGTACCAGCTAAGTTTGCGGTTGGTAATAGAAAACCAGAGAACAGCAAAATAAATAGAGCAACTATTAACAATTCATAGCGCACATTTTCAAGAATGAACCCTTCCCCTAGCCCCAAAGGTGCTGCAAATGTTGCTGCGATAGCCCCTACCATCACAATTTTACCTATGGTCCCCGCCATGGCAGGAATGGTGTCTTCTAGTTCAAATCGGTAATCTTTAAAAGGCAGGTTTGGACGCCATCGTTTCGGCTGCATGATTTGCAATTCATGCTCTAGATATTCGTCGCGTGTTTTAAATTCTGAACTTGCACGGTGTAAATTTTGATAACTGTCTTGTTGGGCTGAGTCGCCTCGGTTATCTAAATTCGATGTTGTCATCACATCTCCTACTTCGGATGTTGGTATTATTTGATGCTACAAGCATAAAGCAACCAAATCTGAAAAGAGCTTAGCAATAAGTCGAGTATTTCATCCTATAAATTAATGAGTTCGATTACTCACGTCTATAATATGCTCAACTAATGTTCAACCCGAATAAATAACAGCCAACCTATTAATTAATGATAACTTTTAAAGAGATTAATGATTGCGAAGCGCATATATAGACGTTAGAGTGCAATCACTAAGTCACATTGTGACTCTGAATACAAATTCAGGGGCTGATTAGGATTCTTCCTAAACCTTAAAAATCAAGCCCTCCAGAGCATTTCTATCTTAGTGGTACACAGAGTGAGCCACATGCCAGCCTCAAATCGAGGCACATATGAACCCAAAAAAAAAATTGAGACTAGTTGTTTTGTAGACTCTGACATTGCCCAAAAATCTATTTTTTCATTTTGTGTGCCTTCTCCGAGTTCTCCTTCTCCGAGTTCTCCTTATGAGGAAAATTTGACTCCGAATTGTTCTCTTTTTAGCAAAAAACCACTTTTGAAATTAGATTCGTTCAAAAAACCATCATCACGAATAATCGATGTCAAAAGGAACAATTACCTTTTTTCTAGAAATGGCACTTATTATCTCCGCAAGCGATTCAGTCGTGAAAATTGTCAAAACAACACCAACGCAAAAAAATTGCCGAGCGAGATAAAATTTAGTTTAAGAACCAAAGACTCTGCTCAAGCAATTATTGCTGCAAATGTGTTTTCAGAGCTGCTTCTGCGTTTTGATAAGCAACTTAAAAGTCAGGATCTAAAGGAGATTCAAAAAGTGATTTTAGTAACTAAAAAAGTTATTCGTACAGTGTTAAACGGCACAAACGTAAATCAGATTCTGGCGAATATGCCAGTTGAAGATTTTGATGTTGAAGCACTGTCTATATGTGAAGAGAACTCAGAAATGGCTACGTTAGAGACCGCTGCTACACCAACGCTAAGATTAGATGCTGAACAACAGTTTGCTGAGTTTTTACAAGGTTCAGAAATCATATTTGATTTAAATGGCAAACCTTTTCAAGCTGCTGTGTCAAAAATTGTAAGGCGTAAACAATTTATAGGTAGCCTTGCTCAGGCAAGACATAAAAGTGATTACAAGGAAGAAAAAGATTTAATAATGCACGCCAGTAAATTTGCAGATTTCGGCGTTGCTGACAACAGCATCATCCAACCAAAAGAGACGCTAGTTATTCCGACATTAGAGCAAGCATTAAAACTTTACCTTGAAGATTATTTTGGGATAGATCTGGAGCTATGGGACAAAGAACCCGATTATCGTAATTCTAAAGAAAACGATAGAGCTAAAAAGTTGAATGAAGCTATTCATGAGCTCTTATTTTACTGTGGGAATAAACCAATAAATGAGTATAAAAGCCGTGATTTTGACCGAATGTTTAAAGCAATGCAGAATTGCCCTAAAGCAAGAGCAAAGCATTACAAAACCCTCTCTTTAGAGGAGATTGAAGCTATTGACTGGTCCAAAGTACTCAGAACTAAAAAAGACGGTACAAGCGAGTACGTTGATATCACGCTAGCTGCATCAACTTTAGATAAATATCGCCAAAAACTCAGGCAATTTTTTAAATGGCTGATTAAGAACCTAAATGATCACGACGATACCTATGATCTGATTAAGGTGAACCCTGTGCAATCAAAACCAATAAAGAAAGCACAGAGAAAAAAGTCTTGGGCTGCATTTTCTGAAAGTGATCTTTCAAACATTTTCAAGAATGAGTTAGTTATAAATGCAAAATACGACTGGCAATTTTGGCTTCCAATTTTGTCAAGAGCTACAGGGGCAAGACCAAACGAGTTGGCACAGTTGACTGCAAGTGATGTTCATCAAGATACAATCATACTTGAAGGCGATTCGCACCCTACTACGATTCATTATCTAACTATTGATGATGCACTTGCAGGTCAATCGACAAAAAATGAAGCTAGTCGCCGTCATGTTCCACTGCACCCAAAAATCATAGAGCTTGGCTTTATGGAATATGTAAATAAAATACGTCGTACTTCTAAAAAGGATGCTTCACTTTAGCCTTCTTTAACACCTAAAAATGGCTAATACACGCCTGCGTATAGCAAGTGGTTCACCAACAAAGTGCTAGATGACGGCAATGTAATCAAAGATAGGTTTGATGAAGATAACTGCAAAAAAGTGACTTACAGCTTCCGAGCAACATTCATAACAAGCTTTATCGAGCAGAAGTTAAACAAGTCTCTACTACAGCAAATTGTAGGACACCTAGATCAAGACAAAGAGAGAATGACAAATCGTTACACCAAGAAGTTTGCTAGGGCTGTAATCTTCAAGGAGTTAAGAGACTATAAAATGCCTGATTTAGAGGTTTTACTTGAAAAGAAAAAAGAAGAGTTAAATCTGCATAATCTGTTTAATTAGTTAAATAAGAAGATCTAAAAAGCATGGATGCTAACTATACGCCATCATATTGTTTTATATAGATATATAGTTAGCTTAGTTTTATTTTAGATGATAGAATTTGACCCTATTTTAAGAACAAATTAAGGCCTCTAATATGTATCGAATTCTTATGGTGCTGATGTTACTAGTTTTTTGTAATGTTGTCTCAGCATCAATAGATAATGCTTGGAAAAACGTACATCGCTCGATTGATGATGGTAATCTTCAACTTCTAAAACAAACTCTTACTAAACATCCAGACATACTCAATTACTCTAGTAAATCAGGAAAATCATTGATGAGCTTTGTAATTGAAGAAGAAAGTCTAACACTCGACGAAAAAAGAGTATTTTTAGAATATATGCACCAAAGTGGTGCTCGTTTTGACCATGGCTTTGGCGAAAAGAAATTAACCCCATTAAGCAATCTATTCCAATATATAAACCATGAAAATCAGACACCTATAACTGAAATTTTGCTAAGTATCTCACCTCAAGCAACTAACGTAACTGATGTAAATGGAAAAAAAGTTTTAAACCATTTCATACCTAACCCCGACACTTTAGAAGCTTTAATTAAAGCCGGTGCAGATATGTATCATTTAGATAAAAATGACCGCACACCTTTGATGACTCAAGTTAAAAATGGCTTTGATGAATCGGTAAAAAGATTTATAGAATTAAAAGTTAATATTAATACAGCAAATAGCAAAGGTTATGTTGCCTTACATATGGCAACGCATGTAGGTGCATACGATAATGAAGTTAAACCTTATGACAGAAAAACAAGAATTACTCAAACCTTGATTGATGCGGGTGCAAATATAAATGCCCGCTCTAAAAACGGTAGAACACCACTAATGGAGCACTTAAGTGGAAGACCTGATTTCACAGTTTTTGACGAAGAACATTCCTTTAGCTACCAAGATAGTGCAATTGCTTTAATAAATGCAGGAGCGAATATCAATATTGTTAACGAAGATGGATTAACAGCCCTTCACTTTGCTGCCGCAAATGGTCATTTTAAAGTAGTTAAACAGCTACATAAATTAAAAGCAGATATCAATCTCAAATCCAAAGATGGCGTTTCCCCCTTAGAGTATGCTGCAAGGAATGGGTATGCAGATATTGCTATCTTTCTGAAAGAAATGGGAGCAAGTACTGACATCTCAAAAAATACAAAGCCATTCATTCAAGGGCTTGTAGATTCTGATGTCAATGCTTTTATTAAAGCTCTGAAGCTAGAAGATGAGGAAAGTGTCGAACAAATTTATGCTGACTTATCTAAAAGTTATAAAGCTTATTGGAATAAAAATCAATTAAAGGAAATTACAGCCTACTTTAGTAAGGAGTGGCCTTTGATGGTAGCATCAAGGCTTATTTTTACTATTTTAAAAAATGATGATATGGCTTTAAGTGTCATTCTAGATAACATCGAACCTGAGTTCATCATTGAAGAGGCTGAAGAGTTTCCCTTACACTACGTAGTCGGGCGTGGAAGGATGGATGCTATTGAAATTGTATTATCACATCAGTTTAATATTAACGAGCGTGATGATGAACTTGATACACCTTTAATGGTTGCGGCAATGAACGGGGAATTAGCAGTAGTAAAAAAACTCCTGAATAGAGGAGCCAAACCTAATTTAAAAAATCCTAGTAATGATAAAACGGCCTTTGATTATGCTCTAGAAGAAGGTCATAACAAAGTGGCTCGATACTTATTGAGCCAAATAGAGAAGAACTAAATTGTACAAACTAAACTTGAACCGCCAGATTTGATTAAATTAAATGAAAATAATTTGTGTTATTCATAGAGATCGTTTCAATTTTGCGATCTCTAAATCCCTTCGGTAATTGGACAATTGAACACGTTCATTATGCGCTTGATAACCCCCCCTCAATTTCATCTGAAAATAGAGTTTGTTCACTAGCTTCAAAATACCTTTCTATCGGTGTTTTTCCATTGTGAACACTGTGTGGTCACTCCCAATTGTAATAGTGCTACCACTAAGCAAGTTGCTCGTGAATATCTTCAGATTTCAAATTAACAGTTGCATAAAATTCAGCTTTATCTGTTTTTTGAGAGCGTTCAACTTTGCCATTTAAGTGCGGTGAAGCGGGCTTATTTGGTCGGAATCTTATCTTGTATATCATGAATAACTTTTGCACTTTTTCAGCAAAAAATTCTGTTCCTCGGTCTGTCTGAAATCGCTATATAGGGAATGGCATTTCTTCAATTACAGACTCTACAAAGTCAATGGTATTAGTGGCACTACGTCGTTTATAAAGCCTTAACACTCGATAGCGTGTACAGTCATCAATAGTTGTGTACTGATATAAATTAGGGGCTATTTTACAGGTGTCCATTTGAACTCTTTCGCCAGGAATAGGCTTAGAGTATCTTTTGAAGTCAGGCTTTCTACGATAAATAACAATAGGGTCAACTTGATGCTTTTTAAGCACTTTATGAATAGTAGCTAACCCTAACTTAATTTGCTCATTTCTAAGCAACTCACTTTGAATTCTTCGAGCACCTAAGTTTCTAGATTTTCTTAAGACTAAAATCTTAGCTTCTAATTCTGGAGATATTTTTTGATTTGGTGAACTGTGAGGTCTTTTACTTAAACTTTTAAGGCCATCAAGACCTTGCTCTTGATACCTAGATCACCACTTTCGTAATTTTGGTCTAGATATTCCACAACGCGGGCAAACCAAACCTGCGTTGTTTGTTTCTTGATAAAGCTTTATCCAATTAAGTCTTTGTTGAATTTCATCGTTCATAACATCCAAGTATAGAAAGGGTGTCTATGAATCACACACCTAAACCCAGAACAGTCCGATTTACATTAGTCAATCGGACTGTTTTACAAAATATCTACAGATTTTATAAAGGCGTTCGTTCGCTACATAGCTCCCAAGAAGAAGCATTAGGAATGTAAAGATGTACCCCAGGCGTAGTTGGCATCCCTTCAAAAGTTGGTTCACTATTATAGTAAATTTTGTTGACTGCTGACCAACCATTAACGATTACTTTCATTGTGTCATTTTTAGAGTTATAACGCTCCAAATATACTGACATATAACCATTTACTTCTCTTGGTATATGTGAAGGACACGCAATGCCACCACAGCTCCTAATAATTGGAGGAGAAGTGTATTTTAAGACACCATTTTTACAAAATGCAGTCCCTTGGCTATCAAGAGATAAAAGCACTTCCATCTTCCTCTTTTCTCTTTGCTGTTGAGCAATCCTTTCTTTTCTAAGCTTTTCTTGCTCAATTCGCGCACGCTCTTGCTGCTCTGCTAACAGTTTCTCTTGCTCAATTCGCGCACGCTCTTGCTGCTCTGCTAACAGTTTCTCTTCAAGTAATTTTCGCTCTTTAAATCTAGTTTCTATCTCAGTTAGTAAATGCGTCCGAGCTTCATTTAGGGCTTTAGGCTCTAATTGCTCATCAGTCACTTTAATATGTGTCCAACCCTGTCCGGAATCAGAATAACTAGGACTGTATAAAGATGTCTTATAGGTATCTACATTTTCATTATTTTCTATATATCTAGAAACAACATGTAAGCTATTAAACTTATGTGTAGGTATATTTAGCTTCTCCCCATTCCTAAGTATTACTTCTGAATAATAGGACGACGTACCTTTAATTTCTGAAATATCGCGATAGAGGTTTAATTTGCAAGTCCCAAAAGAAATGTAGTATGGTTCAATAGTATCCGATGAGTCATTTGCTGGAGTAAGGGCGAATAAATCTAAAACTTTTCCGCCAACAGTTAACTCAACCAGTTTCCCTAAAGAGCCTGTTTCATCAGTTGATTGGTAGTATTCGCAGGGTTGATTTTGTATAGAAACCAAACTGGTTAAACTACAACCAGAAATCAGCGTGGATGATAAAAAAATAAAAGTAAGTAGACGCATGGATTATTATATCCTTTATTGATTATCCCCATTTCAGGGCCAAAGGGTGAATAGTATAATAATCTGCTTTGTTTGCGCAACTCATCACCTGCCAACTATTCAAAAATAAAACACCTTAACAGTAAAAACCTTTAAACTTATAACCTTAGCGACCTTTTCACTATATGTCTTTGCCAGTGCCCCCACTTATCAATACACTCACAGAATGATTTAATTGCTAGATAATAGCGATAGGCCGTATTCTCAGAGATGATCCAAAACAGCTCTTCGTCAAGATACCAAATGATGTGCTTAAGACGCACCTTATATGGTTTCACACCGAATCTTTGATATATCAACTTACAAACAGCTACCATTTGCCAGCATTTCAGTTCAACATCACAATTTCTCCCTTTTAGCTTGTGCCGCATAATCCTGAAAACTTCTCCCTCAATCTGCTTTTCTTGAACCTCAGTCATCTCATCGAGCCAATATATTGTGAAACAACATCAATGCGACCATGACCAAGCATAAGTGATATTTTTAAGCGGGCATCCTTATCGCGCTCTCTAGAGATTAATCGCTTACCTGCTACGACAGGCGCAGGAGAACCTGTTATTTTCTTATACATTTCACAGGCAAACGCAGCTCTGTTGTCATGGTATTTACCAATGACCCCATGCGCACCTGAATTTTCATATTCTCTGTAAAACCGGTTTTTCCATTCTGCATAATTCCCTACTCTATCAACTAGCGCCCTATGCCCTAAAACTTGCTGAGAATGTGATAACAACTGGAGCTGACGACTATTTGGCGTTATGAACCTTTTAGCTTGTCGGCCACCTTTTACGCCTCTATGGATATTGAATCCGCCTTTTTTAAAACATTCTGTAACAGCATCCATTGGCCTAAATAAAGCCGCCTCACGTAACCTCATACCAAATTCTCGAGCAAATGCTAAAGTGAGTTTTGAATCAACTGTAAGCAACTTCTGGTGCGCTAACTCATAGCGTTCTCTGCTCAATGAGAGGGGGACGCTCTGCCTAATGTGTGAGCGCTCCCCTACAAGAGATGACGGAGAAACAACTAATGATTTATCTCCACGCATGGTAGAGAGTACGACATTGACAGTAGACAATTGATTTTGAGCGTAACTAACTGAAAGACTGTTATTATTAACTCGCTCAGAAAGCGAGTTTGCAAACGCAGAAATTATGTCTGAGTCAATTTTTCTTGCATCTCTAATCCCGTTATTTTTGCACCAATCAGCAAATTGCTTAAAGCGCGCATAATGGCTAGCTTGTGTTGCAAATCTCCCTTCTCCATAACGGTCAAGAAGTGCCTGCTTACCTGCAAAGGCTAACTGTTTTCCATAACCAAAATTTCTCGATTCGTGATTATTTAATTTTTTCATGAATTCCCCTAAAAATGGTTAGTATTAAACCGTGTTAATGGGACGGTCGGCCCTACATGAAAAGCATTAATGTCAATGCGATGGCCTATCTGATAAAGGGGATAGGCTGTATAAAGTAACTTTCCTAGTCACTAATATTCCGCATTTCATCAAGCAAAATGTGCGTTTTGCATATCGCAGAAAGTGCGACAAATAAAACACCCGAGATCTTGCTTGGCGTGTGTTTAAAGCCAATGCTCAAAGCTGTAAACCCCGTCTGTCTCTATTTATGCCGCTCCGCGACAATAGAGACAGACTCAGACACATTTTTCATAAAATCACTCACCAAGATCCCTTTTGAAAATAAAATGCAAAAAAGGCGCAAAAGTGAAATGGGAGATAATTGAATGAGATAATGTGAGGCTGTAACGCAACCTAAACGACCATATTTTTGTGCTATATGCTCAAACATTCACGATAGACAGTAACTACCGCAGAAATAAGGTTTTAGCTCAATTTACTGAGTATGAGAGCAACAGTTCTCTGTTAACGAATTTGTAATTATCATAAAGGTCAAAGGTTGAATCTTTTGGTAAAAAGAGAAGGTTTAATGAAGGGTTTTCAAGAATAATTTTGCAATTAATGTAAGTACAAACGCTACAACACTCGAATCAAAAATTATTTGCTGCATACTGACCATGTCGACAACGTACTCGAGTACATTGTGAATAATGGCGTGTTAGGATTTGCCTAGGAAGAATCACCTAATTCTAGATACGGTGATAGGACGAGCAAGCGCGCCATTATTTATTTTTTTAAGACATCCTTATAATCTATTTAATACATGAGGAAAGTAATTAACTGAATTACAAAAACACAAAAGACGACCCTATGGTCGCCTTCTATGCCAAATTTAATCAGCTTTTGGTTGCTGTTACTCTTGTTCCAAACGCTTTTAGCGGTGTTTGGCTACCGCCTCGTGTTATCAAATTAAACGAGAATCCAACAATCGTCGAAGCAGAAGCGACAACAAACTGTATGCGTTCATAATACTGCTATTTCTAACTTTTCTTCTTTGAAAGACAAGCTTTCTAAGCCTAGTTTCAAATAAATCTTAAAAGCTTACATTTAGCTTGTTGGGAAAACTCGATCGTAATCGATGAAGAGATACAGGTTGATCAAAACCAATTAACCACAAAACGTATGAAGTATTTAAAAGCGCACTCCTAATAAACAAAAAAGGCGACCCAAAGGTCGCCTTCAATGCCAAATTTTATCAGCTTTTGGTTGCTGTTTCTCTTGTTCCAAACGCTTTTAGCGGTGTCTGGCCGCCGCCTCGTGTTATCAAATTAAACGAGAGTCCAACAATCGTCGAAGCTAATGCGACAACTAACTGTATGTGCAGATAATAACTATTTTTAGGAGTTTTCCTCTTTAAAAGGAAAGCTTTAAATGAGTTGTTTCAACTAATAGAATATTTATTAGCATTGTAGCGCCGAGTCCATTCGGCGATCACCATTCATCCCTGAATTTTCGTTTTGATTTGCTTGTTGCTTTGGGGTGTGAGTCGTTCCAACGACTCAAGCTAGTTTTGCGGATAAACAGATTTAATCAAAGAGGATTCTAAGTGAGATTTTAAACTCCAGAGTGACGCAGCATCCATGCTGCTAAACGAGCTTAATTTAATTTTTAACTATTCACATTGTTTTCTTAAATATGAAAAACCCTCGCTCATTTTGAACCTTATATAACTAGACCTAGACAAAAACCACTAAAAACAAGTAATATAACAACTTATTTACGACTGAAAGATAACAAGGTAAAAGTGGAAATAGCCTTTAGCTCTAGGGAACTTAGAGATACCTGCAGCCAGTACTTAAAGCTAAAACAAATATTTGGTTTTTGTGCAGATACTTTTATGTCAATTCTTGAAGACATAAGAGCATCTAGCTCATTTGTCGAGTTAAAAGTCTTGTTGTCAGTTCCATATTTTTTTCAAAGTTCTATGTCTCCAGAAAGACTTATTATCAAGATCACTGATTCTATCCAATTAGCTTTCGTAGCAAATAACAGCTATGGTTTAAATAACAAAGGAAGTTCTACTAACTGGGATTACGTTACTCATTTAAAATTAGTAGAGGTTTTGGACGATGGAGTGCAATATGCAAAATTTTCAGCCTAATTGGTGTTCTCCTCCTGGAGCTACAATTCAGAACCTAGCAAATAAAAATTCCTTATCTAGCGATGAGCTTATGGCTATCCTAGAATTAGAGCCTGAAAATTTTAAGAGCCTTTTGAATGGTTTTTCTAAACTTACCTCTAACATTGCTGAACGCTTAGAGCAAACCTTTGGTGTATCAAAATCTTTTTGGCTAAATAGAGAAGAAAACTATTTTCAATCATTAGAACATCAAGCTAATGAATGTGAAAGTTGGTTTGAAGAACTTCCAATCTCTGATTTAGTTAATAGGGGTTACCTAACAAAAAGAGCCACTAAACCTCATAGAATTGCGGAATGCTTAGCATTCTTTGACTCTAAAGCAATAGATGAATGGGAAAGCATTTATAAATCTAGAGTTGAGAATGTTGCGTTCAGAACTTCGAGCTCATTTGATTCTAGCCCCTTAGCTGTAACTACATGGCTAAGGCTTGCAGAGTTGAGTTGCTCACATCAACATGTACAAGAGTTTAATAAAGAACTTCTCATAGAAAAGATTGATAAAATTAAAAGCTTATCTCGAATTAAAGAACCATCAGCTTTCTTGGGAGAACTAGAGTTAATTCTTAATTCATGCGGCGTTAAAATTGCTGTAGTAAAAGCAGTTAAGGGCTGCAAAGCTAGTGGTGCTACCTTTTATCAAGATGGTACGCCGATAGTAGCTTTAAGTTTCAGGCACCTAAGTGACGATCATTTTTGGTTTACATTATTACATGAATTAGGCCATGTAATATTACATAGTCACACTCAAGTTTTCATTGAGGGCACAGGTAGTAACCCATATACCCAAGAATTAGAGAAAGAGGCTAATGAGTTTGCAATGTCTGCTTTAGTGCCCGCTTGTAAACAGAACTATCTTTTCAGTCTCAGAGCTAAAGATTATGCAAAAATAATGCGCCTTGCTAAACAGTTAGACATCTCACCGGGTATAATAGTAGGACAACTTCAACACAAAGGGTATATCCCCCACTCCCATTTGAACAAGCTTAAAGTTAAGTATAAATGGGGTTAATCTAACCCCTGAAATACTTGTATCTTGCTGGACTTTTTTGCCAATTACATAGTGCATCCTCAAGTATTTGCATTTTGAACCTTCCTAATTCCAGCACATCACCAAATAATGAAAGCTTCTCTTCGAAAGTTTGACTATTCCAGTTCACAGTGAAATTTTCACCATACAATAGTTTAGCGCCTTGAATTGGTCCAGTTGAGCCTTGTAAATATAGCTTGTCAGGTGAAGCGTTAATAATTCCTACTTTTGCAAGCATCGTCAAATAATCAAACGCTCCAGTTCTCCCAATAGATAGAACAGATTGAACAGAACGGTATAAGTACTCAAACAAGGTAATCTCTGATTCTTTTGCTATAAATTCAGCCTCGCTGAATTTAGCCATATGACTTTTACCAACCCAAGAAATATAAGAACTAAACACCTTTGCTAAAGACCTCCTAGCATTAGGCTTTAAAGACTCATATTTTCTATGGTTTCCGAACTTTCTGACTTCACCATCATTAATCATCTTTGGATAACAAGCCCTATACCAGTCTTCAAATTCTGATGTACCTTTAATAATCGTATCCCATGACCAAATTTCTCTCTCTCCATAAGCACCATAAATATCTGCGCAAAGTTTATACCCTGTATCAGGGTTTTTACCAAAGTGAGTGAATAAAAAGATAAGCCAACTGGCCTCATCAATATTGTCGTTATTAAAGTGGTAAATCGCAGCTCTTAATGGGTCAAACATTGGGCTTATAGGATCCAATCGCTCTTGAGAAACCGGCCTATTTTTCAACATTTCTATATAATCAACTCTTCTGACACTATCTATTAGTTGTGTAACAAGAGTATTTCTGACATCTTCAGCTTCTATAATTCTGATATTCTCTTCATCATTGTTATAACTGAGCAATCTTTCATGAAACTTTTTTCTTATCTCTGATTGAGTACTTCTAAGTAACACTTTATTAGACTCCTTGTGAATATTTACATCTTTCAGCCTGAATCTTTGTTTCTAAAATAGATTCATAGTTTGGACATTCAAACTGAGCTTTTATCTTATTTAATGATTCTACATAGCCTCCAATTTCCAACCTATCTTTAGCAAACTCTCTTTTTTGACTGAAAGAAAAAAGTAGTAATAGAATATCTATCCAGTACTTAGGTAAGCTTGCTTCAGTAATTTGACTTAAAGTTACTTGATTAGACCTAATTAATTCCTCATATTTAAGTACTTCCATCTTAATTGATGCAAAGTCTGAAATTTTAGGCATTTCGGCCATTACTGGAGCTTGATCAGTAAAGCCTTTAGACACAAAACGCTCTACATCATCTAAGTTTTCTTCATATAAATGCAAACTACCTACATAATGATGATAGTGCCCCACTTGAACCTCCATCTCCAGTGCGATAATTTCTTGTATCATTGTAAAAACAAAAATATCATGAGGAAGGCCTTTATAAGCATCATTGGATCTCATGTTGACGTACATATTGAGCTTCCCATGCCTTATCATAAACTGCCAACTTAATGTGCAAGGAATATCTTTGTAATTTCGTGCTGTATCTTGTGCTCCAAATAATTGAATAACAGCTTGCCTTGTGGTTGGTTTCTCTTTCAATCGATTAAGCACTTGCTCGAATTGATTAAATTTACCGTCATAGTCAAAAATCCTTTTCCCGTAAGCCCCGTGAACGTTACCATCAGATTCAGCATAATTTTTATAATCTTTTAAATAATAAGATATGAATTCAGAAGCCTGAGAACCAGATAGATACCAAAAAAATTCCCCTAAACAACTATAAATAGTTTGCTTTATGTCCGTTCTACTTAATCTTGCAACTGGATTAGTTAATGTTATTAAACAACTATCGTATTCAATAAAAACCCCCTTTGTTGCCTCATGCTTACTGCCTTTGTTTCTAAGCAAATCAAATGTGTCGTGAAGGATATCGTCAACTGATGCCCCCTCAATATGTCTATCACTCATTTAAATATCCTTTTGTAGCAGTAAGTTAAATTACACTAGAGAAAATATTTTTCAAAGAATTATTCAGTTCCTTATAAAATATCTGATAATACATTGGCTTCAATCAATCAGCACTCTAATTCATTTTGGCTATCCAGCAACTAATTCAGAATTGAAATTAGCATCAACACTCACTGGTACACTCACTGGTACACAAGATAAAAACGGAAAAAGGTTGTCAAACCAATACAATACCGCTACAATCCGCACCATCACTAGCTTTGCTGGCGATAGAAAAGTATTCTAAGATTTATGTCTTATGACTGAATCGGGGCTGATTAGCCCCCAGAATAAGCCCGTATTTACTGGGCTGCAGCGCATTCACTTCCCTTACTTCTCGTTTTTACCACATTTTTTACCACAGATTTCGTCTTGACCATCGGCAGCGATATGACGAGTATTTTTGACATCAGTGGATCAGATAATAAAAATTCAAATTCTCCAAGTTATAAATCTGAAAGTTCTCCTTCAAAAAATGTTCTAAAGGATAACGGGTCTGTAACTCCCCCAAAAAATGAAACAGTTCATAAGTAGAATTTTCCATTAACTAAAATAGGAAAATTTACGATGAGAAAAAGCAAGTTCACCGAACTCAAATTGTCAGCATGATCAAAGAAGCTGAATCAGGTATTCCTGTGCCGGAAATTTGCCGAAAGTACGGCATCGGCCAAAGTACATTTTATAAGTGGCGCTCCAAGTATGGCGGTATGGAAGCTTCAGATGTAAAGCGCCTTAAAGAACTTGAAGAAGAAAACCGTAAGCTTAAAGATATGTTTGCAACGCTGACCCTAAAGCACTCTATGCTTGAGGATATCATCGCAAAAAAGCTGTAAAAACAAGTAGGCGCAGAGCTTGGGTAGAGCATTTAAGGGCTCAATTTAACGTCAGCGTCGCATTTGCTTGTGAAGTGGCAGGACTGAGCCGCTCAGTTTTTTATTACAAACATAAACGACCGTCAGATGATGAAGTGATCGACGCACTACTTACATTGGTAGAGCGCCATCAAAGATGGGGACTGCCAAAACTATTTAAAAGGCTTCTTAAAAAGGGTAAGCCATGAAATAAAAGCGTGTCGAACGCGTTTATAACATGCTAAAACTAAACTTAAGACGTAAGGGAAAGCGCCGTGTACCAACAAGAACACCTGAACCATTAAGTGTACCAACACAACATAATGAATCTTGGTCAATGGACTTTATGAGTGATGCATTGAGCTATGGGCATCGTTTTAGAACATTGAATGTACTCGATGACTTCAATCGACAAGAATTAGCCATTGAAGTTGATACCAGCCTAACAGCAGAAAGAGTGATTAGGACACTAAAGCATATTATTGCTTGACGAGGTAAACCAAAGCAAATTAGAGTCGATAATGGTCCTGAATTTACCTCAACAACGCTTGAAACGTGGGCTATGGAAAACAACATCAAGCTGGAGTTTATAAAACCAGGTAGTCCTTATCAAAATGGCTTTGTGGAAAGATTTAACCGAAGTTACCGCGAAGAAGTGCTAGATTTATACTTGTTTGAGTCACTACAAGAAGTACGTGAAATCACAGATGAATGGTTAGATATCTATAATTACGAACGGCCTCATGATTCACTTGGTGATATGACGCCAATTGGTTACCTTGAGGCTGCATAAAACTCTACGAAAGAGCTATACTAAATTGGGTGGAGTTACACTAATTAACCACTCAGATTTTTGACAGAGTCTCGATTAATGCGATTTTAGTTATTCAAATTACAAGCCAAATAGGAAAAAATGAATAACTCAAAACCATCAATCAAAAGTCATCACCCGTTGAGCCCGAACCCAATTGCCAAACCAGCAAACCTATTAAAAATTGGCACTGCAGCTAATGAGCATCTGTTTTATAAATTAAAACCGCTCAATGTTGTCGCTTATACCAGTCAGTTTCAAGTTATAAAGAAAAATGGGTTACCTAAACCATTCTACCGCTTACCATTTAAGCTCACCGGTAACGATGAAGCCATGTTACAACTATTTATGATCAAGCTCAGTAAAGCACTTGGCGTACAAATGCAGAGCTTATGGACTGAAATGGTAAACAACATTGAAGATTATTATTGTGCTTTTGAATTTAAAGAGCTGAAATTAAAGCTGCATCTTATTTATGACCTTATTAACCTCGGCAATGGCGAAGTTACCCTTGAAGCAATAGATAAGCTGATTGAAACAAAAAGAAAATTACTTGTACCTGAATACTTTTATTCGCTAATAGCTCGTGAGTAAGTTTAAGCTTTACGTAGTTTTTACTGTCAGGTCATTTAGTTTCACCTGACCTGACAGCCTCATTTTTAATACTTTAAGCCGTTTGCTAAAGCAACAAGCTATGAATAAGTCCATTTAACTCATATTTTTACAGAATAAGTTGTAGCAGGACGGTTCAGCACCATATTCGACTTTCTAAAATAGCGCGTACTTAATTAAATAGCTGTATAATTATAACGATACTCCATGATTACCTGTAATTTATCAATTCGCATAGCCAGCCACAGCACTGTCATTTCTGGGGTACATCGCTTGTACTTTTAATAACCCTTGATGTTCAACTTTATCGCCATTATAAATAAGGAAGTTGCCATTATTTAATATGTCTGAAATCTTACTAAGAGTATCGTCAGCGAGAGCTGTTTGACCTTGTTCATAAAGTTTCTGATATTGTTTATGTGCAATTCCTGCTCCAATGGAGTTTGATATGGTTTCTAGGGCATATAGCCCATTTTGCAATAGAGAGTTGTTTTCAAAGGCCTCTCTTACTTTGGAGTCTGTAACTGTATCATCGAGCTCGAATCGTTTGTTGTATCGGTTTTGCTCAAACTTCGCGCCCTTTAACGATACACCAAACCTAGACTCAAAATCTTTAATCGCTAATCCGAGCTCTGCTTGTAGCTTTTCTTTTCTGGCATATACAGATGGGTGATCAGAAATGATATACTTCCCTTGTACAGCTTCTTCCCCATAAATACTTTTTAGTACTTTATCGAAGTGCTTGTCTGCAGACATACCTAGTTTGGCCGTATCTATGGCTTGAACCGAATCTTTTGATCCCTTAATGACTGCATTTTCAGGCGTTAAGGTTTTACTTATAGAGCTTAAAAGAGGGGTAGCATTGTTAACAACTTTATTCACTTGTACTCCAAATTTTTATAAGTATTAAAATATTCATTCATCAAGAGTGGCTTTTAGAAAGAGTAACCAATACCGACAATGAATGAATCACCATCAAAGTCTGAAACCTTGAACCTCTCTAAGCCTAAGTAAACATTCCAGTTGTTAATTTGGTAGTTACCTTTAAAACCATATGTAATTCCCCACTTATTATCTTCAAGTAATTTGCTGTTTGAGAGCAAATGCGATACGCCAATATAAGGGCGTAACGAAAACTGTTCAGTGATAGATAAATTATACTGCCCTGCGATGTCAGCTTTTTTGAAATCTAATGACTCATCAAAGAAACTCATACTGAAAGAGTCTTGTACTGAAATGACGACATTGAAGTTTGTTGCAACGGGTGTTTGATAATTAACCTTTACAGCGCCAGCAACATCGCTGCTACTTTTGCCGTTTAAGTCTGTATTTAAGAAATGGTATTCGACTGTTAACTCATTAGCAAAGCTGCTACCAGCAATAAACAACAAAGGAATAAAACAAGATTTCATGAATAGGCTCCAAATTAAATATTACCCTAAGATAATAAGCATAAGGGGCTTAAGTTTAAGTAAGCTTAAGTAAGCTTAAGTAAGCAAATGTAAGCCATTGCAATGACTACTTAATTTAAAGTTTATAAATAAGAGTCATTCATGGACTGGCAGGTCGGACACTTTATTTAATTTTAATATTTTTTTATGTGCCCTTTTAGATAAGGCGAGATAAGTAGACTCTTCTGATAGGATTTCATCACTTTTATAAAGTTTTAGATCGCTATATTTAAGAGATAAATCCACCTCGTTTTCAGTATGTATTATCGCTTGAAGTCTATTATTGGTTAAAAGTTCAAGTGCTTCCTCCATGTTATTAAAGCGATAAAGCTCTATCTTTGATTTTTTTAAAGTGTTATCTAATTTCGAACCCAAGTTAAAACCTATTTTCGCACCAATTATGGGTTTAGATAGGAAAAAGCCTTCGACATTGCTGATCATATATTTTGTATATAAAGAAACATTTAGCTTGGTAAGTGGCTGTTCTGTAATGTAATTTAAATATCGATTCCTATCTTCTGTATAAACTACACCAGCTACACCATCTAGCTTACCAGCCTTAACTTTTTTAATATTTGCTGTAGTGGTAAAAAAACAAATTTAGGCTGAAAGCGAAGATGATGACCAATGCGTATTATTTTCTCAACATATATACCTTTCGATTGACCGTTTTCTTCATAGCTGAATGGCTGGTAATTGTCGATCAGGCCAATTTTAAGTTCTATGTATTCATCATCAGCATGGGCAAAGTTTGTAAACAGCATTAAGGCTAGAGCAAGAAAAATTATCATCATTGACCTCTGGGAAAAATTTAAAGAAGCCTTTATCTAGCTTAGCTGTTATTTCTCTGTTCACCACAAGAGTGCAGAAAAATTGACTACTTTCTATATTAAAGCTTTTGTTGATTTGGGAGCTTTACTTCAAAACATGTTCCCTCTAAATTACTTTCACTCAAAACTAAACTTGCATTCATTTGTTCTGCTGCGGCTTTAGCTATGGCTAAACCTAACCCAACACCACCTGTTTTGGAATTTCGACTGTCATCTAGCCTGGCGAAAGGTAGAAATACAAATTGAGACTGTTCCTTAGAAATGCATTCACCATCGTTGTCGAAAAATATTGAAGTAATGCCTTGAGCAATGACCACTTTGATAACGACTTTGCTTTTAGAATATTTCAGGGTATTTGTTATTAGGTTATCGAGCACAAGTCTTAAATGAAGACTATTACACTTAATAAAGTGATCTTCGCTACACTTGAGGCTTACACGTTTACTACCGTCCTCTGATAAAACAGCTAAACGAGATGTTATGAATGCTAAAAGGTTGATTTCTTCAATTAATTCTTGCTTACTTGAATTACTATTGTTGCTTAATCTGGAAAGCATTACGACCTTATTTGTCAGGTCTTTGAGATCATCGATATAAGTATCAATATTATCTAAAAGTGCTAGCTCTACTTCTTGTTGATAATTTTTTCTTAGAAGACCTGTAGCAAATTGAATTCTACTCAGTGGTGTTAGCATTTCATGGGGTACAGCTTGCGCAAAAACTTGGCTTTTCTTTACTGTGTTTTCAATCAATTCTGCCATTGCATTAAAGTTAACAGCTAGCTCTTTAACGGGTTGCTGCAACTTCTCGTTTGCTCTAACACTGAGATCGCCAGAACCAAAACTTTTGTTAATTTTTGCTAAGTATTCAATTTGTTTTTTAAGCTTAAAGATGGGGAGATATAAAAAAATAGCAAGGACCGTAAGTATTACAAGCAACAAGACCAGTGGTAGTATATCTTCTGGATCTTTATACCAGG
The DNA here is from genome assembly GCF_049257195.1 of Pseudoalteromonas sp. SS15. Lineage (NCBI taxonomy): Bacteria > Pseudomonadati > Pseudomonadota > Gammaproteobacteria > Alteromonadales > Pseudoalteromonadaceae > Pseudoalteromonas > Pseudoalteromonas sp. SS15. The sequence goes on from NZ_JBMMUD010000005.1 coordinate 158,489, forward strand.
GTGTAGTTAAGTGATTTTCGTCTAATATAAGGGGGGGCCTATCAGAAATGATTAGAGCGCCTATGTTTTCGACCATAAATATAGCCGCGAGGTTATCGTGCCCTTTTTCATATATATCCACGCCATTAATTGAATTTAGATATATGCAATCTTTGCATAAATTATTTGTATCATCATGCCTTTGCCACGAAATATCAAAGTGATTGTATGGCAGTGGAAAACTTAATGTATCTAAATAATCTTGTGGCTTTTGCCCTCTCTTTTTCCATTCAGCCTGAATGGTTGAATAGACAAAACTCGTATCTTTGTAAAAATCATCTAGTTCGTCTTTTTCTAAGAAGTCATTCGCAATATAAACAACGGTGAAAATACTAACGAATAGTGCGATAACAATCCTTATATAGATACGTGCAAATAAAGGGGGAAGTATTTTATTCATTTCGTATCATATAGCCTTTGTTGCGGATTGTATGTATGAGCTTATAAGGAGGGTGATTATCTCTCAGCTTTTTTCTTAGTCCTGAAATCCTCATATCAATAGAACGATCGTTATAACCTAGTTCAATCCCTCTAAGTAATTTACAACACTCCTTTCTCGAAACAACACTCCCTGCATTTTTTGCAAGCAGTATTAGCATTTCAAACTCAGTCTGCGATAGTTGAAGCTCTTCATTATTGAGGGTTGCACGATGTATTTTGAGGTTTATGCTTAAACTTCCAATTTTTAGCTCGTCGTTAGAGTTATTAGTGCTATGAGACGACTGCGTGAAGCGGCGAAAGACTGCTTCGATTCTTGCCATTAAGATATGCGGCCTAACAGGTTTGGTTATGTAGTCATCAGCACCTAGCTTAAGTAGACTAACTTCGCTCATATCGTCATCGCAGGCTGTTAATACAATAATGGGCCCATTATAGAAAGTTCTCAATTCGCTACATACATCACTGCCGCTCATTCCTGGCAGCATTAAGTCTAATAATACTAAGTCAGGTGTTTTTTCTTTAATTATTGATAGTGCCTTAGCACCATTATCAACAGCAATTGACTCAAAGCCTTCAGTGAGAAAGTACATTTGCATCAGACGAGAAATTTCAGGGTCGTCTTCAACTAAAATTACATAGGGTTTAGACATTCAGGATAAATAAGCGAGCCATAGATAGTAATATTTTAGATGATGAAAGAGTACTTCGAAAGAGAGATTACAAATGCTTACATAGGCTTACAAATGCGAGTTTGACAAGTTTAGATGGGAGTTGAAAAAGGGCTTTGAGCTTACTCTCAAAGCCCTTCAGAATTGAAGCTACTACTTTAAGTTTACTTCAGTAGAGAGGAACTTTAGCTTTTCAATGTTTTTAACTTTAACAATACCATCACCATTATCTCGACTATCTGTGATTGTGTGCCAACCATCTTGACCTTGTTCGACGACATAGTTTGCTTCTTCGCCTGAAAAGATAACGGCATTGTCACCACTATTACCAACAATAGTGTTATTGAGCTCATTTACAACTACATTGGCATTATTTGAACCTGTAAGAGTAATATCTTTTAAATATCTAGAGTGATTTGTATATGCCTTTTTAGCGTCGAATCTTAAGCTAAAGTCACCTTTGAAACTATCGTGTATTTGAGCGTTATAGGTTAAATATGGGTGAAAGAATTGACCCATCAAATTCCAACCGTTTGTGTCTTTTGTTTTTATATCATCACGTGTCTTTGCTGCGTAAATACCCCACATGCCACCTTCATCCTCTTTTTTAGGAGCTTGCCATGATCCCCATAGTCCATAATAAGAATCTATGACGGCTGCTAGGTATTCTTGAGAAAGACTGTTCTCGCCTCTTAGCTCCTCTAGCCATGCTTGGTTTTCATCTCCTCTGCCCCATAATTTGTCGGCAATGGCGTTTTCTTGGGCGAGCCTTATTTCAGTTTGGAAGTCTTTAGCTGCACCGATAAAAGTTGGGTTCTTATCCACGCCAATCCCATAATCATGAACTAAATGTAATATTTCTTCATAGGCAGCATCTCTGTGAGTGTAATCTTGCTTTAGATACCACTCATGACCTTCTACTTGAATCTCATTTTGGTAAAGAGGCTGTCCATCAAGTTCTTTCGCAGGGTTTTTACCATCATCTTGACCATTTAACAGCATCAATATTGCATTATTTTCAGCCATCTTGTTTGCGATCATTGATTTGTCTGCCCCATATTTAGAGCCTTCAAAATTTCTCAAGAAATGCTCAAGGATTGCTTTAGAGCGCATTAGTTGGCTTTCGTTAATTTTGTCTTGTGCAATGATGTGTATCTTTCCTCCATTTGGTGTTGAGACATAAGCGTACTTATCAAAACCGAGAGCTGGGGTATATGTTTTGGCGAGTTCTTTAGGAATCGCATTAATAGAGCTGCTCTCATTATTTGCTGATTGTAATAAATACTTAGCGACCTCATCATCGGTCATATAGTGCATACCGTTAGAAGGAGCTGCATTTAAAGTAAACCAATAAAAGTCAGTAGAAATCCCCATTTTTTTATAAAACTCGATATACATGGTATGAGATGCATCATCTTTAGGGTAGCTACTGCCATCTTTAGTACCATCACTCCAAGAATGAACGCCTATTTTTGCACCTGAAGACCAGTTACGTTTTAAACCAGAAGCAAATAGATCAACTCCGCCAGATGTAATATGGCTTTTTGCATCGACTGTTGTATCCAGGCCTTTATCTCTAATTAAGTTACCTAATTCTAGGTTGGCTGTGTCATCCACTGAGCCTTCAATATCACCCAAATATAAACTTTTAACTTGTGGATTTGATTTGTACATTAGGCTAAATGCTTCCGGTGAGCCATCACAGCTTACACCATTGACTTCAACCTTCTCTTTTTTCACCTGAAACGTTAAAGGGGTTAAACCACTTGGAAGAACAGTACATTCTGATTTGAATGTGTTGTTCTGATTAGATATGGACTCATTTGTAGTGTTTTTATCTGAGCTGCTGGAGCCACAGCCATTGAGTAAGAAAGCTGATAAAGCAGTGATCTTAATTAGATTATTACGGTTCATAAGGCACCTTATATATTGGAATATATTACCAATACATCAGTAATGACCTGCTATATCAATAAGTGCTTACAAACCTTACAAATCTTACATTACTTACAAAAATTACCTTCTAATAATAGCTATAGCTTGATTAAGCTATGGCAAACTATTAACTGTCACGGTCAGCATGAAGAAGTTTTTCATTTTTTTCTAATCCTAATTTGGGGCATCATTATTTTTTCTATTGATGAGCAAACTTTAGATGGGTGTTATGCATCAAGTGCACAAATCACAGACCTTACTTCAGGACTTAAAACTTCAAAAACCTCTTATATAAATATTTCTAAATCTGAAAATGGATACCTAGTAAACGGACTTATTTGGGGGGCAAACTTTCATGTTTGCGAAGTTTTTGATGAAAACGGTCCTTTATTAATGCTGCGAGAAGGTAATCTTTTAAAGTTTAGTTATGATGAACCAGATTACGGTATTAACTGTAGTCTTAAAATTACGATAAAAGATGAGCAAATTGAGTTCAATGATCCGGAACATGCTTGCTCTAAAAATGTCTTTTTTTGCGGTAGTAGAATTTCACTCGATGAAATCACATTATCTAAAATAAAAAGCTCTTGCCCAACAGGGATTGTTGAGTAAATTTAGCTGTAATTAGTAATGGGCAGAAACCAGTTACGCAGATAGTCTGCTATTTTCAAACAAGTCCTTTAGCCCTAAATGTTTTGTTCAAAAAAGATTTTTTAAGCGACCTTCCGTTATTCGCTAATCTCAGGCGATGACGCGATTAACTTCTTAACTAATAGCAAGTGATAAAAAATATTCTTAGAATTTAAAGCCGCTTTTAGCAGCGCCTTAATCTGACTAATAACTCAGCTATCTTTTTAATCAAGCTGAAAGCGTTCAACTTTTAGCTAATAAATCAAACCACATTTTTGACAGATTTTTTAGCTGTTATTCAATAATTGCTCCTATATACAAAGAGAGTAAAAACATTGAGTAATAATTTAAATAAGCACCTTACAACAATCGCATCTTTAATTGACTGCAAGATAGGTAACTCTATTACCGGGGGTAATGAATCTGAGCTTGAGCAGCAAGCGGTGATAACACCTTGTTCAGTAGGCATCTAATGTACTCGCAGGCGCGTAAAGTTTCCTTTTTCACAAACCTCCTTAAGCCTACACACTTTCATAGGAATATAATTAACTGTATTTCATAGGGTTAGAATTAAAGTAAAAATAATCTTAATTTAATTTGACTTATCACTATCTTATGCTCAAAAAATAGACTAATGTAAACATCCCCCAACTAACTTAGTGGGGACTACTTGTACCTCTTCCGATTTGGCGCTTCGGCATGCACAAATTGCCCTCTAAGTAATTTCCACATTAGAGGTGTTATCATGAATAAAAAGTCACTCAAGGCAGAAGTACCTTTCTCTCAGAAGGCCCCCGTATACAATAACGAGCAAAATCAAGTTAAAGAGCCTCAACTTAACTCTTTCATAGAGCTAGATGTTGTTCCAACTGCGATTATTTATTGTGAAGCTAATTTCACGAAAAGTGATGGTAAAACAGCGAATGGGCTTATAAGACAATCATCTAACTTTAGAATACTCTCCGTCATTGATAGCGAAATGGCTGGTTTAGACTCTGGGTATGTTTTAGATAATAAAAGAAATGGCATTCCGATTTATTCAAACTTAAATGAAGCATTTGAAATGGCAAATGAACCTGTCAACTTTTTCATTTACGGTTTAGCGCATTCAAATGGTTTGCTATCCACTATAGACCGTCAAGTTATGTTAGAAGCCATTACATGTGGTATGAATATAGTCAATGGATTGCATCAATACTTAAACGACGATCCTGAATTCATAGCTGCTAGCAAAAAGTATGGTGTTTCACTTTATGACATCAGAAGACCCGTAAATAAATGCAAACTACAAGTTTTTAGAAATATTCTTAAGGAAGTTCCCTGCCCAAGAGTTGCCATCATGGGAACGGATTGTGCAATAGGAAAACGCACCACAGCAGTTACATTAAGTAATGCGCTGACAAGATATGGCTTAAAAGTCGTCTTCATTGCAACAGGTCAAACCGGTATTATTCAAGGTAGCCCCTATGGTTTAGTTATGGATTCTATACCTGCTCAATTTTGTCCAGGAGAACTTGAAGCTGTCATCCATCGTGCTTATAAAATTGAACAGCCCGATATCATCATAATTGAAGGTCAAGGCGCTTTAAGTCATCCTGCATTTTCGACCAGTGCAATGATCTTAAGAGGAAGTGCGCCTCATGCTGTCATATTGCAACACGCCCCGCATAGGAAAGAGCGGGTCGATTTTAAGGATATGCCAATGCCTAAGCTTTCATCTGAAATAGAGTTGATTGAAAGCTTTGCAAAAACAAAGGTTATCGGCATATGTATTAACCATGAAGCAATGGATGAAATGGATCTCGAAGAATATACATACCGTTACTCTAAAGATTTCTCGGTCCCCGTAACCGATGCATTAAGCCGCTCTAGTATGTTTTTAATTCAAATGATATTGATAGAATTTCCTCATCTCAGAATAAAAATACCTACTCTACAATGAGTAATCCTCGGCTGCATATTGACGGTAACAAAATAGCAGAGAATGCAGCGCTGTTAATAAAAATGCTGAAACCTTTAGCAATCGATGTTGTAGCTGTAACTAAAGTATTTATGGGTCACCCAGTTATTGCTCGGCTCTTAATAGATGCAGGTGCAACTATTCTAGCAGATTCAAGAATTGAAAATATTGAAAGAATGCGACGAGCCGGTATTTCAGTGCCCATAATGTTGATAAGACCTCCGATGTTGAGTCAATTAGAACGGGTTTTGCTGAACTGTAATATAAGCCTGAATACAGAGATTTCTACTATACAAGCGCTTTCTGCATCCGCAAAAAAGCTCGGAGTATTCCACCAAGTCATAATCATGGTAGAACTTGGCGATCTAAGAGAAGGTGTTATGCCACATCATCTTATTGAGATAATCAAAGAAACACGCTCATTGTCAAACATCAGTTTACAAGGCATTGGTGCTAATTTGGCATGTAGATATGGTATCGCACCAGACAACCATAATATGACATATTTGGCCAAATTAGCGTCTGATATAGAAACGCACTTTAAAATTAAGCTAGACATTATTTCAGGTGGAAATTCAGCAAATTTATTGTGGGCGTTTAGTTCAGACAATGTCGAACGTGTAAACCAATTGCGTTTGGGTGAGTCTATTTATTTTGGAGTAGAAGCGCTCAATAAACGCCGTATTAGCGGCGCACATACTGATACAGTAAAACTCATTGCTGAAGTGATTGAATCTAATCAAAAACCATCCATTCCTTGGGGCAAGCGTCATAAAAATGCTTTTGGAGAACAAGATGACATTATTGATAGAGGTGATATTGCCCAAGCAATAATTGCCTTAGGTAGGCAGGATGTTGACCCTCATGGGTTAATCTCTCCAGAGGGGCTAACAATCATATCGGCTAGCAGTGATCATATTGTAATTGAAAGCGATGACACGCCTTTGGAAATAGGACAGGAAATTGAATTTAAAATTGACTATGTAGGGCTATTGTCCGCAATGACCTCACCGTTCGTGAAAAAGTATTTTACCTAGCAAAACTAAAGCCATTCAACTTGGAGCACTTTTACAATGAAGCAATTATCAACTAATCACAACCCTTGGGGTGGAGGAAATAAATCACCACCAAATCTAAATAAACTCTTTAAGGCGTTTTTCAATTCTAAAAACAACACTCCAGATAATAAACCAGTTACTTTTGTGCTTATTTTATCTCTATTTATCGTTTTATTAAGTATATGGAGTTCAGTTTACACCGTGCCTAGTGATTCAGTCGCTGTTATCCAACGATTCGGAAGATTCTCACACATTGAACAGCCAGGTCTGCACTTTAAACTACCATTAAATATTGATATATCAACCATCGTCGCAGTTAAACGGCAACTCAAACAAGAGTTCGGGTTTTCAACCAGTAATAATGATCAGCGCAATCAACCTTCACGACACTCTCTAGGTTTAAAAGAAACACAGATGGTAACTGGTGATTTAAACGCAGCACTTGTTGAATGGGTGGTTCAATATCGTATTGATGCACCGACTAAATTTCTGTTCGAAGTTAGAGAGCCCTCTGAGACATTAAGATATGTTTCCGAATCGGTTATGCGAGAAGTCGTCGGTGATAGAACCGTTGATGAAGTCATCACGATAGGCAGGCAGGAAATAGAGTCTGAGGCATTAAGCAAAATGCAGGCTCTTTCTACAAAATATGCAATGGGTATTAGAATTGACCAAGTCCAACTGAAAAATATAAATCCACCACAACCTGTCCAAGCCTCTTTTAACGAAGTAAATCAAGCTCAGCAAGAAAAAGAAAAGTTTATCAATGAAGCGCGTCGTGATTATAACAAAGTGATCCCACTAGCTTTGGGTGAAAAAGATCAAAGAATAAGAGAAGCTGATGGTTATAGGTTAAGGCGCATAAATGAGGCCAAGGGAGATGCTGCACGCTTTCAGGCGCTCTACATTGAATATCTAAAGGCGCCAGAAGTCACGGTGAAAAGGATATATCTAGAGACAATGGAACAAGTACTCCCAAATATTCACTCAAAAATTATTCTTAATCAAACTGAACATAATGTATTGCCACTACTGCACTTTGGTAATTCAAAACTAGGAGAGCTAAAGTGAATAACCTACTCAGATTTTCAACAATTTTTATAGCCTTGGTTGTGTTTATCTTTGCAAGAAATAGCCTATACACTGTCAGTGAGGTCGAACAAGTAATTATCACTCAGTTTGGTAAGCCTATTGGTGAACCAATAACCAATGCTGGCCTAAAAATAAAAATTCCATTTGTTCAACAGATAAATGTTATGGATAAACGTGTTTTAGAATGGGATGGCAGGCCATCAGATATGCCTACAAAAGATAAACTTTATATTTCAGTAGATTTGTTTGCAAGATGGCGAATTGTTGATCCCTTACAGTATTTTCTTAGACTGAAAGATGAGCACAGTGCCCAGTCTAGGTTAGATGATATTTTAGGAAGTGAAACTCGAAATGCCGTTGCAAAACATGAACTCATTGAAATTATTAGAACCAATAAAGAGCGAATCGCATTAAGGGAAGGATTATTAAGTACCTTTGAAGAAGAGCTAAAAATTGGCACTTTGGTACCAATAAAGAAAGGTCGAAAATTTGTAGAGCAAGAGATATTTGATTCTGCTTCACAGAAAGTGTCAGTATTTGGGATCGAACTGTTAGATATCCGATTCAAAAGAATTAACTACAATGCTAGCGTTCGTCCAAAAATCTATGAGCGCATGATAAGTGAAAGAAGGCAAATAGCAGAGCGATTCTTATCAGAGGGTAATGGCGAAGCTGCCAGAATTCGGGGAGATAGGGTCAGAGACCTAAATAAAATTCAGTCAGAAGCTTATCAGCAAGTAGAAGAGATCAGAGGAAAAGCTGATGCCTTAGCTGCACAAATTTATGCACAAGCCTACAATCAAGCACCTGAAGCTATCGCCTTTTATGCATTTACCCGCACAATGGCGTCTTACCCATCCATTATTTCTGAAGATACAACACTTGTTCTTTCATCAAATAATGAGCTTTTTAAATTTCTAGATAAAACGAACTTAAGTAACTCTGTTAGTACGCCTCAAAATGCAAACCACTAGAGGGAAGCAAACTCAAGGTGAAGAACTACCAAAAGTACACATTGATTGGTTCGTAAAACCTGTTACTCGATTTATAAAAATTGAGACTGCATCAGGTGGCGCCCTTTTGATTGCAACACTCATAGCAGTAATTTTTGCGAATTCTAGTTTTAGCGAGCCTTTTTTTCAATTTTGGGCAACTCCTGTTGGTTTCAGCTTTGGTGAAATTGAGCTTAAGCGTTCTATACATAAATGGATAAACGATGGTGCCATGACCATTTTTTTCTTTTTAGTCGCACTAGAACTAAAAAGAGAACTTATTTTAGGTGAGTTGAGAAGTCCCAAATTGGCTATGCTCTCTATTTCTGCTGCCATTGGTGGCATGATTGTTCCTGTATTGATTTTTGTGGTACTACAATTTGATACCCCTCCCTTAAATGGTTGGGGGGTGGTTATGTCGACCGATACAGCTTTTGTTTTAGGGTATTTGGCATTACTTGGTAAAAGCATTCCAAAGGTATTAAGGGTATTTATGCTGTCCCTTGCAGTGGTCGATGATATTGGTGCGATTTTAGCCGTCGCAATTGGTTATAGCAGCACAATTGACTGGATATACATTGGTTTTGCTGTTGTTGGTTTAATAACTGTGAAAGCAATGGCTCATGTGGGCAGTTCTAACCCGTTTTTTTCCAAAAATGAGTTTACTCGTCCTTCAGCTCCTCGCTCATAGCAGCCTGTCTGTTAAATTTAGAGTCTATTCATGTGAACAAAAACATCTAATATTGAGTAACAAAGCCAAGTAGTATCTTTTAAAAAATGCACTTAAATTCAGTTTCCATTTATTTGTCTTTTTTCACAACTTAAAAGTCCCCCTCCCCTATTTGTGATCAACCTTCTACGTTTTGAAAAGCATATGCAGCAGTAGGTCTCAGGTTTAACCATATAAAAACAAATACCTTACTTTTAAAGCATAGGATGTCAGCTCAAACATTAAGCATTTCAATCTTAGCCCCCAGAAAAATGACTAAAACGCAATCAACACTGCTCACTTTTAATCCAATGTTTTTTACCACAATTTTTACCACGCGGATAATTAAGGAAAAAATGCGATTCTCGTTTGTAATGCAATGAATCCTATGTATAATGCGGGACACACGCTAATTATCGGAATCTGTCCGAGAAATTATAGTGAACTGAATACCAAATTCAGGGGCTGATTAGGATTCGACAGGATTCATGAAGCCTGAGGTGCATGTCGAGGGGCGGTTGGCCTCGTAAAAAAGCCGCATTTAAAGTAATCGCAAACGACGATAACTACGCTCTAGCGGCATAATAGCCCGCTAGCACTCCTCCAAGAAATGCTTGTGGTTCTGGTTCTGGAGTGTCACCCTACACAAGATCGCTACGGAAACCCTGGCCGGGGTTGAAGGGCTAAAACTAAGCGGCCTCGCCTTTATTTATCGTGTTCGTCCGAGACTTAAAGGTTAACCAATAGACGATACTAAACATGTAGGACCGAAGGTCGACGCTTTCTGGACGGGGGTTCAAATCCCCCCAGCTCCACCAAATTAGCTTTCGGTTAACGCCGAAAACGTCTAAAAGCCCTTAACTTTTAATGAGTTAGGGGCTTTTTTGTATCTATAAGGTACGAGTAGGTTTTTACTATTCGGAACTTTAAGTACCATTGCAAGTACCACGAACAGCAGTTATTCTGGCTGTGGTACAAAAAAGCCATTTTACTTATTAATTCAGTAAGCTATAGGTTTTAAAACAATGGGAAAAATCATTAAGCCCCTCACCGATGCACAAGTTAAAAAATCCAAGGCCAAAGAGAAGGACTACGAACTCGCCGATGGGAATGGGCTATATTTAAGAGTCAGGAAAACTGGCAACAAATCTTGGATATTTAGATATACCCGACCGTTCACCAAAAAGCGCAATAACATGGTGCTTGGCCCCTACCCTGAAATCACGCTTGCTAATGCGCGAGCTCTTAGAGAAGAACACAAACAGTCTCTTTCTCAAAACATCGATCCACAAGAAAAACGTGACGATGACAACTTACGAGCGCTCCACGATAACAATACCACGTTTAGATTTGTGGCTGAAAAGTGGTTCGAAGTAAAACGCCATACTGTCAGTAAAGGGTATGCCGTTGACATTTGGCGTTCACTTGAAAACCATGTATTCCCAGATATTGGCCACCGACCTATTAGCAGCTTAAATGCACCTCTAGTCATAAGAGTGTTAGAGCCATTAGCAGCACGAGGTGTACTTGAGCAAATAAGAAGGCTAATACAGCGCATAAATGAGATTATGATTTATGCGCTCAATACAGGTATGGTTCAAAGCAATCCACTAGCAGGAATCAGAAGTGCATTTAAATCACCCAAGCGAAAAAACTTCAGTACGATAGAGCCTGAGCGCTTGCCAGAACTAATGGAAAAACTCAGTCGAGCAAGTATCAAATACACAACTCGTATACTTATTGAGTGGCAACTTCATACTATGTGCCGCCCTTCTGAGGCAGCAGCTGCAAAATGGGAAGAAATCGATTTCAATAACAAGCTTTGGATTATCCCAGCTGAAAGAATGAAGATGAATCGAGAGCACAAAATTCCTCTCACAGATCAAACTTTAAAACTACTTGAGTTAATGAAACCTGTTAGTGGTCATCGAGAATATATTTTCCCAGCGGATAGGAACCCGAGAACCCATATTAACGCCCAAACGGCTAATATGGCTATCAAGCGCATGGGATTAAAAGGAGAGCTTGTTGCCCATGGAATGAGAGCACTAGCCAGTACTATTTTGAACGACAAAGGCTTTGACCCAGACCTCATTGAAACAGCACTTGCTCACGTTGAGAAAAATGAAGTAAGACGCGCTTATAACCGCGCTGAGTACATTGAACGCCGAAGAGAGATGATGGAATGGTGGAGTCAATGCATCATAGGCTCTGCGCTAAGATGATGGCCCTGTAAGTAATTCTGTGTAACTGACAGAGATACATGTATTTGGGGCATCTTCTTTTTATCAAAACTGAAAAAGCAACATTCTTTTGCTTTTTAGATGAATCCTAGCTACGAACAAGGCGGACTATATTAACGATAGATATCTATGTTAATTCCGCCTTGCTTCGAGGTTACCATGATTGAGTAATTATTTTTTCGTAATTTTTAAATAGTAATTGATCTAATTCAGAGCCTAACAAGTCAAGAGGCTTACACACTTCTTCAATTAGTTGCCTTTCAGCTGCTTCATATTTTTTTGTTGACTTTAAAACTTCAGAAGGTAATTCAATGCCTACATGATTTAATGAGTTCATCACTCGACTATCAATAGCAATACTATTTTTTAATACACCAAATCCAGAAGTTAAAAAGTCTCTTGCTCCTTTATTTTTGAAGTAACTTAACTTACTAATATACTTTATTTTTTCCTTATCACCGGGTTGTTTTGAAGCATTGAGCAAAAATGACTTAGGTCCATACTCACTTTTAATTATCTCGAAATTTTTAAAAATTGCATCTGTTTTCTTACAAGACTCTATTGATTTACCTGCATATCTAGCCTTTATCTGTTTAAGAACTTCCCAGATTACCCTTTTTCTATTTCCTTCAGTTAAACTTTTCAAATTTTCCCAAGATATTTTAGCTTTTACTTCTTTATCTTTTAGAAGTTCTGCAGGTTTTGCACCTCCGACGACAACCACTTGGCTAACAATCCTTATCCAAACATCATCATCTTTAAGAGTATTAAGCTTTTTCTCCTCAGGCATCTTTGTTTGATCTAAAAATTCATTTTTTATAGATCTAAGTGCTGCGAGTGAACTTGGTTTAATCTTAAACACTTCCCTATCTCCTTTATTTTCTGTTATAAACTTTTTAAAACTAAATCTTATACGAAGGGATTATAATGTCCGAATCAGAGAGTAATAAATCAATCATGGATTGTTCATGTAAATAAATGCCACATGCTTCTTTAGGTAGATTTGGTTGATACCAGTTTATATAACAAAACATCAAACGTTGCTTTAAGCTTTCAGCTTTATTACCAAACTTAGAAATTGTATTGCGCTTTTTTTCTTCTGGAGAAGCATTACCTAAACTAGCGTTACTGGAGTTGCTTAGTAAACAAAGGTTAGCAAATGAGTTGTTTAAGTCTTCATCCATTTCAATAGTTTTAGAGTGCTGAGGATAATGATGTTCAACTGAACTTCGACTAGTGAATTTAAATATATTTGCTATTGCATTCAACTGATTGAAGGTAGTCATATCAATATATTCCGCCTGGACATTACCCAGTAACAGGTTTTTATAATGTTCTTTATCGGTTACTTTGAGTATTTTCCAAATCTTGTAGTCCAAATAATTAAAAAAGTAGTTATGAGTTTGAGTTCCTCTATTAATATGTTCTTTAAATACACTTTGGTTTCTTGCACTGTCAGTGGATGAATTTATTTTTGCGATTTTATCAAACTGTTCTCTAGCCTGGCTTTCAAGTTGTGACAGAATTTGGGACTCACTTAACTCACCATGGGTATATAAATATTTAAGTAACTTAGCTAACCAGCTTTTGTAGTTATGACTGGGAAAAGACGCATGAAACATTGTTTGAATCATTACGGCTTGTTCGTTATGTTCCTTAAACGTATTCGTAGCCTGAATAAGGCCATCCTTTTGTTTTAGTTTTTTAACCGACCAAGGGTTTTGGTCACACCCCAAATCTCTCTTAATTACATTGCGATCAAATAAATAACGCAGCTTAAATAACGTACTTGCAAACTTTTTGATATCTTGACTCGTGACTGGTTGATTTTCATTTTTAAATAAATGCTTATCAAATTCATTAATTAACTTACGATCATCCAAAGTAACGGCCTCAGAACTGCTTTTATCAAATTCTTGATGAACTTTGAGGACTTGAAGAAGAAAGTTTGGAAAGTTAATAACTGAACTAAATCGAGTACTTTGATCATTCACAATCTGGTTTTGAGACTCACGAGGCAATAGTTCAGAAGAATTAAAAAGCGCTTCAATTGAATCGTCATTGCAACTATTAATATAAGGAGTTGTTGTTTCTTGTTGAATATTAAGCCCAGAAAGCGACTCTTCTACATGTTTAAACCAGCATTGATTAATAAGAGCTCGACATGATAATTTTTCTAAATCATAGCCAAAAAGCTCATCACGAAAGGCTTTATTAAAGTTATATTGGATATAATGCCCCATCTGAGAACACGCATCCCAAATTTGTGCAAACACATCAGCGCCTGATTTATCTAGCTTATCCATCATTCTTGCTTTAATAACTTCATGGCTTTCTAACTGCTCCCCCCTATTGTTCATTATCTCAAAATAATGATTAACATCTGTTTTTTCAGGTAGCCCAGCTCGCACCAAATATACGTTATTTAGTAGATATGCTGCGAATTTTCTATACTCGCAAGTAGATAGTCTTTCTGCTAGCTCTTTCTTGGCAATTTGAAAGGCATTCCACATACTGGCTTCAAAATGGGTAAAATTTTTTTTAAGGTTATCACCTGTACTAAACAAACCAATTAAAGTCTCTTGAGATAGTTGTCTACACTCAAAACTTAAATTCGGGTTTTCTAAAGGAAGTTCTATTTTATAACTTTTTAAAACCGCTAATAAAATACTCAAGGTAGTATGGCGTTGCTGCCCATCAATAATTGCCCAAGCTTGGTTACTGTCACCAACTTTGTTCAAGTCAACAATCATAGTGCCTAAATAATAATTAGTACTTTCAGGTTCTTTATAACTTCCAATTAGGTCTGAGATTAACTGACTGATTTGTACTTCACCCCAAGCATAATTTCGTTGGTAAATTGGAATTAAGTATTGAGTGGTAGGTTCAAAAAGCTGTTTAACACTCAAAGAGATTACATGTTCGTTATTCATCTACTTTCCCTAGATACCGCTTTTTTAAAGCACTGAGGCCTCTTGTTCCGTTTTGTTCAACTTTTTGTTTATTTTTATTCACCACAACCGCCAGAACTTCTTTTTCATAGGTAGCATTTTCAATCACTTTGAGTAAACTCGAATCACTGAGAGCATAATTATCGACACTTGCAATCCCGACTCTACTTTGCTCTAAACGCAGTTTGTACGCCCATTCAAAACATACCTTCTCTGCTTCCTTTAGTTTCTTATCACCAAAGCGATCATGGAAAAGTAATAGTGCAGCTAAGAAAAGGTTCCTCGTGTAAATATCGCCACTGCGGTCACAACCTTTATAGTTTTCAAGATCATTTAAGAAAAGTGATTTTCCTCGTATTTCACTCAGCTGTTCACAGTAAAATTGCACATAGTCAAAAAACAAAGCGCCATTCAAAATAACTTGATTAATTTGATGGGGAAAATCTAGCTTATTATTATCAATTAACCTATCACTAGACTGGTTATAACTTTTGTTGAACAGATATGCTCTTAAAGACAACTGTAAATATTTAGGCAATTCGTCACTGTCTAAATTCACCCCTTTGAAAACATCTACTTCACTTTTTATAAAGTATCGCCCTGAACAGTTTTTGTTCCACTGCCTCAACCGATATAAAAACTCATTAAATAAAGTTTTTAATTGACCGTTACCAACAGCTTCTTTTTCCCATTGAGTAATAGCATTTAACTTACTTTCTTCTGTGTGGTTTCTCATTTCACGTAAGTGATAAGCCTTCAATAGATCGTGCGGCTCTAAGGCTTTACCTCTAGCATTCTGACTATCAAAAAACTGAAAGGCTTCAGAAAGGACTGTTAATTTGATAATTACAACCGAGCAATGATTTAAAATAAATTCTCGCAACTCTTGTAATTCGTAATCAGAATACTTTCTGATAAATTGCATGATAAAAACGCTATTGTGCTTCAATACTTTTTTTGACTCGGGGTGTAAAACTTGTAAATTTTTAAATAACTTAGCTTCCATATTATTATCAATCAATTTATTGATTGATAATAATAAGAGACATAACGTAATAGTCCTTTGTTGGCCATCAACTATATCACATTGACAATTTTCGCTTTCTTGATGCAAAACAATCGTTCCGATGCGGTACCTGTCTGTTTCGGGGTGTTTGAAGCAATTATAAATATCGCTTATGAGATCAGTTATATGACGTTCACTCCAGCGATATGGGCGCTGATAACTGGGGATCGATAAGTTTTGTTCTAGTAACTCTCTAATAATAAAAATTTTAGGTTCGATAACCTTAGACATAACTACTTACCAACTCGCCACATTAAAGCCGATACGCATGTTGAAGTGCTCGTCAATCTTGCTATTGGTAATGTTATTTTTGCGTACGAATGTCTGATACGACATATCTACTCGCTCAACCGGTTTACCAAAAACAATGATGAAGTCTTCGTCTAGCTTAACTTCTGTTATCTCGAAAATTAGGGGGATATTCATCGTAGGTTTTATAACCGCCATACGATCACCCGCTTTCGCTGTAACTAGCTCATCCCAACCGTGTTGACCTTTTCCTAAGTCATAAATCGCACCTTTACCATAACGCTCGAAATGATTAATTTCTGTGCTTATCGCATTCGCTAGAAAACGTTTTACTTTATTTTCAGACTGATTGTTGCTGGTGGAGTTTGGTTGTGTGTCTAACATGAGTATTCCTTCAATATCTTTCTCATATCTGAGTTAATTCTTTGTTTTTGACGATATGAAAATCTTAACCGAGTAACGGCGACAACTTTTGTCGTCGCTCTATGCTACTTATTCTGCTGTTTACCAAGGTATGGATAATGTGCATCACCCCAAAGCGTATTGGGGTTATCCATCATTACGTTGATAATGACGGGCACTAATTGTTTCATGATGTTTACTGCATCTTTAAGCTGTGCCCTGTTAGCGCTACTGTTATAGGTAGCACCGCCATGCATTAATTGATTACGGAGGGTATATAAACGACTTAATACATTGGAGGCTAAAGCAACTGTATCTTGATTACCAAGCGCTGCGTTGGCCGCTTTTTTTGCTCTGCTGAATTTGTTTTGCCATTCAATCTCTTCGATTTTACCATTGTGAAAATCCCAAAAAGGCTGAAAAACATATTGGTTATTCATTAAGAGTCGAATACTAGAAGGGAATGTTTGCCATAAAATCTTATAGACTGACTGGCTTTGGTCTAAGTCCACCAGCTTTGCAATGAACTGGGTATAGGATTCCGCTTCAGTGCGTTTATGTGTTTCACCATTGCACGCATAAGCTGAATTAAACGCTATCCATAAGAATATGAACTGAGAATCTACGTCTTCGGTGCTGCATTGCTCTGAGCGTTCTAGCCAGCTCAAAGCTCTATGTACGCGAAGCGACAAATTGGTTGAAAAGGTCTCTTTGAGTTCTTGTTTCTTATGCTTAAGTAATGAAACTTCCATTTATATCCCTGCCACTTATCAGATAGGCGATTACTAACTTAGTCTGTTTTACTCGGTTTTTCCATCTTTTTTCATGAGGTTAATCAATTAACTAAGCTTTAAATCTGAAATTAATTTAAAGGCTTTCAATTTTTAAGTTAATTTCGTCGTTATAGTGTCCAGCCAAAACAGTTACGTACTTTGATTATTGAAGAAGCTATATATAATAGCTTCTTCGCTCTTTGTTTAGGCTAAATTGAACTCGCTCACTTTTTCCAAATTCTTTTTAATACAAACCGAAAGTTCTGAGTTAACAGACAAATCTAAATCTGAAAACTCACCTAAATTTGTAAGTTTCACTTCCTTTTGGTTTTTTCTAAACGGTTTATTGAAAGCTTCAGCAATATGATCGGCCAATGCATGATGAGCTTCATCGGAATACTTGCTAATGCACAGATTTAAAACATATTTAGCTTCATCAAGCTCTGTTCTATTTCGTTTAATTTCAAAACTAATGGGCCAATATTTGCCTTTTAAAAAATGCTTACCTAGCGTGAAATAGATGTTGTCCGCATGTAACTCAGTTAAAATTTCATTGCCAAACAGCTTCGAAAGCTTATCTTCTAATTCATCAAATTCATTTAAGCCATGTAATTGTTCAAAAACAGAATAATGTTGCTGAGTGACAGCAAGTAATTGTTGCGCTTCGTTATCAATTAAAGCTATTTGAGGCAATATCTTTGTAAAGTACAGATTAGGCGTTATATCAAGTAAGTGATAATTAGATGAATTGATTGTTATTTTATATTCTTCAAGCAGCCTCAATGTCTCACAATGCACCTTTGCGACTCTCTTGGTAATTTCATCAAATCTAGAATAATACTTATCTCGGGTTTCTTCCCACTCACCAAAAATAAAATCGTGAATATCTCTAAATTGAGTTTCAAGATACTTGCTGACCCTTCCCCGATCGATTAGATCTAACAAAGCGTCGCAAAGCCATGAATCATCTAACTGAATATATCTTGGGTCAAATTCATCGTTATGATCTTTTGACTCACTGTCTGACAAAATAAAAAGGTGAGACCACCCCTTGTAATTACTTTCTACCCAATCAGCATAAAAGCGCAGTTGGTTGCTATGTGCATACGAGCCATCTTTTCGCTCTATTGTAATAACAACCTTCTGGAATGGGTCTATCAAAAACAAATCTATAAATTTTTTTGTTCCCGTTTCATCGATCGCAAGTTCTCTAACAACTTGTATGTTAGATAAGCTCTTTAGTGCTATATCAGCTGAATTTGGTATCGTTCCTTCTTGAGTATTCTCAATAGATGAAAAAGCTGCATTGATTAAAGCTTTTAAAAAATACTCATTCTGCAAATGGCCTTCTTTGGGATTAAATAACCAAGCCAAAAGATCTGATTTTCGATTTTCATCAAACTTAATTAATTCCAGTGTTGATGAAACAACGCAACGATTCTCTAATGCTTGAAAGTCTTTATCGGTTATTAGACTTAGTAGATTTGTTATTAGTTTGCTCATTCTTTTAACCTTTGTATTAAGACTGCTCTCATGGATATGATTTTCTCAATGCTATAGGTAATATTCGTAATAACTGATTGTTATTCAACCTATATTTAAAAGCAGTCCATTCTAAATTTTTCAAAACTAACACTGTAAAGTAAATTGATAAATTACATCCTATTACATAGCCTTAGAATCGGTATAAATTGGCAACAAGCGCTACGCTATTCAACTCTATGGTTTTTAAGTGTCCCTAGCCCAATTCATTTTCTCACAGGTGCTGGGGCCTGTTTTCGAATAAGTGCCGGTATATCAAAAAGCTCATCAGTTTTCTTTGATTCTAACGGGGTAGATGGTGGCTCATCTGAGGTCGTAGACTCAGCCCCTGTGGCTATGATTAAGATTTCGTAGTTCATTTCGAGCTGTTCTATTTTAGAAGCGCCGCAGATCACAAGAGCTGAAGGACTGATTCTTTGACGAACAGTATCAGTGATAAAATTGTAATTACCGAGCGAGATTTCATCTTTGCAGTTTATTTGAATAATAACACCCGAACTTGATGCCATATCGACACTACTGACTAGCGGGTTCGAAAGCGCTTGCTCTAATGCAATTTGTAACTCATTCTCATCGTCGCATTTGCCCACGCCTAATACAGCATCACCCTGCGTATCCATGACCCGCACAAAGTCTCTCAAATCAACATTAATCAAACCTTGATAACAGAGCATGTCGACCATGGACTTAATAAGTGAATGCAAAATCTGGTTACTGTGTTTGAACGCATCAAACAAACCAACATCATTGCCTAATACTGCAATCAGTTGATCGTTGGGTAAGGTCACGACTGCGTTAGCGTACTGTCTTAATTCTTCTAAGCCTGTTTGAGCAATTTTATTTCTAAGCATTCCTTCACTACTAAAAGGTAAGGTCGCAATGCATATCACTGGCTTATTTTGCTCTTTGCCCAATTTAGCAATGTAAGGCGTCGCACCCGTTCCTGTTCCTCCACCTAACCCTGTTGCACACAGCAAAATATCGCACTCTGCGATTAACTCTAAAAGCTGCGCTTCGCTCTCTTGCGCTGCGAGCAAGCCAATTGCAGGATCTGCCCCAGCACCATATCCATGAGTTAACTCTGCGCCAATTAAAACAAATTGATCACTTTGCGTATGCTCAAGCACAACTTTATCTGTATTTACACTATAGAATTTGGCGAATTGATTGTGTTGCTCACCATATAGATGGTTGAGCGTATTACAACCGCACCCGCCTACGCCAAACACACCTATTGATAAACCGCCTGAATTTTCGATTAAATCAAACATAAACTACTCCTTACTATATGCAAGCAGCATAACAATCAGCTACGTCAAAATTTGACGCAGCAGATTTACAGTGAGTAATTAAGGTGTGATTGTTTCAGCTTATTGATTATTTGCTTACGAAGTGCAAATGGCTCTATGACTTCTAACCAGTCTGATGCTTTAAATAATCGCTCGAACAGTTGTCTCGTTTCTATTACCTTGAACGTTAAGATTGACTGCTTATTATCTAAAGCCTGTTTATTTATCAGTGTTCCGAATTCAATAAACCCTAAATTTACAACCGATTGTTCAGGTACTTTAATGACTAAATTTATTTCAGTCTCTCGTTTTCCTTTGTTGGTTGCTAAACGCAATGAGCTGATTTGCTCGGGGGTGGGTTCACGCCGTTGCTTTTGAAGTATTTTGATATTGCGAATACGATAAAGTGGGATTTGATAGCATTTATCATGCAGTGCGCCAACCATAAAGCTCGCCATTAAAACACCGCTTTCTTCTTTCAAATCGAAGAAGCTCAAATCATTGAACGTCAACCAATACGCATCATCATAAATCGTTCGACACACTTCGGCACTTACAGCACGTTTATATTTTATTGCATGCTCTATTTGTTCAATGACTTTGCTATCTGTTTTGACTGTCACAGAATCATTGTGCGCATATGTAAGCCAGTCGGGTTTATTACCATTCAGTCTATTCAACGCATGTTCAGCTTTATTGCGAATGTCGTTTTTCACATCAACGGGGAGCGACTGAGGTAACAACTGCTCTAATAACAGATAATGCTGAGCCAGCTCACTGCTCATAATAGTTGCACTACTGCGCCAAATCGGGTTAATAAACCATGTAAATGGTTTAATGCGCGAATCTTTTTCTAGTCCAAAACAATTTTGCTCATAGAGGGCTTGTAAGTCTCGCTGCAACATACGTTCATTCAGCTCTAAGCCACTTGAACGCAACTTTTGCTGCAGCTGCTTTACTGTAATCGAGCTCGGCCCTGTTGGTATAAGCTCTAAAATAGCGAGATGACGGTGCGAATTCATGCTTTTTATATTAAATGTTTTTGGTCCATTTAAGAAATCACTCCCAGCTTTGAATAATGTCTTTTTGAGGTCGTAGGGCAAACACCCATTCTTTCCCCTCTTTTGCTTTATCAAATAAGTTTAATTCGACCAAACCATTCAGTGCATCGCGAGCTGTGTTATCAGAGCAACCAAGACTCTCTCAAAACTTCCAAAATCATTTGCCATTACTCGATTCACTTTTCCGATTTCAAATTAACATTAATGAGTAATAAAGCTGTCAAGCCGATGGGTGTCTAAGATCAAGAAGGAAAAGTCTGTAAGGCTAGTTATATAAAGAACTGCTTTATTATAGAAAAAAACGGCCACAATTATGCAGCCGAGAAAGGATTACATTGAAGCCAACTTTGTTAATGTTTTTGCTTGGCGAAGCTTAACCAGATTGGTCTCTGATCTAACAATCTGTCTGCCTTCATTCGTTTTCAAATCAATATCTGACTTCACTTTAATTGAAGGTCTTTGCACTAGTTTTACGCCATAGTCTTTCATTTTATACCTCTTGAGAAGCTACGTAAGAAGAATACAATAAATCTGCAAATTGACCAATACTTAACTCACCCAGCACTAAGTCAACCATCGCATCTGCCAACATGTCATTATCTATTTTAATTTCAAAATCATTAATCGAAAGATATTCGAGGCAAGTTATAAACCCTGTTCTTTTATTTGCGTCAGAAAATGCATGTGCTACAGCAATTGAATGTGCATATTTTGCTGCTATTTCAAAAACATCATCAAGCCCATCATAACAAATAGCATTATCGATTCTTGCTAAGGCACCTTCCAATTTCCCTAGATCATTCCGACCTACAAACCCAGGCTCAGTAGCTTGAATATAAGCGTTAATCTCTACAACTCGCTCTGTAGGGAATATGAGTGTATCCATATTTAGCTCTTTTTTAATAAGGTCATCGCATCATATATCAAATGCGTTCAAATTATTAAGATACACAGATAATTTTTTGCGAAATTTTAACGTAACTTTTGCTGCAGCTGCTTTACAGTAATCGAGCTCGGTCCTGTTGGTATGAGCTCTAAAATGGTGAGATGACGGTGCGAATTCATGCTTTTTATATTAAATGTTTTGGCCCATTAAAGAAATCACTCCCAGCTTTGAATAATGTCTTTTTGAGGTCGTAAGGCAAATACCCATTCTTTCCCCTCTTTTACTTTATCGAATAAGTTTAATTCGACCAAACCATTCAGTGCATTGCGAGCTGCGTTGTACGAGCAGCCTAAGTTTTCTTTCACATTCACAGCAGTAAATTTTTGTGACTTACCATTCTTAGCAACCATCACAATGGTTTTTTGCTTATCGTTAAGCTTACTTAATAACCCAGAGTCCCATAACCAACGAGAGAAAGCTTCTGACTCTTTTAAATTGGTTTCGTAGGCAAGCTTGAACTCGCTGATTGCTCGAGTGATTATCTTGCATTGATAGTCAATAAAGTAAGTTAAATCGAGTTCATCACTTTCGGTATATAAGTAACTTTTTCCATATTGGATTGGTGCAGCTTTAAGCAGCACACTAATAGCAATATACCTAAATGCCGCATAATCATTCTTAAACATGAACCAATAGAACAATGACCTAGCAACTCGACCATTTCCGTCTCTAAACAGGTGTTCAAAGCCAATCACAAAATGCATCACGATTGCTTTAATCAAGGGATGCATAAATTGATTACTTTCTTCATCTTGGTTGTCTTGATTCACCCACTCGAAAAATTGCTCTAGTCGCTCATCTATTCTCTCAGCAGGTGGCGGCGTATGAACCGTGTTACCTTCTGAGTCTGCAACTTCTACATCGTCAGTTTGGCGAAATACACCTGGGTGATACTTTTCATCATCGATGTTTTCAACACCTACTTGATGCATTTCTTGGATCAATTCAATCGATAGACGTTTATGACTATTTTTCCAAGCAAATTGCATCATCTTAAAGTTACCGATGTTCATCTTTTCATCTATTGTTCTAGGCTTTCTGGCTCGCTTAAGCAAATCTTTTGCAACTTTGGTGGTGGTTACCCGAGCTTATGGAAAAACTCAGTCGTGCGAGTATCAAATACACAACTCGTATACTGATTGAGTGGCAACGTCATACTATGTGCCGCCCTTCTGAAGCAGCAGCTGAAAAATGGGAAGAAATCGATTTCAATAACAATATTTGGATTACCCCAGCAGAAAGAATTAAGATGAACCATGAACATAAAATTCCTCTGACTGATAAAACTTTAAAATTACTTGAGTTAATGAAACCTGTTAGTGGTCATCGAGAATATATCTTCCCAGCAGATAGAAACCCTAGAACTCATATTAATGCTCAAACCGCTAATATGGCAATCAAACGCATGGGGTTAAAAGGCGAGCTCGTTGCCCACGGCATGAGAGCCCTTGCCAGCACAATATTAAATGACAAAGGCTTTGACCCAGATCTTATTGAGACTGCTCTAGCCCATGTTGAGAAAAATGAGGTTAGACGCGCTTATAACCGCGCTGAATATATAGAACGCCGTAGAGAAATGATGCAATGGTGGAGTGAGTGTATACGTACTCCAGAAAACCATTTTGATCTCACTTCAAAACTATAAAAATGGATAACGTACCAAATGAATGGAAAGTTTAATCACTGGAATTATTTCATTGCACTAGAGCAAGATCTTGAGAAGCTGGCAAGATATATTGAGTTCTCAGAAGCAAACTTTGCGACTTTTTCTATTGAGTTGGCTCATTTGCTCTTAGCGACATCGTCAGAAATAGATGTTGTAATGAAAGCACTATGTAATCTAAAACAACCCCAACAAAAGCACGCTAATATTAATGATTATAAAAAAACTATGGCGTATTTCTTTCCTGATTTTAATGAGCAGGAATGTTACATGCATAGATATAATTTAAAATTTCAACCTTGGTTAAGTTGGAAAGATGGAACTACCCCATCATGGTGGCGGAGTTATAATAATGTGAAGCACCAAAGAGATACTTACTTTCAAGAAGCTAATTTAAAGAACACCTTGAACTCAATAGCTGCATTGCGAATGTTATTATTGTATTACTACAGAGAAGTTCTATCGCAGGACCATATTCACGGCTTTAATGATGTAACTCGAAAGCTGATGCCAAAGTCTTCGCTAATAGAAACAACAAATAGCTATGATTATGAAAGTGTCTTTGTGGGTTAATTATTCCTTAAAAATTAACCACTGATTACGATAAAACAGTGGTTAATAAAAATGTTTAGCAAATCTTTAAATGAGAGGAGAAAAAATAGAGCCTTTCTCAGGAGTGAATAACCTTTGATATAACCGGCATGCTTCAGTATCTGTCATAGAAGATAGATAGTCTGCTATAACACGCTCTACAGGTGTGCTTTCATTTATTTTTTGATAAACGATTTTTGGCAATAAAGCCTTTGGCTTGGAATGTAAAGCACTAAACAAGTCAGTTATAATTTTTTGACCTTTATACTCCAATGTTTGTACGCTTGGTTGAGCTATGACATTTTCATACACATAACCTTTGAGAGCATTCAGTATCTCAGCTCTATCACTACTCATTTGACACTGAAAATCTAATAACGGGCTTTCAAATTTATCTTGTTTGCCTATATTCGTACCATGCACTAGTGTTGAGATAATGCCACTAATTGCCGCTTTTGTTTCTTCCAATTTGCCAGTTGATAGGTTCTTTATTAAATAATATTTATCAGGAGAATCCCACTTCTGAGTATATAAAGAAGACAACTCCTCTAGCTGTAGTGAAAGCTCATCACAAACCTGCTCATTGTGTAAAAGCCCCATAACTAGAGCATCTTCTAAGTCGTGTACACCATAAGCAATATCATCGGCACACTCCATAATACTTGCGTCAAATGAGTGGTATTTCGTTTTCGGCTTCTTGTCACTCAGATCGACTGAAGAAAATAATTCTTTATCTCTGTCACATAGAGGCGATAAAACCCAATCTAACTCCTCTCTTTCAGAATCGTGGATACATTTTGGAGGTGACCATTTAGTTATATCAACAGAAGTATTTTCCTCACTAATTGGATAAACCTTGTTATAGTCACAATGCAAAGCCGGATACTTTATAACCCCCAGTAATGTTCGACGAGTGAGGTTGTAACCATTTTGACTAGAATACTCGCCTAATCTAGTTAATATCCTGAATGTTTGACCATTGCCTTCAAACCCACCAGCACCATGTAAAAAGTAATTTAAAGTTCTCTCACCATTATGGCCAAATGCGGGGTGACCTAAATCATGGGCTAAACAAATAGTTTCTATCAATGGTATTGGTGGGATCCACTCCTTTACTTCAGGATGCTTATTCCAACTTTGAGAAGCTAAAAAGCCTAACCTGTGAGTAATTGAATTCCCTATTTGCGCAACTTCCATGGAGTGAGTAAGTCGAGTTCTGAAGAAGTCACTTTCACCCACACCATGAACTTGAGTCTTTGCTTGCAGCCTGCGAAATGCAACAGAATTTATAACCCGGCTTTGATCAATCCTAAAGAGATAATCTGGCGATAAATTCGATTTTTTTTGTCTTTCTTGACGTCGTTCTACCCATTGTTTCATATATGCTCCTTATTTAAACAATTGGTTAAAAACTCTTTTTTAGAGTTACAAATATATTTAATTATTAAGCCAAGAGAGATGGTTCCTTTTAAAGATATCAACACCTCTTTGCCTGACTTTGTCTATCCAGTCTTCAGCCTTGTTGGCTCCCACTTCATAGTGGCTTATTGCCATATTTTTTAAAACTCTGTGTTCATTTTCAATGGTCGTAGGCATAAGCGCTGCATCATCTGTATTAACACAAACAGTAACTGAGCCTCTACGAAGACCATAGTTATTAAATTTTTCGCCTTTGTCTAGCCAATTTTGATCCGGCGGATCCCACCTAAAAATTGGGTGTTCATAATAATGTTCGAATCGACCTATATAGATATTTGAAGTTGGGCAAGCCTCGATGATGATCTCTTGGGCTGCATACTTCTCCATTTGAAAATCTTGAATAGCCTCGTAAAGCTCCAGCTCCGCAGCAGATACCGAGTCATAATAGCGACCCTCTTCAATACCGAATGGCACTTCACTATATTGTGGCAGGCAATTTACAATCACAGGGGTTTTTCTTCGCTCAAAATGAGCGTTTTCAAGTGTGCCGGCTAAAATATACTTACGCCAAAGCTCAAAGACATCACTCGCTAAATGGGTTTTATTTACTTCAGTAAAATCCACTACCCACTCTTGATAACCACTTTCGAATGGATGTACCGCGGGGGTACCTGTATCGTTAGCATTTAAGTTCAGCGTTTCAGGGCAGTTTCTTCTTAGCTTCCAAGCTTCAAATAGCTCTCGTGGACTATATTTACTATTCACATAAAGTTTAAGCGACCAGAAATCTATTTTTTCTTGAAGTAAATGTAAGACTCCAGTGAACTCTGGCGCTTTTTGTATTACTTCGAGCGCCTTTTGATAACACCAAACCAAATTATCTAAGTGATCACCCAATGTAACATATGCGGTCCCCTGCCTTTGCGCCCATTGCTCAGGCATCACACCTAGAGCAAGTGCATGCCCTAGCCTATCGCCACTTTTAAAATCACAAAATAGTACAGCTTCATCAATAGCTCTTAGACCTGAAAGTAAATGGCTGTAATCTTCACCTGAGTGGATCGTTAAAAATGGCCTTTGATGGCGTTTAGTAAAATGATTAGAGGGGTGCTTTGCTGCTCTTAAAGCTCTAAGAGCAGGCGCAAATACTTCTATGGAAAGTTCATTTTCATTACCCGCAACATCGTAACCTCTAATTGCTTTACGCAAGTCTATGGTTTGTGATTCTGATAATTTCTTACCTAACTTATAGTCACTGAGTTCTTGCTGTGAAAATGATACAGAGCCATGAAATTGCTGTAAGGCTCTAACTTGCTTTTTTAAATTAGCTCTAAATACTTTTTGATACTTATCTTCCCGCTTGGCTAAATCACCTTTTAGACTTCGAGAAAAATGAGCAACAAAATGAATATTTTCAGTAAGTGAATGCTTAAACGCAGATTCAAGCGCTTTATGTAATTTATTAGGGTTTGCATAACCCTTATCATGTACAATTAAACCAGGTGAAATGCGAAATTCTCGATAAGTTTTGCTATCAATATCGGCGACTAAGCCGTCATCCATGGGGTTATCTTGCTTATTTAAATCTCGCTTTTTTCGGGCGCGAAAGCCAAATGACTCTACAAACTGGCCAAGCCCCGTTCCCCAAACAATCATATAATTGCGTAAAATATTACTGCTTCTTACAAATTGAGAAGTCATTTTCGATGTACTTTTAAAGTTTGCTAATACACCCAAACAAAATAATACCCAACGAATGTCTGAGCGCACAGGCTTACAATGAGAGGCTAAATACGCTTTTTGAGACAAGCTATGCGCACTATTGGTCTTCAAGTAAAAAAATGCTTGGCACTCTTTTGCCGTAACGTTGATATTTGTAAAGCTTAGAGGTTTATCACAAGGTTTAGAAAAAGCAGACTCAACAAGTCTATTTGCTAATAGGCTTACCGATGCTGGCAAATCTTGTTTTTTATACACTCCACTTTCAAACAATGTATTTTCAGCGCGGTTTGGCCAACCGTCAGCAGTTAAACTTTGGCAATAAAGAGCAAAACTTAACATCGATGGCCCTGTGTGACCGTGACCACCTAGGTGCACATGATTATCAGCGAATGGCTGAGTTAATCTATCTTTAGCCAGTGCATGCGGGCATTGATTATTTACAATACAGTCAATCACTTCTTTACTAGAGAAGCCATGGCCATTTTCTAAATCACAATAGGCTTGAGCAATGATCCAACTGCCATCAATTAAACTTAATAATTGCAACCATTGCTCTAGCTTATTTGGCTTTACTTCAAAGTGACAGCCCTGCCACTCTAAAAAAGTGTTAGCCAAACGTGACAATACATCTTGAACGCTAGGCTGTTTATCATAACCAAATGCCAGTAATTGATTAACAACGTCTTCATTTCGCAGCTTTCGATTACAAAATATTTCGTAGTCGAAAGGATAAGTTTGAAAGCGTTTAAAAAACGCTTTGCCAAGCACATCGTCTTTTGCAAGTTGCTCTAGTGCTTTATCTGAGGTTAAAAACGTAATGTCACTAATATGTGTATCACTGACAACAAACATTAATCAGTATATCCCGCTTGATAAAGTGCTATTAGGAAGTTTAATTCTTTATCACCGTTAACCTCTTGAAGATTAAATCTACTCATTTTCCCTTTTAGATGTTCGGTATAAAATTGATCTATTTTTTCTCTCAGGCTTACATCTGACTCTTCGATTCTATTGAAAAATGAGCTTTTTCTTTTTACTCCGTTTGCTCCTAGCTTAGTTTTGCTCAACAACGTTTCCACAGCTTCTCTTAACTCTTGTGATAGCACTTCTTTAGATAAAGCCTTCTCTTCTTTTGGCTTTTTATTTTCACCTAATTTAATAAAGGCCTTACATTCATTTTTCTTAACAAAATCATTGATTAAATTGAAAACAGGATGACTTTCCAATGCTTTTATAAATAACCTTTGTGGAGCATTAGTGTCTGGTATTTCGTCTTCTAAAATAGTTCTATTTGCAGTCAGAGTTCTATCAGAATTTCTAAACCTCTCTGGATTCCGGATTGTTTCTTGAGTTTTTGTAATAGCAACATTTGCAGTGACAGCTGTACCTTCAATCATTGCTGTATGTGCAGCATTAACGAGCATTAGTTCAAAACGTTTGATATGGTCGGTCAAATGCTCATCGTGATAATCCGTCTCTTTCTTAAAAAAACTGTCCATTTTAAATGAGTTAAAAGCAGTAAAAGTTTTATTAAACATATATACAAAAATAGGTAGCAGCTTATCAGGTGCAACTTGTTTCAAAAGCTTAGCGTTATCTTCTTGCCATTGAGTAATTTTGGCTGAGAGTACAGCAGAGACTCGCTCTCTTCTACCTAGCTCTTTAAAATGCTCTTTATCTATTTCTAGCTCATCTGATTCGGTTAGCGTGTCGTCTTCTATTGCTTTTGTAGGGGACATATTGAAAATGCAATAAAACGGTCTTCTACTTAATATTCCATTTAAGCTATTGGCTATACTATTATCACTTTTTACAGTTAAGAAAGAATAAGTAATTATTTCGAAAGCTCGACTCATAAACACAAATCGGTAGTCATTTTTGAGTTTTGAGTAAACATCAGTATGAATAAATACACTGATAAGTAGCTCACTTAAGCTACAACTCACTTGGCTTGCATCTGTATCCTTCGAATCCGTCTTCTCTTTTTGAGGTATAGCAATTTCTGTATTATCACCCTTTATAGCAGATTTAACGGTTCCCAGAGTTATAGCGCTTTTTTTATTAAAAAACTCAATAGGAGGCATACTACTTAGTGACCTGTCATGTTCGGTAAATCTATCCTCTAACAAAGCTACATTTTCTATTAACCACTTGTCGTTAGATGTTTTAGATCTATCAGTAGGTCTTAGCATGTGGGGGAAGTTAAGTGATTTTAATTGTGATGCATAGAATTTTTTAGACGCCCATTTAGTATAATCCTTAGCCATTTGCACTTGCTGGATAGGGTTAAAACTAGGTAAGTCTAATATATTGAATGGTTGGTTTTCATCTCGGTTTTTTAACGTTAAATAAGAGTTAACATTACTATAAGCTAACCCCTCTTGCTTTTGCTCAGCCCAGTTTATGTAGCTTTTCCATAGTTTGTAGCTTATACCTTTATCAGATTTAGCTTTTATCAAATCATCAGGGGAGATAGTACGAGCAAGCTGAGTAAACTCCCTTGCAAATTCAGGAGCAGGCCAATCTTTTAAAACTTCTTCGTTCTTACAAAGAGGATAAAATTCATTTTTAAGTAACATTTCATATTCGCTATATTTTAACCAAAATTTCTCCTCTTGGCTTTTATCACTACTAGGCGGAATAGGTCTATCTGTAGTTTTAAAACTAAGGGTTGGGTAAATATAATGAACAGGTAGCAATGTTATACGCATTTGGTTAGGAAACACTTTGGTTAAATACGCATTTGTTAGGTTTTTAGCTATCTCTTTACCTTTATCTACGAGCCTATCGTCTTTTGTTTTATCCCTATATGCCTTTTCATCAAAATGAACATTGACCATTTGCTCATATAAACTGTAATCACCACTGACGATAGGGATAATATACGGGCATCCCAATAATCTGCGTACCTCGTCTACTACTTCGTATGCGCGATCTAATGCCATATCAACATCGTCAATGGGTAAGGCAATTGCGCTACTTCCTAACAAATTAAGTGCAGCCTCAACATAATCGTGAAAACGACTCTCAATGTTGATACCCGACTTATATTGCAAAATTTTGTCAATACCATTACAGCCTTCAAACTCTTCTTTTTTTCCTAAAGAATCAGCTAGTTTTTGAAGCTTTTTATAAAATTGTTGCTTGCTGTCTTCGCCTATATTGCCACTAGATACACAACAGTCTGTATTATTTAATACCTTATCTACCTCTGTATAGATTTGGGCAATAATCACATTGGCAAAGTTATCATGGTCAACCAGCATGGTGGGGTCTATGGCTTGCAAAAAATGAATGCTCCCCGCAACATCTTCACTACTTTTTTTACAGTGCGCTTGCCACATGGCTTCGCAATTGCGTAAAAATACGGTTTTACCCGTACCTCTTGCACCATTTATCAAAATTGAGTTATGAGAGAGCCATGTTTTATGTTTATTTTCTGTTCGCGCATTTCTATACGCAATTGCATCTTTTACAAACGATTTAAGCTTATCTACTAACTTATCTCGTGCTTCGTATTGCCAGAATTCTTTGTGGTTTTGATCTGTTGGTTCATTCAACGATACAAAATCGTCACGATACTCTTCTTTTGTTAAATCTAATAAATATGTTGTTGCCATTTTACTTCTTTAGTCCTTTTACCCATTTGAACGCACTATCATGAACTTTAAAATGATCGCCCATTATTTCTCTATCTCGGCGATCAGTTACGTTTTCGACAAGGCTATATATTGCTGCTAATGTTTCTTGTTTGATTAATTTTGATTCTTCTTCACACGCATCACTTAATGCAATCTCATATTCTCGTTTTAGGCGTTGCAGATGAAACATCATTGTTTGGTTTCTAATTGAGCTTGATGTATAACCAAATAATCTATTCACCATATAACAAGCAACGAAGCTCATTAAAGATACAATTCCAAGCCCTAAAACTGTTTCTTTAAAGAAATAAATTGAAAGTAATCCTGGAAAAAATAAGCATCCTAACGCTAATAAAAAGCTTTGTTTTTTCCGCCAACGACCCTCTATAACCTCTGTTGTATTTTTAGTAGGCCAATTTCTAAAACTAACGCAAATAGAAAACAAAGAAGTGGGCATTAACGCTAACCATATATAGTTAACATCAAATCCATCCCAAACCGCTGACTGTTCAAATAAGTTTAAGTCTTTGATGAACTCAGACGCTACAAACAGACTAATTAGTGTTGTAGCCCAAACAGAAAAAATCACAGATAGACTTCGAGTCAACTTACTGAGCTTATCTGCATTCTCATGTGCAGGCTTATATATTTTCTCAATTAACCAATTTATTTCACTGATCACAGAGTCATCTTCTGAGATATGTTCGATTCGTCCTGGAAAGTTACTACAACTCATCCTTACCTCTTTTCATAAAAAACTACAGGTATAACTTTCTTGCGCTTCAACACGCTTGGTGGCTTTTACATTTAAGCTTTAATTTACTGGGTATTTAAACTTCCAAAAAGTAATCACTATCTATTGCATTTACTTCAAAAATTTGTTTTTTTAGTGACGCCTAAATCATGAGAAAGCATCAGCTCTGTTCATGTCTAAGGCACCTTCAAAAGCTTGTATTTCTGGCCTATCTACTGTTTTATTCGAGTAGCGTTTAGCCTGTAGGTGAATCATTTCAAGACCTAGCTTGTCTTCTTTGATTATGCCGTCAATTCCAAAGTCTTGGGTGTATTGTGTTGCACTCCCTGCATCTCTACGAGAACCGCCATAACCCATTGCTAGCATTAAATCGACAACTAGGTTTTCAAAAAACTCTGGCGAGGCTTTTAATATTGCGTAAAGCAACTCTTCCTTGACCGAGGCATTGATAGCCTCAATTTCGGATTCTATCACTTCAAATGGGGTTTGTTGATTACTTGAGATTACAGCCTGTTTATTTTACGAAATATCAAACATTTCAGAAGGTTGTCCTACTTCTGCCTTGCGCCCTGTTTTAAATTGGACAAACTCAGGAAATTGACTCAAATATTCATTAGTGACTGACTCCGAAGATCCTAAAGCTGCAATACCTCGCTCGGTAATTTGACAAACACCTCTCTCAGGTGAATCTATTAGCCCAGCTTTTGAAAGGTACGTTTGAGCCCAGCCCAAACGATGATTTGCATATGTTTGCTTTCCACTAGGTATACGCTCTTTTAAATCTTCAGGTGTTAATCTAAGCGAATTAAATACCTGCGGGCGCAAGTTTTGAATTGAGTGCAATTGCCCATCTGCAAGCGCAACTAAAAGAGGCTGAAAGAACGCCTTATAATCTGGTACTGCCATATTTCCTTTAACCGTGCTGACGCTCGGCTTTCCTTAAGCTTGAACTTTGTTCATGTTATTGAAATATGACAATAAGGGCTATGAGATTTACTAATTTCTATTCATAAATATTGAAAGGTTTTCAAAACATTAACCCTATCAGCCTGAAGTTAGTTAAAAATGTATTGCTACTAGGGTTAAACTGTTATCTAGTTAGTGAAACTATATTTAAAAACATTAAACCTGTTCTAATCCTTGAGTGTTTTTTCTATAAAATCACTTTTATGAACATGGTTATTCAACTCTAAAATAAAGTCGTGCAATTCCTTTTTGAAATAAAACCACTCGTTACCAATACCTTTGGTATCAGCTTTTAATGCTTTAAAGTGTTTGTGTAATCGAGATTCTAAGCTAACACCGCCATATTTAATAACAGATAAGACTTCTAAATCCTTAGTGAACTTACTTTTCAAAGTCCTCAATCTCAAAAACACATCTTTTGAAACACCAATTTTCAATAAAGATTTGTTCTTATCTAGCACAAAATAAACGTCCTGAGGCTCTGTGTACTTCTTTTCATAATCTAGCCTCGCAGCAATAACTTCATCATTCCCCACTGAAACATTTGCTAGGGAACTTTTTATACTTTCCCATTTAATAAGCATACATCTTTCTTTTATTTTATAAATAACACCACTAATGAGTTCAGTAACTAAATGTTCATTCCCCAAAGGCACAAATGAAGTGGCATCCTCTGGAATAAACCGACCATTAGGAACCCAAACTTTCACTAGCCTTAATTTATCTTTAGTCGAAGGGATATCACTAAGTTTCTTTAACCCGTTCACGGTATTAAATTGACAATACTTTTTTAAATGCGTTATTAAAAAGTTATAAGGAAGTACTTCAGGGTTAACGTTCTTCAATCGTTTACAAAAAGCTTCATACTCTTCAAACTTGATGGCTTTAGACAGAACATATGCTTTATTACTTTCACTCATTTCAGCATATAATCTAACTACTATCTTACCTATTTTATTCACAGTAATACCTCACCAGACGCGCTTTTGCTTGCAGCTCCGTCAAATGGTAATTCTATTGCAAGTCTATTGCCTATGAGCCCACCTCTACTTTTAGAATTACTCATTTCTCCTAATTCAATTAGTTGCTTAAAAGCAGACTCAATACCATGAGTTCTGTTAGGGTCTTTTTGGCAACTAAAATAATTTTTAACAGAAGCGCTATTAACAGAGTGAATAAAAAGGCTTCCAGCATATCCTGCACTTTTAACCTGTTGAATAAAGAGGTTTAAATAACCAATAATGAAACCTGCAAACCATTTCCTGTTGCAAACATTGCCACTAAAAAGCAAGTCATTATTACTAGTAACTTTATTCGGCATATTTATATCAAGAGAAATATCTATATCAATATTACAAACATTACTGTCTTGGAATGAATAGTTGCTGCAAAGAAAAATTCTATAGGGCATAACCCTCAAGTTCTGAAACATTACATTTTTTCTTAACTCGCCATTAAGCAATATCAATGGTTTTAAAAAAGTATCTTCCTGATGAATCAGTTCTGATTTTAGAAATTCAAAAGAGCGAGGCTTTTCTTTACACACCTTGATTATATTTCTAATAACATGACCAGAAACTTTGCTGTAATCTTTGTTGATAATCTTCTCAAATAAACTCCCCTGATTTGTTGATAATCTTCTCAAATAAACTCCCCTGAACAGTAGGTAATGTTTTTTGGAACAAAGTAAGCTCTTCAAAATATTGATTAATAAGCCAGTCAAACTGTTTTACTTTTTTTGGGGAGTTATAGAAATGAAATGAGTCTTTAAATGCACAATAATGAAGCTCCCCTACGCAACTAAGTTGATATGGCAATTCAGCCTTATTAATCAGCTCACGCCAATTATTACAACCATACATAAATGCTACAGCTTCCATAGCGTGATTTAGCTTTAAACCAAGGCTTTTGGAAATAAATTTTGAGTGTGCTTTTAACTTATTCTCAGGGGGGTAGAAGAGTTTCATATACTAAATACCTTTGCTCATGGCCCCACAAAACATGAACTGTATTTAATAACATTTAGTAAATATGGCTAATGTTAACTCGCTACATTACGCTTTATCTGTGGGGAGAAAGGCTGCGAAGACCTTTGACAATTGAACCCTAACATCGAAATCAAGTCAACATTTAACAAAATGTTATTTTATAATTAAGGTGTTCATACCAATTAAACCAATTGCAAAAATTAGAAATTTCAATCCGCGACAAAAAAATACAATTGACACAGCAAAGCGACAAAAGCCTTAACAGCTCATTCATATTATGAATACCGTAAAACATATAAATTTCAATGCATTAAACAAAAAACCACTAATAAATTCAGCTGACAATTCTATTAACTGCACTGCAAATACATTGAAAAATAACGCGACATAACTCAATTAATTGGTGTCTTTCAATGCTTTTCAGCGCCTCAAAAACCATTTTAAAACCTTAATAATGGCAATCTATTACTATGAGATTATCTAAAATTAATCTCAAGCCTTTAATTTACGTGGCTTTGCTGAGGTATGAAAAGCTCAATAATCTAAACAAAACCACGAAAAAATCTTAGAAAAATTATCATAGGACTCTGCTCATTTGGTGAGCAGAGTTAGTGGTAAGGATGGTTGAAATTTTTTATTTACACGCTCGATCTCTTTGATGATTTCAGCATCAGTCATCGATTGTTTAGCTAATGTTATGGTACTGCCATATTGTCGCTTCAAATTACTAAGCTTTTTGCTCAGAAAAGACCCACAACGTGCGATTGTCTCTCTAGTGACATTTCTCGGCTCAGCAACCTTAAGCATACGTTGATAAACTCTCGGATAACTGCCAACAAAATAGTCATCGGGTTTTAGTAGAATATCTAAGGGAATAGGCGCATCACTGCGGGCCTTTAACCTCAGCTCATGCCTAGTCCAATTATTAAAGTCTTTATGATTTTTTGGCAGCTCAAGTTGTTTACCTTTTTCATAAACAACCATCTGTTTATTAGACCTTTTCGAGCCTATATACATGCTTCTACCACTATTTGATTTAATATTTTCTTTAAGTGGCTTCGCGCCTGTTCTGGCATTAAAAGCACCTGAACTAAAACGCTTCTGTGCAAAGCGCATATTGTACTTTCCAGACTTATCATCCAGAGCAATATCAATTCTCTTAATATCAACCGGAATACTTTTGCTGATTTCAATTAACGGAAAGAAGTAGTCAGAGTGCATATTAATTAGCTCACAAGCAAAGCCCGTTAATTCTAGCTGCAATAAACGACTATTAGACTTCCACTTTAATGAGCCACATCTTTGGATATCTACATCATAAGAATTAAGTAAAGCGCCAAAATCAAAATATTTCAGTGAAGGTTTTGACGAAGTAACTTTTATTCTGAGCTCTTTCAGCCAGTCTTTGATTTTGCTTTTAGCGATTGCAAATTCGATAGTGTTAGCGCATTTAAATTGAACCGTCAGATAATCAATTCTGCTCTTAATCTTATTCTCGAGTAGATACGGACAGTCTGTCTTGCCTGTTTGCAGTGTAAAGCCGAATTCCAACCCTCTGTTTTCTTGAATATTTTTCTGACTCATTGTCACTTCGAATGGCTCTATTATGATCTTATTGCTCATTTTCAAGATCCTTCATCCACTGGCGAATGTCAGAAAGCTTCCATGCGACTGTACGTTTATTAAGTTTTAAACGCTTAGGAAAACGCCCTTCCTGTTCCATCTCATATCGTGAAGTGCGTGATAAACCGGTAATCTCTCTACACTCTTGTTCACGAATAAAACGCTCTTCGAACATTGAAGCTGATTGATTATTTTGTAACTGCATGGATAACTCCTCAAACTGTTTGATGTAAGCTTGATCGATATTGATCAAGCTGGTTCGAGGAGTATTTAAAATGAATTAGAAAGGTCTGAGAATGGATCCTAGCAGCTAGGATCCAACTTTTAATTCATTGATTGTACAAGCGCTAAATCTTTTGGGTATTGCTTTGCACAGTATTCTATCACCGCGTCAGAAACCCCCTTACGATGTTTCCCATGTTGCAAATAATAATTAAAGTTTGAGATCCATTTTCTAACTGCTTCAGAGCCCTCACCATATTTGGGAAATTTGCTTCTCCAAGATGGAAGGTTATCTATCTGTTCATTTAATTTTTTCTTAATGAGATTCCCAGCTCTCGCGTTGCTATGGGTTTTAGCATAACTGCCTGTCACATACTCACCTAAGGCATAGAAAACTAGCGGCTTTTCTCGTTGAGCTTTTACTGTCCCACCAGCTTTGCCTGAATTCTTTGCGTTATCTTTGGTAGTCAAATAGCGCTCAATTTCTGCTTCTTTAATACGAACTAAGCGTTTCAACATAGGCTCGAATGACTTTTGGAACATGACCTCTGCAACTCCATCTATACCTAAACCTGCCAGAATAGTTGCTGTTGCGTCTAACATTTCTTCGCTATTGGCGTCAGCATAACGAGCAGAAAACTCCTTATCCTTTTTAGTATAATGCTCCAAAGCATCAGACTTATTCTTAAATTTAATCCTGTTATTGGCTGAATCTTGATAATTCTTTTGTGCCGTTTTGAATTCTTTTTCTGTTAACCCAGGTTGATATTTATTAATTTGCTCTTTACCACACTCATCAATTAAAAGCGCCAGCTTCATCTCAGCATATTTTGAGGTCAATTCAGTTATAAAATTCCCGATAACAGTTTGAAATTGCTTTAAGCCTTCTCGAGGCTTTTCTGATTTATAAACATACTCTGTAGCCGCATTATTTAGTACTTCGGCAAACTCGGCGCATAATAGCTTTTGATTATCATCATAGCTTTGGGCTAAAAAATTCTGCATCAATT
Source organism: Pseudoalteromonas sp. SS15 (assembly GCF_049257195.1). NCBI lineage: Bacteria > Pseudomonadati > Pseudomonadota > Gammaproteobacteria > Alteromonadales > Pseudoalteromonadaceae > Pseudoalteromonas > Pseudoalteromonas sp. SS15. The sequence continues at coordinate 196,134 of NZ_JBMMUD010000005.1, forward strand.
TCTCTCCAAAATCTGGCTTTGATTTTTAAGTTATTAAAGAACATGTACATACTTGAATGTACAAATACGAACATACTACAAAGTGATTAACTGTCGAAGAAATATATAAAAGTTTTTTAACCAACTGTTTCAATTAGAAAATTATGAAAATTGCTTTGAAATGTGTCTAGTGATAGCAGCTCTGTTTAGGTTGGCTTATTCAGAAATTAGTTTTCCTATTAGTTTTGAAATATCTTTCATTCCATCTTCCATACGTGCACTTAATACGCTAGTACGTATGTACCTAGGAAAAATAATATCAAGTTTCTTAGACTCTTCATGCTGTGCAATCAAATCAATATAATTGTGTAGCACTTCAATTTTAGTGCTCTCTCTTGATAAGTGTTTTTTTACATTCTCTTCATAGCGCTGTATTTCTTTCTCATCATCATCTTCATATTTAAAGTAATAAAGCTCACGACCAAGCCTTTTTTGCGACCATTTTAATTTACCTAACAATCTTTTAATTTCTTTTTGAAGTTCCGCTGTCCCCATTTGTCCCTAGCCCCTCTGTTACCTTTAACTTACTGTCCCAGCGGGGATAGTATTCTTTAACTTAATAGGAGAAAATTATGTCTAAAAAATCAATGACCAAAGCCGCTGCTGCTCGAATTCAATCAGCAACAGCAAAAACAAATGGCGGCGAAGTTCCTAAAGGCTCTTTTGCTGCAAGAGCTCAATCTGCTGCAAGCCAACCAGGCAAAACTACGCCACCAAAAGTCACAAAAAAAACTCCTCTATCTAATGGCCCAAGCAAGACAGGTAAACCTTCGGGTAAAGGTCGTGACAACCATCCACCTAAAAATAAGTAGGAGCGCTTTATGCCTGATACATCTAACATGACTGACGAAGAGTTAGACCTTTGGTCAGATATAAATAATCCAAATAATGATGCTGATATGGATGACTGGGCTGATGCCCACAATCCAAACAACGACGATTATTTGGAAGATTAAACATATAGCTTGGGCTTGCCCAAGCTAATTACATTGCCCAGCATTCCTTTCAAATGCTTTCAAAAAAACTTTTTCATCAAATTGATATCGAATATATGAAATTTCGTTCATCGTATCTTCTAAAGCACAAAGACATAACTCCTTCTTAGCGCCATAACTACTGTATGATAGAGGTTCCTGATATGAGTTCGCACACGCTTCTAAAACAGAGTATTCAACTTTCAAAGGGTAACGATTATCGGTTATCGCGTAATCAATGAATTGAAATCCACCATAGGCAAGCACGGCTGCAAGGCTAGCAGCCTTTAAAGGTTTTTTTAATGTGAACTTTTCTATTTCACTATCACAGATATTGCAGTGAAATTTAACAGTCGCGCCTACTTCAGCCTGTTCTTCACAATTACATTCTTCAATCATTAGCACTCCATGCTAAGTTTAAAATTTAAGATTATATTCATGAATATATTAGAATAAGGGATTCAGAATATATTATTAAGGCCAAAAATAATCACATAAGAAAAGTTCAATGTAAACAGATCTATCACATAGGAAGTTTATTAAAAATAATAGGCATACAAAGGTTGCTTTAATACTCTTAAGAAGTAATTTCAAGCTATTCAATCTAACTCTTATTATAACTCCCTCAACTTGACCAATTGGTCAAATCCATTAACCAACTCAAGCTAGTTTATAGTTTCTCCCATTACTGAATACCCTTTCAAAATAATTAGACATGTGGAGTTAGTTATGAATAAAGAGCAAAATCAACAATGCAAATACATTATTCACAGTTATGCCACTGCAGCTGCTGCTGGTAACTGCGTGCCTGTTCCAGGTCTGGGTATCGCGACTGATGTTGCCACTATGACCTTGATGTGCATGCAATTGTCTGCTGTGTTTGGCAGCAACATAAATGATGATGTTGCTAAAGGCTTAGCCATCGTTGCTTTAAAACAAACCACCCTAAAACAACCGATAAAAGTGATCACCAAAGAGTTATCAAAATTAGCTCCTTTCCTTGGTCAGTTGGTCGCTCCTGCTATTTCAGTTTCTATGCTAGAGACCGCAGGATGGAATTTGGCCAATGAGCTCCACAGGAAAAGTTTAAAGAGAAAATAAATGAATACTGAGCTAAGTCAAATTAGCTCGCATTGTTAACTTTACTCGTTAATGAGTGGTGGTTTTTTATAGTTTACGTGCTAAATTAAAGACTTAAGGATGATGAATACAATTTTTGAGTTGCTTTATATACTCAAATCTTCTTACATCTCACAAGTCTTATGCCTGTGAACATGGAAGTTTACGACCTACCTAAAGCTCGCAAACTCAAAATTCACACAATAAATAATAACCAAACAATAGAGACAATCGTATGTTTGTATACTTATTTGAAGCCAGATCAATACAATCTTATTTATTCAGATCAGGTAAACTCAAGGACGTCATTTCAGCAAGTGAAAGACTAGATCAGCTTGTCGATGACTCACCAAATAGTATTTTGTCAAAGGTAATAAAAGCAGCAAACTTAGACACCGATTTAATTCAAGATTCAAACTCAAGTGATGCCATTCACTTTCTTCGCTGCAAAGGCGGTGCATTTTATTGTTATGCTGAAAAACGTCAGCCTCTTGTTGAATTACGTGCATTGTGGACGCTGACATTAGAGCAGCTATTTCCTTCTTTAGAATACATTGATGCAATAAACGAAGGCAGTACATTGATCACGGCACTTGATAGTGCTCACACGTCGTTAGCCTCAGCTCGAAATACACCCAATATAAAATTGCCACAAGCGACTGCGCCAACAAAACGTTATATGAATACGGGTGCTGTTAGTGTTTGTTCGGCAAAAGACCTTAAACATGTTAATGAAGGCGAACTAGATGCTGACACAGCTTGTCACCGAGAAGCATTGCAAAATCTCAATTCACAAAAGCAGTACAATCTTGCAAGCAAGTTTATTCCTGACAATATCGCGCAATTAGATTTTCCAATTAACATCGAAGAAGACTTTAAATTTTCAGAAGTATCAGACGAAGCAATTAAAGATATCGCATTAGTGCACATAGATGGAAATGGCCTAGGCATTTTACTTATGGCTCTAAAATCAGCACTAAAAGATCAAAGTGAGCATAAAATTAAAGCTTGCTTTAGGGCGTTTTCAACGGCACTTAACGAAGCAACCATATCTGCTGCAAAAAAAGCAACGCAATACATTTATGACAATGCAAAATATACACTAGGTAGTAAAACTGAGCACCGAATGATGGTGCCAATGAGACCCATAGTACTCGGCGGTGACGATATCACCCTGCTTTGCAGAGCAGATCTGGCCCTAACGTATAGCAAAATCTTCTGTAAAGAGTTTAAAGCTGCATCAGAAACACAGCTTGCTCCCCTATTTACAGAATATTTATCAAACAGTGAATTAAAGCCTTTCCTTACCGCAAGCGGAGGAATTCTCTATCATAAAGCTGGGCACCCTTTCACTAACTCACATCACCTTGTAGAAGATCTTTGTGAAGTAGCCAAAAAGCGTACAAAAAGCTTCAACACATCAAATGCTGAAGTTGGCCCTTCGGCACTGGCAATTCACCGCCTCTCAAACAGTGTGTCAGATAGCTACGAAGAAATCGCACAACGTGAGCTTACTTTTACTAAATCAGACGAAGTATTTGTTACTGCTCAAGCTGCATACCTTGTTGATCAGAGTGCAGCGCACAGCCCATTCTCACTAGAAAACCTAGAGGCACTCGAGAAATTCTCTGCGCAAGCAAACTCAGCTATGCCTATGAGTAGATGGAGAACCATGGCAGGTCATATCTCACAAGGTGACTTTTGCGAAGCAAATAGAGTATTTCAGCGCGGTTGTGCCTTAGCAAACGAAGAAAAAGTCAAAGAGCTTAATGACTTACTGGATGCAATTGCCCCATCTGAATTTGAACGAAAGGCATGGTATTGGACCGACCCTAAAACAAACCAAAATATCACCTTTATTAATGATCTACTGATACTGCATCATTTTAAACACGTCCAAGAAAGTAATGATCACGCGTCAACCGACAAGGAGGGCCAACATGCTTAATTACACATTATTATTTCAAATCAAAAGCGATTGGTTTATAGGTTCAGGTAAAGAAGCAGGCGCTTATGCTGATGCCTTATGTTTAAAAAACAATTCAGGCCTCCCCTACATTCCAGGCAAGTCTTGCAAAGGTTTATTGAAAGACGCATTTAAGCTTGCCGCACACAATAACTGGTTCGAACCAAAGTTCGTCGAGCTACTCTTTGGTGAAGAAGGAGAACACGGCAATCACTCTCAAGGGTTATTGCAGATTTCAAGCGCAGGTTTGTCTGATGCTGAACATCAATTCATTATCGATAAGCAGGCGAGTAAGCATTTATTCAGAGTGTTGCAGTCGACAGCAATCGATAGCAAAACTGGCAGTGCCAAAGCCCTATCACTCAGAAGCGTAGAGGTTGCCGTACCAATGGATTTAAGAGCAAGCCTATCTCTCAACATTAATCACCCAAATTATTCGCAAGTAAATAGTCAGTTTAATTTAGACACACACTTTCAAACTTATTTACAACAAGTACTTACGCTTATTCAAGAATTCGGTGGCAAGCGACATCGTGGTTTTGGGCAAGTTACCGTGTCTTTAGAAGGAGCATAGCGCGATGAAAATTTATTTTGTTCTCACAACCAAAGACCCGATTATTGTCAGCCAAAACAACGCAACAACTAGCCATGAATGTCTTGATTACATTCCTGGAAGTGCACTTTTAGGAGCTATCGCAGCTCGACTTTACAAGGATTTATCAGAGCAACAAAGCTGGGAAATCTTTCATTCAGGTGCGGTCAAGTTTGGTCCAAGTTATCCAATTGTTGATAACAACCAAGCATTACCAACACCCGCAAGTTGGCATTTCGTAAAAGGTCAAAACCCGATCGAAGCCAACAAGCTAAATAAAACCGTGATTTCAAATCATGCACACAGTGACTTTCTTCGCGAAGAAGGTCAGCAATATAAACAATGTAGAGCCGGGTATATTACTGGCTTAGGTAACTCAGCTAGTGTACAAAAAACGGTTCATACCAAAACAGCAATCGATGAGCAAAGTGGTATAGCAAAAGAATCAAGTTTATTTTCATATTCGGCTATCGCAGAAGAGCAACTCTTTTTAGGCTGGATTGAATCAGAAAGCGACGAATATCTAGACTTAATAAAAACAGCTTTATCAGGCCCTATCACTATCGGACGTTCTAGAAACACCGAATTTGGTCGCGTAACTATCACACCAATTGACCTAGTAGAGCCAAAAGAAACAAATCAATGCTCAGATAAATTAGTGATTTGGTGTTTAAGTGATTGTCAGGTTTTAAACCAAAATGGCTTAGCAAGCTTCACACCTGAATTAACTCAGCTGGTTCCAGGTGCACAAGGCACACTCGATAACACCCGAAGCTTTATTCGTACCCTAAATATCAGCCGCTTTAACCAAAAGCGACAAGGCTTAGATTCAGAGCAAATGTTGATCAGCAAAGGCTCTGTATTAGTCTATAACTTGTCTACTCCACTTACTGATGAACAACTTAGCAACTTACAACATCAAGGTTTGGGTATCAACCAACAACAAGGTTTAGGCTGGATAAAAGTAAACCCGCAATGGGCTATGCAAAACAGTTTTGATGACCGTCCATTGTTTAATTCGGCCTCTTTGCCAAACGCTTATACGAGTAAACAAACACAAGTCGAAAACCCAAAGACCTCTTTAACAAACTGGCTGAATAACAAAATACAGGCAGAGCAAAGCGCAGAAGACATTAAAAAGAAAAGTAAGCAACTACTCACTTGCATTGCTGAAGCTTATCAGCATGCACGTAAATACAACCATATCGGTAAACACTTACAAGTCGGTCCATCAAAAACACAATGGCGAAGAATCGACGAACTCCTTAAAGATAACCGCGCTGATTGGCAAGCTTTGCTGTTTAATCCACCTCATCACATTTGCAATCCTAATACAGATGAGCTCGGTTGGGGAATTGAATGGCAAAGCGGCAACTCACTCATCACATTTAGCCGCTTTCTAAAAGAAACGACCGCCAATGAGCGCGCCGAGACACTTTTATCTGCCATACATTTAATGTCTCGTTATGACTTTTCAAACGCGCATGAATTAACAAAAGCAATCAAAGAATTAAGTTTAAGCACTACGCAAGTTCGCGCACAGGAGGTAGCAGAATGAGTCAGGTTTTTGTCAGTAAATTAGTCATTGAAACACAAAGCCCTATGGCGATAAATTCAGGCGCACAAGTACTTGGTTTTGACTCTGAGTTAGTTCGTGATGCAAGTGGTTTACCTTATATTCCGGCAACAGCAATTGCAGGTGTATGGGGCCATTTAATTGCCCAAAATATGGGGGATGACATCAGAGATAAATGGTTTGGCAGCACAAAGCAGTCGTCAAGTTTAGTTATTTCAAATGGTGTATTACACGATGCAGAAAACCGCCCTGTCGCGCCATTAACTAACCCTGAGCAAATTGCCAAAGATAAATTACTCAGCTTTTTAAGTGACCAACGCCCCCACCACAGAGAGCGGGTCGCCATCAACGATCGTGGTGTTGCATGCAGTGAAAGCAACGCAAAGTTCGACCAAATTCTGTTACCAAAAGGTCTGAGGTTTAGTATTACCTTAAAATGGCAAACGCGCCCAAGAGCAGATCAAGCAACCCTTAATGAAACACAATGGCAAGACATGCTCGCTTTATGGCAAGACCGAAGAATGGCATTCGGCAGCAATACCCGCAATGGTTTAGGACGCATTGCTGTGATCGCTTGTGAACAACATTGCTTTGACTTATCTGAAGGTCCACAGGTAGGCTTAGCTTTACAAACCTGTTTAGCCAATCATTCCGTGAATGGCAATGCATTGCCTGAACTCAAACAAACCAACACGGTCTTACTGGCTCAACTACCACTTCAAGCACTCGATAATTGGCGTTGTGGCAGCGGCGCCCAGCTACTCACTGAGCAAGGTGTAGAACACAATGTAGCAGCCATCAGTTACAGTGAGCCGGCTGTAGAGTGGCACAATCATAAAGCCTCAGTGAACCCTAAGCGTGCAGTACTCTGTGGTAGTAGTATAAAAGGTATTGTAAAACATCGCATAGCCTATCATTTACACCGTCATCTAAAAAAATGGGCACATACACTCAGTGATGCTGAACACAAAGAGTGGCAACAACAACCTAAAATGCTTGAACAGCTTTTTGGGTTTGCATCAGATGATGGCAGCGGTGTTGCTGGCCAACTTTATGTTGATGATGCAGCAATTACAAATTATACCGCCCATATACGCACCCATAATAAAATTGACCGTTTCACCGGTGGCGTACAAAAAGGCGCACTGTTTTCAGAAGAACTATTACACCAACCGCAATTCACACTCACCTTGTGGGCAGATAAAAATCTAAAACTTGAGCAAGAATTAGTATTGGCAATACAAGATACTCTCCATGATCTTAAAAATGGCCTACTGCCGCTTGGAAGTGGTCGCAATAGTAGCCTTGTTCATCCGCAAACAGAAAAGCCTTGGATTGACCATACAAACAACCTCATTGCCAACCAAGAAACCTCGGAGGCACAATAATGACAACGCAAAACTATCAAAATTTACAAGCAGCCTCTAAAGCAGATAACACTCTTTTAGGCGTCACACTACCAACGCTTAACCCTGCTCATTTAGCCGTTGAGTCTTATCAAGTTGATTTTCAACAGGCCAAAACAGCCATTGCTGATTTTAAAGCAACTCAAGGATGGGTTATGTATCGCGACACATTAACACGCGAGATTCAAGCCCCCTCTCGCAGCGATTTAATCGAAGCTGAGTACAGCAATGGAACCGATACCTTAACCATCAAACTCATTGCGCACGATAATTATCAGGTGAATAAAATGACCATGCAAAATGCGCAAGATACCATGCTCTACAAAACACAAACCATGCCATTGCAGGCAAGATTAGGCAGTGAGTTATTCATTACCTATCGACTTTGGTATGTACAAGGGGCTGAAGGCGAAACCCTAGGTAAATGGCAACCATACGCACAACAGTTTATCGGTTTTACAGAGGAGCAATGATCATGACAAACGTACATACCCCATACCACTTTGTACCTCTATCTAAATGGGTATACATGCCTGACTGGGCACATTTAGTAAGCCATGATTTGCCATTACAAGATGGGTTGTCTGGCAGTCTAGAATATACGCTAAAAAATCATACCCCACTCTGTGTAGGTAGCGAAAAAGATCATCAAGATATTTTACGAGTTGCAAAAAATCCTGATGGCACACCGATTATTCCAGCCACCAGTCTCAAAGGAATGATCCGCAATGTATTAGAAATTGCCAGTTTTGGTAAATTCAATTCGATTGATAAACAAAGGTTTTCATACAGAGATGTATCAAGCAAAAGTGAATACTTGAGCCAAGTTATACAACAAAGCAAAGTCGTGTCTGGTTGGATAAAGTACAACCAACAAGACCAAGTTTGGCAATTCAAAAAATGTCAGTTTGCCAAAGTTGCTCATAGTGATATCAACAACGCACTGACGCTAAACAAAGCAATCGAAAATGTGCAGACTGCCGTTGCAAAATACCAGACTTTGCCTTTACACCAAAGCTGCAACGCAGACATCTCTGAACCTAAAGGAAAGCAAAAAAACCAATGGGCCGAAAACCTCACTCTTGGTCAAACCCCAGGGCACTTTGTATTTACAAACAACCGGATAAAAGGCAAAGGTAAGCCACAAGACTATGAGTTCAGCTACTTCTTTTATAATACAGAAAGTGTTGTTTACGCTGACAATATCAAGAACCAAGTCGATGACTTTTTTACCAGTCATAACGAAGAGCAAATTACATACCTAAAATATAATCAGCACCCGGAGTTTGGGATCCCTGTGTTTGCATTACTCGACAAACAAGATAAAAAGCAAATACACTCTTTTGGCTTAGCCAAAATGCCAAGAGTCAGATACCAGTTCGACACCCATGACCTAATTAATCATATTCAACCTGCCCACTTTGATGATGCCTACTTCGATATGGCCGAATTAATGTTTGGCACGCTTAGAGACAATGAATTGGGTCTAAAAAGTCGAGTAATATTCTCAGATGCCATTGCACAACAACACAGTGACTGGCATACACAGCTTTATCAAGCAAAACCGACCGTATTATCATCGCCTAAAGCTTCGTTTTTAGGCGCTTATATTGAACAAAGCTCAGACGACAATGGCTATAAGGCTTATAACCATAGCGATGCAAAGCCATCAGGTTGGAAGCGCTACCCTGCCCGCAGAGACTATACACATCATGCGCCAAGTAACGATAATGACACTGTCACCTCTAAATTTGAGTTATTAAAAGAAAACAATACATTCAAAGGTAAAGTGGTCTTTCACAACCTCAAGCACGAAGAGCTTGCCGCACTAATATGGTGTTTAACACTTGGTAATCGCAGCGAAAATTTTCACACATTAGGCCATGCTAAACCGCTCGGTGCGGGTAGTGTTCAATTGACACTTAACCAAGAAACATCAAGCGTGTTATCGAACGAAACTCGTGAGCAGCTTGATAAAAGTACACAAGCTTGGTGTGAACTATTTGAGCAACACATGAACATGCGCTTCGAGCCACAAGATCAATGGAAAACCTCTTCTCAAATTCAACATCTCCTAGCTCTAAGTGACGAATATATTGAAAACTACAATACATTTAAATATTTAGAGCTAGCAGACTATAAAGCAATTAAAAATGAAAAAGCCGCTATCGCGCAACTCGAAGACTCAGGCAAAAAGCTCTCCAGAGAAGAGAGATACAACGCAAATACTGCATCAAGTGCCTTTGCCAAAGGTCGTCTAGCCAAGTTGTTTAACCCTGACTCTGAATTTCATTCTATGCAGCAAAACGCACAAGAAGACTATCAGGTAAGGAAGCAAAAGCAGCACCTTAAAGCCCAAGCAAAAAAAGAAAAGCAAGTATTAGAGCAAGCCCCACCTTTTGAGTCATGTGTTGGTCGATTAGAGATAATTGTAAAAATGCAAGATAACCTCAGCAAAACAGAGAAGGTTAAAAATGCTAAAGATTTAAGAGAAATACTTAAGACCATAAAGGCAAATGACTTAACAGCCGAACAATGCAAGCACCTTATTGGCTTATACCTGCAGATTACTATTGCCTCAAAAGAAACAAAAAGTGCCCTGAATTACCTGGAGAAACAACTGTGAATGAGGCGTTAAATCATCTGACTCAATGCTTTAAAATGGTGAAACTTCTCGTCACCATTCAGTTTGAAGAAGACGCTCAATTGCCTGCTTTCAAAGGGTCCATGCTACATGGTTGGTTTGGTCAGTCGCTCAAGGCGGCTGACGAACAAGCTTATTTTATTTGTTTTGCTGAGCACGATAACCAGCAGCCAAAGCCCTATATTATAAGCCCCAGCCAAGACCATAAAACACACTGGCAAAAAGGCGAACTTTACCACTTTGAAATCTGCTTGTTTGGTCAAGCAACCGAGCTAGTTGACGCCCTCTATGTTGCACTCAAACTTGGAGAGCGTTTAGGTCTGGGTAGTCAACGCACACCATTCAAAGTATTAAGTATTGCCTCAAATTCACCGCAATTTATGCAATCAGGTGTTCACCCTTTTACTTTGGCTGAAGCACTTGAGCCCTATCACGGCTTAAATGACTTCAACACACAACGAGAAGTCGCCCTTAACTTACTTACCCCAGTAAGACTTAAGCAAGCAGGTAAAATATGTCATACCGGCATTGCTCACCTTGATTTTTTAAGCAATCAGATCTTGAGACGACTGGTGCTATTGAGTCGATTTTGGGTGTTAGACGACCAATCTTTGCTCGACCAAATAGCGACGCAACGGCCTTATATTGCCGCTCATAAGACGCATAACCACTGCTATTTTGAAGATTGGCAACGTTATTCAAAAAAGAGTAAAGAACATCTACCGTTTGGTGGCTTAAAAGGGCAAGTGAGCTTCAACGGTGAGATAAGTGCCATGTTACCTATATTAAAAATCGGAGAGCTTTTACATATTGGTGGCAAGACCACGTTTGGACTAGGCAAATACCAACTCATTGCATAGCACAAACATAACTCAAATAAAGAGCAATCAAGACGCAAAAAATACAATGCGTTCACCAATTGGTGAACGCATGCAGATAGCCAGTTTTGCTTTAGACTAAAGCTCACTCGTTACCTGACTTTCAAGGAACACATATGGACAACAATAATATATTACTCGCTGTGTCAGGTATGACACCGCAAATTATTACTGAAACACTCTATGGTATTTATCAGCAAGACAAAGATGCCGTACCAACTCGCATCGAAGTGATCACCACTCAAAGTGGTAAACAACGATTAATTGACACGTTATTAGGCCCAGATAGCCCACTAGAGAACTTGGTTAAAGATTACAATTTACCCAAAATCCACTTTAATGAAGACGACATTAAAGTACCTTGTAACCCAGAAGGTCAACCACTCGAAGACGTTCAAACAGAGCAAGAGCAAGTTATCGTAGCCGACTTCATTACCAACCATGTGCGCCAGTTATGTAATGCCAAAGTTAAAATTAAAAATGAAGGGGTGGCGGAAGAGAAATACCAATACGATCAAATTCATGCTTCATTGGCAGGCGGTCGCAAAACTATGAGCTTTGCTCTGGGTTACGCCATGAGCTTATTCGGTCGCCCTCAAGACAAGTTAAGCCATGTGTTGGTGAATGAACCTTATGATCGCGTGCCAGACTTTTACTACCCAACCCCCACCCAAGTTATGCGTACGAACAGTGGTAAAAGTGCCAAATATGACCTAAACAAAGCGGTTGTGACCTTAGCCAACATTCCACTGGTGCTAATGCGTGAAGAGATGCCCACACAATTGATGAGTGATAGCGCATCTAGTTATAGCAACACAGTTGAACGGATAAACAAAGCCAATCAGCTCACACAAGAAACTGCTGTGGTAGAGCTCGATTTTGATAACTTGTCGGTACACTGTAGTGGCCATGAGGTAAAACTTTCGCCTGATTGCTTTGCTTTTTATTCATGGCTTGCTCAAGAAAGTAAAGAGTTTCATAGTGAAGGTGTTGAAGCCCCCACTGTGAAGATGACAAAAAGTGAACTGACATACACACGTTTGAAGTTCATGATCAAAGCGGTACTTCACCCAACACTCCAAGTTAACATTGAAGACATGTCTGAGCTTTATGAAAATACAAAAGAAAGACTTGAAATGATAAACCGTTTTTGTCCTGAAGATGAAAATACAAGCTGTGAATCTTTGCTGTTTTTAAGTAAGTCTAACAACATAGCGTTTTTACGAGGCGACCTTGATGAAGTTGAATTATTTAAAAAGCACAAAAACTTATGGACTCGGTTATTAAATGAAACCAACACTGCGTTTGAAAAAGCCTTAGGCAAGCGCCTTTCAAGTTATTTTATAATAGACACCGTAAGTAAAATTAAAGTGGAAAATACCAAAAACTATACCGCCTACAAAGGCCTCAACATCTTGAGCAAGAATATTCACATTAAAGCACCTGCAAAAGTCAAACATCAGACTCTTGAGTTCAGCAAAGTATCACCTTTAATGGGTCCGAAAGCTGTTTTACTCAGTGAAAGCTGATCAAACCAGTCCATAAAATAATTTACAACCACAAAACAGGAAGCTAATGACTTCCTGTTTTTATATTTACCACTCCCTTTTTATCAGGACTTCGTCCTAACGGACCTACGCAATTCAAGACAATGACGGAAATTACTGTGTCTTAATCCCTTTTGTCAGGGCTTCGTCCTAACGGACTAAACTGGATTGACAATATGAACATGGCCCTCAACGTCTTAATCCCTTATCTCAGGGCTTCGTCCTAACGGACTATTCGACTCGCTATATATTCACACTGACCCAGGTCTTAATCCCTTTTCTCAGGGCTTCGTCCTAACGGACCAATGAATAACATACTAACAACCATCATAGAATCGTCTTAATCCCTTTTCTTAGGGCTTCGTCCTAACGGACTTGATTTTGATGACGACATTCCGTTCGCACCTATGTCTTAATCCCTTTTGCCAGGGCTTCATTCTAACGGACATATGAATGCACACTCTACAGCGCCTATCTATACGTCTTAATCCCTTTTCTCAGAGCTTCGTCCTAACGGACAACCTATCTAGAAAACTTCAGGTAACTGATCTAATGTCTTAATCCCTTTTCTCAGGGCTTTGTCCTAACGGACGTAAGTAAACAACTACTAAATTCATTAACATACGTCTTAATCCCTTTTCTCAGGGCTTTGTCTTAACGGACTACAATCTCAAGAACATAAAGCATTCACCCAGAGGTCTTAATCCCTTTTCTCAGGGCTTTGTCCTAACGGACTTATCGACTCTGTACCCAGCATAATGGCATTTTTGTCTTAATTCCTTTTGTTAGGGCTTCGTCCTAACAGACAATGCAGAACAAGAAACCAGCACGCAAGCGGAATGTCTTAATCCCTTTTGTCAGGGCTTCGTCCTAACGGACTATTAGAGATAAACAAATCACGCGGCTATCGTGTGTCTTAATCCCTTTTCTCAGGGCTTCGTCCTAACGGACACAATACAGCTTGCTCAAGCGTATTCAATCAGTTGTCTTAATCCCTTTTGTCAGGGCTTTGTCCTAACGGACAGAAGATCGTTTGGTAAATACTAAGATCGGTCGTGTCTTAATCCCTTTTCTCAGGGCTTTGTCCTAACGGACGTACGCAGCTCTGAATGATTATGAGGTCCTTCTAGTCTTAATCCCTTTTCTCAGGGCTTTGTCCTAACGGACTCTATTGGAAGGTAGAAAAAGACTACCGCCATGCGTCTTAATCCCTTTTCTCAGGGCTTTGTCCTAACGGACCCTTGCCTCCAGCTATATTAGATTTAACGGACACGTCTTAATCCCTTTTCTCAGGGCTTTGTCCTAACGGACCTAAGCAAATAGAACGATATGAAGACGTCCAACAGTCTTAATCCCTTTTCTCAGGGCTTTGTCCTAACGGACTGGTACCATCTATGTTTAAAATGTCCAGTAGTGGGTCTTAATCCCTTTTCTCAGGGCTTTGTCCTAACGGACTAAAGCCACTGTAAAAGCTTCTGACGGTCGAATGTCTTAATCCCTTTTCTCAGGGCTTTGTCCTAACGGACCGAGCATGGCCTTATCTTATACTCCATCGCACCGGTCTTAATCCCTTTTCTCAGGGCTTTGTCCTAACGGACCCATGTATAAAGGACATGATACGCTCAATATCTGGTCTTAATCCCTTTTCTCAGGGCTTTGTCCTAACGGACTTTATCTTTTAGTTTGTTAAGTAGTATAGCTGCGTCTTAATCCCTTTTCTCAGGGCTTTGTCCTAACGGACTTATCAAATCAACATTGAAGACCACAAACTTGAGTCTTAATCCCTTTTCTCAGGGCTTTGTCCTAACGGACAATGGCATCTGGTTTGAATGACATTGTAATACGAGTCTTAATCCCTTTTCTCAGGGCTTTGTCCTAACGGACTCCCCATCCTAAGCATAAGGAATAAAACAATGCAGTCTTAATCCCTTTTCTCAGGGCTTTGTCCTAACGGACTCTACTAGTCAGATAATAAATCCCGCTAACTTAAGTCTTAATCCCTTTTCTCAGGGCTTTGTCCTAACGGACTATAACGCTCTTCTGTGCTATGTGCATCCAAATGTCTTAATCCCTTTTCTCAGGGCTTTGTCCTAACGGACAGTGCCAACTTTATAACTCATTGTTTCTATTAAAGCAATGCTTTGGTATCTGAGTTTATTAATAGTTAAAGCTAAACACTAAAAAATTGCAAATTTCATACCAAACAATCAAATTTAAATACACTTCAACTATAGCTCCTTGATCTGTTTATATGAATTTCAAAGTCACAGAATTCAAAATTAACTCACAAACCCTTCAAGCCGAGGATCTGAATGTATTAACATCAGCGGGCTTTGTGGCATTAAATGAAAACTGCCCTCGAGGATCGTAAATGGTAAACACAAAAGCTTGTCAGACTCTTTATTTATCAGCGTTACTAGATAATCACATGCTGTTTGCCTTTCAGCTTTTGTGAGCGCCATAACAAACAATGACTTCTGTAATGGCCAGCCTCGTTTTGCACAATACTTATGTACTTTTTTCAATCGCCTGGGGCAGCTTATGTCATAACTAATTAACCAAAGAGGCTTATTGCTCATCGCACACCTCTATAAACTTTTGATGGCAACGTCTGGCTAACTCACGCAATTTTTCTTTGCGGCTTTTTTGCCAATGAAACCAGCTAGAATAAAAGACTTTTTGCCCCGCCTTGGTTAATAAACAAGCCTGCTTGTTGTATTGAAAATCCGCTGCAGTAAATACCTGATTATGCCACTGGTTGATTATCCATAGTTCTAATTCTGATCTGGTCAGCTCTTTAATATCAAGCACTAAGCTGGCGCGACGGTACCCTGTAGCATGGTGTATTCCTAATGTTAAATCAAACCCTTCTGCCAATAACGGGGCTGCGAGTGCGCTGTCTTCAAGTGTTGAGGTAAGTGACAACAATGCATTAATTGGGTCTTTTGGTGGTTGTCTTTCTCTGCCGTGAAAACCGTCACCAGCAAAATACGTTCGCCATTGCTGCCAGTAGTGTCGACTTAGCTCGGCTTCGTATAGCATTAAATTATCAGGTACTGACTCTGGGGCTGATAAACAAGGAAGGCCCAAACGATTTAGAATTTTATTCTGCCCTTTTCTTCGTGCTTCGATAATATCAAACGCTAATTTACGTCGTGTGTTAACTTGGCTTACCACATGGTATTGCAGTAACCTCAAACTGTTTGGTGCAGAGCTGGCGTTAAATATAGAGGCACAGCTTTTTTGCCCGAGTAATATGAGCTCTTTACCTAACTCTGATAGTTTTATTTGTAAGTCCGAGGTTATGCTTATCCCTTTGCCAATAATAAGTCGCTCTAACTCTGCTAAAGGGAGCAAACGGGCTGATTGCTCTGGGTGGCTAATATGTAACAACCCGCCTTCTAAAGATAATGCATGATTTGGCGTATCGAGGATCAAAGTAGTCATAGGCATCTCTAATTTTTAGACATGCTTTAAATTTAGTCGGCTAAACAAACCATGTTAGTGATGACCAATTGGTCAGCACTAACATGTATCACTATGCAGTCTCGAAATATGATATTGCGTCAATGAGCAACCCAGTTGTGTCATTCGCTCGGCACTGAGCTCTCGTCCTCTCAAATCTGCAGTTAGAGGCACGGTAAGATGAAAATACTTCCCCCCTTTTTTGATAAGCTCAGCGGCCATTGGAATAGGCAAAGTGCCTATGACCTCATCTCCCGCTTGCACAAGCGCGATATTTAAATGTGCTATAACCTGATCACACTCAAGGCCCTGCTGCCGACACCACTCAATTGCACCAGGGTGACGAGTCACTAGATAGCGCATTAATTTCCCATTTGCTGTTTTAATTGCATAAAGGTGTGCAGTAACTTTTCTTGCGTAGCATTGTCACACACCTTAATGCGGTTTGTTTTTGCACGATTCACCATTGCATCCGTCAGCGTGTAAGCGCTGATCAATAAGTTTTGAGCATATAATCCACCTAATTTAGAGCCTAAATTATCCAGCTTGTGCATTAGATCTTGTTCGCTGATTGACTGGTTTGTTTTACTCTGCCAATTTCTTGCTTTGCACTCTACGGTCAGTAGCTGGTTATTGTGGTTAATAAGAATATCAAATTCGTTATTTTTACCCTTAGTATAGAACGCATGTTTATCATCCCATACCCCTTCTACACTCATCGCGACTTCATCAAATCCACACTTTAGAGCTTGCAAATAAGCTAGCTCTTCAAGCCACAAACCCGCCAAATAACGACAAGCCTCTTCGCTGGTAAATTTAATTTCAACGCTCTGCCCATCCTGCCATTGGCACTGGATTAATTCAGCTTCGGCAAGCCTATTGTAAACTTTGGTAAAAAGTTTGTTATATACCTCTATGGTTTGCGTAAAGTTAGGACTGAAGTTTTGTGCCGCTTTAGACGCAGCCCCTTGCAACTGCCCCAACATGCCACGGCATTTTTCTGAAAACTGTTTACCCAAATATTCAGTTAACTCAGCGCGTTCACGCACATGAAAATCACTGTCACGATCAATACGGTCAGAACAATTAAAGTCATTTGCTGTTAATAACTCATCTAAAGTCAGCGTTGAGTTATACGGTAAACTGCCACTTTGTTGCTGATTGTTGAGTATATGAATGATTTTATTTTGTGAATCGGTATAAATGATCAATGCAGGAGTACCTTTCTCGGCTCGCTGAGCATTATAATTTTGCATGGCTAGCGTCATCGCCAATGACATAGGTTTAGTGCCACAAGTAACATTCAGTACCCAAAATTTGTCTTTGTGATTCGTCTCTAGATAATCAAGTAACTCGTTTGCTTGTTTATTTAACTCACTAATAATATGACTACTTGTGCCTTTAAACTCTTTAATGACAGGTATATCTCGTTGCGCATACAGTTTATTGAGTATTTTGCTTTTGTTTTCAAGTTTATCGTCACCCTGCACTAATATGACGCCTGTGCAATTGCTGTCTGAAAATGCGGGAATTAAATTGGCAGTGACCTGCTCTGAAACAAGATTGATATGTAGGGTTTCCATTCTCTACCTTATTAATAAAGTTAAGTTTTTGAATTTTTACAATATCAATAAAGGTGCATAAAACCTATTTTTTAAACACCTTTATTTTAATAAGTTTGATCTAACACCATTACGCAGCGCTAGAAGCGCAACGTTGCTCAGCCGGTAAGTGACTTGTTATATGCCCTAGCAGGGCATCTAGGTTGTAGTTAAATTTAGCGCTATAACAAATCGGCATAGCGACATTTAACCCTGTTGACTCATATATACGTCTTTGGACTGAACTGGCACTGAGATTCAGCTGCTTTTCTAGCGTGATATCAGGCCGATTAAGTTCATGTTGCCAATGCCTTCCTTTCATTATCATATCGGCCTGATTTATCACCACAATCACACGCTCTGGCGGTATAGCTTTAAGCACCACGTCAGTGAGTAACGTAAATGCAGTACCCAAGTCTCGTTTACCGCCTTCCAGTACGACCATAACCATATCAATCAGATAGTAGTCGAGATGACTCGTATTACCTTGTACTCTACAAAACTCATCAATTTTACTTTTAATACGCAGCCCATGCTGAGCATCATGTTGTTTGCTGTCGCCAAGTCCTGCTGAGTCATGAAAACGCAACGCGCTATTCAGCTGATAGCTACTTATCTTCTCTGTCTGAGGTGCAACGCCCTCGCCAACCTCAGCTTGTTGAGAGGCAAATAGTGCATTTATGGTGCTACTTTTACCACTCCCCGTTGCACCTACAATAAGAATATCAAGTGGTTGTAGTAATTGGCGTTCGTATAATGCCAGCTGCAATTCTGCTAAACGTTCTTGCATCACTTTGCTCCTTAAGCCGTTACACTCTTATCAGAAAAAACTTGAGAAAAAACCAATAACACCACCTACCACTGCGCCTGCAGTTCGTCCAATGACTCGGCCACCAGCTCCCATAAAGCTGCCTAGCTCTTCGCCAATTTCAGCACCAGTAGCAGCACCATCTTTAATCGATTCAAAGATAGACGTTTCAATTTCTTGTTTGTACTGCTTTTTCCCGTCATCATCTTGCCAAACGGTTTTATCATTATTCAGATCTTGTAAAATGGCAGCGCGCTTTTTGCTTTTTATATTCTGCACGATATAAAGAAGCAGTTTGCTCAAATTAAAGGGCGCTTGTTGCTCCTCTCCCTCTTTGTAACCTGCGGCATAATAAATAGGATCGGTTTCGACACCTGTTGACTCAAAAATACGTTGTTTCGTTGAAGCAACTTTTTCTTCTAAGAAGTTGATTAACGCAGGCTCAGGACAATTTTTATCAAAGTTCCACCCTCGCCCTTTCATGGCCATATCGGCCTGATTAATTGCGACCAGTAATCTGCTTGTATCTTTACCTAAGTTAGGAATGATGACTTTATTAATGAGCTCAAATGATGTACCCAGATCTCGGCTGCTACCGTCGAGGATCACCAATACCAAATCAATTAACAGCTCGCCGTCAGCATCTTTTTGATGCAGCTTTTCAATAATATTACTGGCATGACGCATATCAGCTTCTGCACCATCACCGAGTCCTGGGCTATCGAACAAAACAATATTCGATAATTCAAAACGTTTAATATACATAGTTTCAGGATCAACACCTTGACCCACCTTTGCGGTGTTTGTATTAAATAACGCATTAATGGTTGATGACTTTCCACAGCCTGTCGCACCCGTTATCAAAATATTTATTTTGCTGTTTTTGATTTCTTCAAAACGTGCAAACCATTTGTTTTTATCGTCAGAGCTTAGGCTAGTGTCGTTAGTAACAGCTTGACGAAAAACATCCGTAATATGTGATTGACTCATCATTTCTTTCTCCTAAGTTAAATAAAATAGATTACTCATTGAACTCACCACTGCGGTGTACCAACCAGCACTTTGGCTTTAACTTGACCTGCGACTTGTCTTTGATAATGAAAGCCATCAGGGTTGTTGGCTTGAATATGCTTACCCAGTAAGTTGGCGACTAAACTGGCATGAATGAGATAGCGATGGCCGCCACAATGTTGCAAAACAAAAGTTTCTGCGCGCTCAGATAACTCCATCCAGCTTTTCAACAGATCACTTTCAATGAGGCGTTTTAATGCATTTTTTGCACGACTTCCCGCCGTACGAGCAGTGGCCATGGCGACCAGCTTCCAACCACGTTTCGCCTTAAAAATTGTTACAGCAATAACTTGCTTATGACGGATCACTAAACGCCAGCGCTGCGTGTTACTAACAAGCTCTGACACCGAATCAAAGTGCAAGCCGCCAGCTACTTTGCGATAACTCTCAACCAATAAACTCCAAACTTGTGCTTGGTATTTTTGCATTTGCTCAGGAGTGTTCAGTGTCAAAGTTCTCATTGCATATCGCCTTGTGTGATGGACTGAAAACAGTATGCAATAAAACTAGAACGGCGGGCTGGATGACCAATTGGTGAGAAAAAATAGATTAACTTTTGAGCAAGGCTACAGGCTAATTAAAGCTGTATTAATGACTAAAAACTGCGATGCAAAAATTGCTGTGGTACCAAAAATCTGAGTTTGACTCCCCCTTTCTTGCTTTAAAAAAGTTTTAAATTTCAGTGCAATGAATAATTAAAAATATTGAAGAACACAATTTATCATTTTTAGTCATAAATAATGAAAATGACCAGAGAAACCCAACAAACAGTTGAATTAATTACACAAAATTGCTTTATAGTGACTTAATGCTTATACTTGTTGAACGTTAACGAATTCGCTCGAACACTGACGAAAAATAGAAAATAAATTACATATTTTTCAATCAGTTAAAGAGTCAAGACGGCGGTTCAACTCCCTTTCCGACAGTGACTCGGAAGTACCACATTTCGTACCACAAACCGTGGTACTTGAACAGAACAATACATTAAAAGTCAAAGGGTTAAGCTTTGGGTTCAACCTCCCCCAGCTCCACCAAACGTATAGATCAAGACATCTCAGGATGTCTTTTTTTATGTCTTTAATTCAATAACATCATAATCGTTTATCGTCAGCAACTTACCTTTTAACAAACTTAAGAGTTCTAAAATCTTACTCGCCATGCCCCCAATTTATCTGGCTTTTTACGTGTAATTCATGTAAAAAGCTCGCCTACTAGCCATATGATAATAATGTGTATTTGTATTTAACCAATTTAGTAGGTATCGATGAGTAAGACTTTATGTGAGTGGAAGCGAAAAGATATTGAAAGCAAGTTATCTCAGCTTGCTGATATTGTATCGCCTAGTCATTTTATTTGTAAAAAATGTGCGCGTTCTGCCAGTGATAAGAAATACCTTTGTAAAGGCACTAAACTGAAATAATCATTCGCATTCTTACTAACAATTTTACCTAAATAGTCATTCATCACCGGTTTTTACGTGATGAGCTTTAATGAGAGTGATTGCGCTTTCTGCTTAACTGGATTTTTGCATTTTTTCTCACCTAAATTGTTATTTTTATTTGTTTTTCTTTATGATCTACTTGTATTCATGAGCGTATTAAAGAACAATGCGTGCATAAATTCTTAGAGGAGTAACCGCTATGTTAGCCCCAGCAATGGTTGAAAAATTAAACGAGCAAATTAATTTAGAATTCTATTCTTCAAACCTATACTTACAAATGAGTGCTTGGTGTGAAGACAAAGGCTTCGAAGGTGCTGCTGAGTTTTTAAGAAAGCATGCCGTTGAAGAAATGGAACACATGAACCGTTTATTTACTTATGTAAGTGAAACCGGTGCATTACCAATCTTAGGTGCTATTGAAGCGCCTCCTCATGAGTTTAATTCTCTAGGTGATGTATTTAGAACCACTCTTGAGCATGAGTGCACCATCACTAAAGCAATCAATGAACTAACTCATGTTGCTTTCACTACACATGATTACTCCACGTTTAACTTCTTACAATGGTATGTTGCTGAACAACATGAAGAAGAAAAGCTGTTCAAAGGTATTTTAGATAAGCTAGAGCTAATCGGTGAAGATGGTAAAGCATTATTTTGGATCGACAAAGATCTTGCTGAATTAGCGAAAACGGGTAGTTCTTCTATCATGGAAGCTGGCGCTTAATCTAAAGCCCTAAACGAGAAAAGGTAGCTATTTGGCTACCTTTTTTGTTTGTTCATTCGAAAAGTTAAAACTTCCCTGCTGGCGGCCAGTTAGGGTTATCGATTTCATCTTCCCCCACTGCACTGTCAGCTTCAACCGCAATTGCATTAGGCACATTGTCTTTAGGAATACAGAGTTCAACAACGTAATTGTTATGATCATCAGCGCGAATTTCTTCCAGCACTCCGTACAATTGCTCTACAGAGGTCACTTTACGCCCTTGCCCACCAAATGCATCGGTAATTTTAGCAATTTCCCAATTTGGTAAATCATTATATTGATATACATCATTTAATAATTTATCTGGATAATCGACTTGGGGTTGTCTAAATGGATTCGGATTAACTAAATATTGCTCTATACCGTAAATCCCATTTGCAATCACAAATACAACCGTGTTCTGCCCATAAGCATGCTGATCGGCAACTGCTTGGCAAGTTTCATGAAATGCGCCATCTCCGACCACTACAATGGCACGCTTATCAGGAAATGCACATTTAATGCCTGTGCCCGCTGGCACTGAATAACCTATAGAAAGCCAAGCTGCTTGCGCAACAAAGCCATTTCTGCTTGGTACTTTAACACTCTGCGCACCAATTAAAGGGAAGCCGGCATCGACGACCATGATATCATCTTCAGTTAGCCACTGGCTCATGGCTGAGAAAAAGCTGTCATATCCTAAAGGTTGCGCTAGATTACTCTGGCTCGACATAAGCTTAAAGCTCTTATTGCTTTGAGTACGTAAGCCTGCGAGCTCTAGCAACTCCCTCTTCGCAGCTATATCAATAAATTCAGCCAACATAGCATCAATAAAGGCTTCTAGAGTCACAGATGCATAAAACTCAGCACCAACAAACACTCCTCCGTGCGCAGCTAGAATCGTGTTACTGCTGCGTATATCTTCATTGCCAGTATCTTTACCTGTGGTCCATGCACCAATACCAACTAACACGCCGTCTTCACCCACTAAATTATCAACTTCTTGTTTTTTTAATGTGACACAGCCTTCAAAGTAACGATGTGATTCTTCTATGACTGACTTGCTCAATGCTGATGTCACAAAATGAATATGTTGATCGGGCACAGTATGGGTTTCATTAATAAAATCGAGCAATGATAAGAACTTGTCTTGCAGGCCATACCTTTGTAATTCGATACCTGCCCAGAAAATACTTTTTGATTTACTGCGCATTAAATTTACCGCAGCTTTAGCTGCTGGTTTTGCTTCACTCACTGTAACCGTTGCACCCACACCAGAGCTAAGTTTAGCACTTGGTTTTTGACAATCCGCACGCCACACATCTTCAGCTACTTCAAAATATATGGGCCGACGCTCTGTCAACATAGCGGTAATCGCGGCATCAATTTGATAAGGTGCTTGTTTGGAATTGGTGATCCGCTCAGCTGCAACAGTCACAGGTTTAAACATATGAATGTCGACAAACTCATATCCCGTTGTATGAGAATACAGTAAGCCCGCTTGTTTTGAAATTTGGTCTTCTTTATTGGTTGGCGCACCATTTATTAAAATCACAGGCACTTGCTCGACATAAGAGCCGGCAATCGTATTGAGTAAACTAAATGCCCCCACACTGTAAGTCACATAAAGTGCACTCACGCCTTTTAATCTTGCATAGGCATCCGCGGCAAAGCCTGCGCAAATTTCGTTGGCGTTGCCTGATATTTTTATCGGGGAATTGTCATCTGCCAAAATCGTGTCTAATAACGCAGCCGTATAATTACCTGCTACCCCAAACATTTGTTCAATGCCAATTTGTTCCATTCTTACTTTTAAGTAATCTGCAACGGTAAAATTCTCTGTGATATTCATAATTTCTTTCCTGGAAATACAAAATGAAAAAAGGGCCAAAAAGGCCCTAACTCTTGGGGAAGTAGTTAAGCTTTATCGAAGTAGGTTAAATCAACACCCAACACACTGGCTTCAAGGCTTTGCTCACAAATATCAGATTGGTTCTGCTCTGATTCTGTGTAGTCGGAATCGAAGTACTTTTGGATCAACGTCTCACGTCTTTGTGCATAGCTGGCTTTAATCTCTTCAGACGCATCAGGATTTAAAGATGCAAATGGCTTAAGGTTAAAACCTTGCTCAAGAACTAAATCGGTAGAGCGCAGCGCGCCTTCTACCCAGCCTTGATAATCAGAGAAAGCTTCACCGCACGTAAATAAGTTGGGTAGTGGTTGCACCAAATCTTTCATTACTTGTCGGTCGTCTGCCCCCACCGCCCATTGATGCACCCCACAGCCAAACTGCTGTTCTACTGGCACATCGAAATTAACACTGCCTTGCCAAATACGCGCACTGGTTAAAATTGGCGCAGGTACATAATGTGTATTGAAGATGTCTTTAAAGAATCTCGTCGCTTGTTCTACAACAGCAACCGTTGCCGGGTACATATCGCCTGGTACACTTTCTACATAATTGTGCAGATCAGGGTGCTCATATTTAGGACCTGACGCTTGTAAGGCACTCCAGAAATTAATATTTAAGTAGTCACAGTAAATGGTCAGTGCAGCAGGTTTTTTGTATTTTTCTTTAGCTGTTTTATCTAGCTCAACTTGTACTTTATCAGACGCTGCTTGGCCACTTTCTTGATACATTAGCTGGGCTACTAGCTTCTCGTCTACAGCGTAAAATGGATAAACAGAACCTGTCGGTAAATCGGCAAAATTAGGGCCAAATTCAACGGCAGGACGACCAGTTGAGCCTTCTCCCCACCATGCACTGTCGTAATAGAGGTTTATTTTCAGTAACGGTTGATTTGATGCAGTTTGTAAAGTGTTCCAGATTTTTTCGGCGCGCTCTCGGTTATCGCTATTAAACGCATTTGATTTTGCGAACAACTTCTCAAGTGCCAAGCGTGGTAAACCTAAAATTACCTTATCAGCACGGAGCGTTTTTGTAGAGCCGCACTTGCAGTTGCCTTGTTGAATTTTAAGTTTGTACTCTTGTGTACATTCATCGAACTCAATACTTTCAACTGAAGAATCTAAATGAATGCGCTCAGTGCCAATTTTATCTACTAATGCATTCGGTAGTGTGCTGAAACCCTTTGTGAAAGTCTTAAACTGGACATTTGCCGGAAAATCCTCGAGTAATTGGTAGGCAACACCTGCATTCATACCCGATAAGAAGGTACCGTTAAAACCAAGTACGCGATACAGCATAGTGATGCATTCTTGGCTGTAACCCATATCGGTGAATAAATCCCACAAAGACCATTCATTCAAGCCTTTGCCATTCCATTTACAATCTAGGCGAAAATCTTGCCAAAACTCAGGGCCACGCGATTCGGGTCTATCTTTAAATTGCGGGTTAGCCTTTAGAATTCGGTTAAAAACAACGTTTACGATATCTTTTGGGTTTACGCCCTGCTCACTCGGTGCAAGGTTATAAAGTTCAGACCAAATTGCATAATCATCTTTTTGCGCATCTTTAACTGAAAAGCTTTCGCCCCTAAAGAATAGTCTGTTATTGCCGCCGCTATTCATTGGGAAAGGCACTATCTGATTTTCTAAATCTAGGGCTAAAAACAGCGCCATTAACGTATCCATGTCATCAAACAAGAAGCGCATACCGCCTTGCTCTTCTTTAACCTCTATATATTCTGGATCGCCACACTGATGATGTTGGTTTTTGAAATTCACCAGATCAGAATCTAGGCGACCGCCAGTTCTGTTTGAGCGTTCAAGTATGGCAAAGTCGCTTATACCTGCTTCATTTTGTAAACGCCACGCGCTGTAAAGTCCCGACATACCAGCGCCAACAATTGCCACTTTGACTTTATCACCTTCTTTTAGGTTACTTGCTTTAATACCAGAGCCAAGTTTGTAGTGAGTCATCATAATTCCTTAATATTTTCACTTAAAAATACTTAATAGCATTCGTCATTCATACCAACCCTTTAAATCCAAAAATCTATTTTTAGGATCAGCACAACCATTTTAAAAATCGCAACACTACTCAATCCATCGAATAATCAACGCGACAATCGCATCCTTATGAAAATGAAATGTAGTTTATAGGTAGCTAAAATGTAATTACAGGCAATTACAAAAATGTGTGAAATAAAAAGACTAGTAGAGGTGAGAGATAAAAACTTGGGCTATCAGTAAGTTAGCCCAAGTAAATTTTTTGCTTACAGACCGCCTTTTGTAAGCTTTTCTGGATTTAATAATTCTGCCAGTTCACTAACTGACAAATCAGTATGCTCACTTGCTACATCAACAATCGGGCGCCCTTCTTTGTATGCTGTTTTCGCGATAAATGCCGCTTTTTCATAACCTATGATCGGGTTGAGAGCCGTCACTAAAATAGGATTTTTTGCCAGTGCTTTATTAACGTTTTCTTCGTTCACATTGAATGTTGCAATGGCTTTATCAGCGAGGAGTCGGCTGACATTCGCCAAAATATCAATACTTTCAATAATGTTATGCGCAATCACAGGTAGCATAACATTGAGCTCAAAATTACCTGATTGACCCGCTACCGAAATTGTCGTGTCGTTACCAATCACTTGTGCACTGACCATGGCAGCGGCTTCTGGGATCACTGGGTTTACTTTACCAGGCATGATTGAAGAGCCAGGTTGTAGTGCTTCAAGTTCAATCTCAGCTAGACCTGCCAGTGGCCCTGAATTCATCCAACGTAAGTCGTTGGCAATTTTCATATTTGCTACAGCCATTGCTTTTAATTGTCCTGAAAGGCCAACAATCGCGTCTTGTGAACCAATATGGTAAAAATGATTGCTACTTGGCTTAAAGCGAATACCAATATTAGTACTTAAATATTGCGTAAATACTTTGGCAAATTGCGCGTCGGCATTCACCCCTGTGCCCACAGCCGTGCCGCCTTGAGCTAGTTCGTAGACTCTTTCAACACTGCTTAAAATACCTTGATAGGCACAATCAATTTGGTGTTGCCAGCCACCTAAAGTTTGTGCAAAAGTCACTGGCATCGCATCCATTAAGTGTGTACGACCCGTTTTAACCACATGGCCGACTTGTTTAGATTTTTGCTCTATGACTTGTGATAAGTGCTTTAACGCAGGTAATAACTCATAAACTACAGCAACCGCACTACTGACATGAATAGCGGTTGGAATAACATCGTTTGAGCTTTGCCCCATATTCACATCGTCATTAGGGTGGATCTGAATACCACTTTGCTGTGTTGCAAGTGTCGCTATTACCTCATTGGCATTCATATTTGAGCTTGTGCCAGAGCCTGTTTGAAACACATCAACCGGAAACTGGTCTAAGTGATCACCTTCAATAATACTTTGCGCTGCTTTGGCAATCGCCTGTGCTTTATCTTGTGGAAGATGCCCTAGCTCTGCATTTGCTTCAGCCGCCGCTTGTTTAATATAAGCAAGTGCTCGAATAAACTCTTGAGGCATAGTTAACTTGCTAACTGTAAAGTTATTAACTGCACGCTGAGTTTGTGCTTTATAAAGTGCGGCTTCAGGCACATCTAATACACCCATGCTGTCTGATTCTTGGCGAAATGTAGTCATCTTTGACTCCTATAAAAATGGATTAAATTCACGACACAGCACTCTTGCTTCAAGCTCCAGCGCCAAATATTTCTGTTTATCGGCTTGCTGCTGCTTGTAGAATCGCTTTAAGGCGAGAAGAGGCTTGTAAAGCTGCTCAAAACATTGTTTTCTGATTGACTCATGTACGAGTGGATCAGCAATTTTATTGAGTAACTCGTTGAATACTCTTTTTAAATACAGTTCTTGTAACAATGTGCAATGACTGCTGCCGTACCATTTTGCTAATGCCAAACTGCCCTCAATATATTGCGATACCAAAACAGGGGCTTCTAATTGAGGTCTACGACAGTGGGTTTTTAAACAAGGTGTGTAACAAGCAATAGTTTCTTTCAAACACATATGAACCGATTTCAAAATCACAATTGATAATCATTATCATTACAGTTAATCGATTGGTTTTCAAGTTTGAATTTGAAGAATTTACTTTGATGTGAATAATCAGAAATAAAGTTCGGGCACTGAGGTAGGAACAAATATGAAGAAATTCAGTGATTACGCGTCGTAATTATCTGAATGTAAACGCGATATAAAGTCACTGCTACCAAGCCACTCCTTTAGCACCTACTTTATTTTGGGCGTATAAATGCAAAAAGGAGTGAAAATTCACTCCTTTTTTATCATTTAAAACAAGCTAATTACTTATTTTAATTTGCTGTCTAGCTCTTCGATTTTAGCTTTCCAAATTGCAGGGCCAGCAGTGTGAGCATTGTTACCATCACTGTCTACTGCAACTGTTACTGGCATATCTTCTACTTCAAACTCGTAGATTGCTTCCATACCTAAATCTTCGAACGCTACTACGCGCGCTTTCTTGATTGCTTTAGATACTAGGTAAGCTGCACCACCTACTGCCATTAAGTAGATTGATTTGTTTTGCTTGATAGATTCAACTGTAGCTGGACCACGCTCAGCTTTACCGATCATGCCCACGATACCAGTGTTTTCTAGCATTAGGTCTGTGAACTTATCCATACGCGTTGCTGTAGTTGGACCTGCAGGACCTACCGCTTCGTCGCCTACTGCATCAACAGGACCTACGTAGTAAATAAATTTGTTCTCGAAATCTACACCTTCAGGTAAACCTTCACCTGACAAGATCATGTCTTGAAGACGCTTATGCGCAGCATCACGACCTGTTAAGATTTTACCTGAAAGAAGAACAGTTTCACCCATCTTCCAATCTAGCGTGTCTTCTTTCGTTAATGTGTCTAAGTTTACGCGACGTGTGTCTTCGCCAACTTCAAACGTCAGTTCAGGCCAATCTTCAACTTTAGGTGCTTTAAGATCAGCAGGACCTGAACCGTCTAATGTGAAGTGTACGTGACGAGTTGCCGCACAGTTCGGGATCATTACAACTGGCTTAGATGCAGCGTGTGTTGGTGCTGTTTTGATTTTAATATCAACAACTGTTGTTAAACCACCAAGGCCTTGTGCACCAATACCTAACTTGTTAGCACGTTCGAAGATGTCTAAACGTAGCTTTTCTTCAGCTGTTTCTGCACCGCGCTCGATTAATTCGTGGATATCAACCGGATCCATTAATGATTCTTTCGCTAGTACCGCTGCTTTTTCAGCTGTACCACCAATACCTATACCTAGCATGCCCGGTGGACACCAGCCTGCCCCCATAGTTGGCAGTGTTTTCTCAACCCAAGCAGCAACATCGTCAGATGGGTTAAGCATAACCATTTTAGTTTTGTTTTCTGAGCCGCCGCCTTTCGCTGCGATCATTACTTCAACTTCAGCGCCAGGCACCATGTCGATGTGTACAACTGATGGCGTGTTGTCTTTCGTATTCTTTCGTGCGCCAGCAGGATCGGCAACAATTGATGCACGAAGTGGGTTGTCAGGGCTGTTATAAGCACGACGTGTACCTTCATCCACCATTTGCTGAACTGTTAGGTCTGTTTTATCCCACTTAACATCCATACCAACTTTAACGAAACAAGTCACAATACCTGTATCTTGACAAAGTGGACGCTTGCCTTCTGCAGACATACGAGAGTTAATTAAGATCTGAGCAATCGCATCTTTGGCCGCTTTGCTTTCTTCTTTGTGGTACGCCTTTTCTAGCGCTTGTACAAAATCGAGTGGATGGTAATAAGAGATATACTGCAATGCATCTTCAATGCTGTCGATGAAGTCTTGCTGACGGATCATACTCATGACGGTTCCTTAATAATCGTAAGTCAAATATAGCTTACGCCTTTAACATGTTGACGGTTTTAAGTGATATACACATCACTATTGTAAAACTGGCAAATATGATACCCTCCTCGCCCGTTTCGGGCTAGTTTTCAGGTTCAAGTAAATGATAAATGAGCAAATCAATTGTAAAAAATTAGACATTAAGCTATCTACTGAGTTAGTTTTTGAGCAATTCGCCCATTTGCCTCACGCAGTTTTATTAGATTCAAGTAACGCGCAACACGAAAATAGCCGTTACGACATCATCAGTTTTGAGCCAAAACACCTCGTCGAAGCGAAAAATAAGCACGTATTTTTGGATGGTAAACAACAAACGCAAAGTTGTTTTGCCATTATGCAATCACTGTTAAATGATTTATCGAATACACAAACCGCTGAAAATTTACCTTTTACCGGTGGATGGTTAGGTTACTTTGGTTACGATTTGGGTCGTTATATTGAATCCATGCCCGAGTTGGCAATCGAAGACATTAATATGCCTGATATGAGTGCAGGTCTATATTTAGATGCGCTGATTTTTGATAATCAGACATCTGAGTGGTTTTATGTTTCTCAGCCAAACTTCGATCGCCTTGACACGTATTTAGCGGCAATTAACAATCAAGCTGCAAAAGCAGTTCCTTTTAAGCTCACCTCTGAGTGGCAATCGAATCTTGATAAAAGCGCGTATGAAAAACAGTTTGATAAAATTCAAGCTTATTTAAAAAGTGGCGACTGTTATCAAATTAACTTAGCTCAGCGCTTCAGTGCAGAGTTTAATGGCACCCCTTGGTCAGCCTACAAAACCCTCAGAGCACACAACAAAGCACCATTTGCTGCTTTTATAAATCACCCACATGGGTCAATTTTATCGGTGTCTCCTGAGCGTTTTATTTTAGTTGAAGATGGCAAAGTCGAAACTAAGCCAATCAAAGGTACACTGCCTAGATTAAAAGAAGCAACAGCCGATAAAGAGCAAGCTGAAATACTTAAAAATAGTCCTAAAGATCGCGCCGAAAATGTGATGATCGTTGACCTTCTCCGTAATGATTTAGGTAAAGTCGCTAAACCTGGCACTGTGACTGTGCCTAAACTATTTGATATTGAAAGCTTCCCTGCTGTTCACCACTTAGTGAGTACCGTACAAAGTGAACTAGCTGAAGGCAAAACCGCTATTGATCAATTAGAAGCGGCTTTTCCTGGCGGTTCCATCACTGGCGCCCCAAAAATTCGTGCTATGGAAATTATTGAAGAACTAGAGCCTCACCGTCGCAGCGTATATTGTGGTTCAATCGGTTATATCAGCGCGTGTGGCAAGATGGATACGTCAATTACCATTCGAACTTTGGTATGCAGTGAAGATAAAATTCATTGCTGGGCTGGCGGAGGCATTGTTGCTGATTCAAAAGCTGCATTGGAATACCAAGAAACTTTAGACAAGGTAAACAAAATATTACCTATACTTAGTAACAGCTAAGCAGTAAAACGGGAGGAGCAAATGAAGTTATCTGACATTTTATGTAAATTTAACCTCAGTGCGCCTCTCATTGACTCTGCCCATTTTGAGAATACCAGAGCAAGCGCGGTTTTATTACCTCTGCTTGAAGTAGACAACAAAGCCGCTTTGTTATTCTGCAAACGCGCAGCCTACTTAAAACACCATCCAAGTCAAATTTGCTTTCCGGGTGGTAAGTTTGAACAGTTTGACCCCTCACTTCAGGCCACAGCAATACGTGAAACCAACGAAGAGCTAGGTATTTGCCCTAGTCATATCAACTCTATCGGCCAATTACCTACCCACAACACCTTAACTGGCTTTACTATTTCGCCTATTGTCGCAACACTACAATCTCACGCTTCTTGGCACACTGACAGTGATGAGGTAGAACGCGTATTTACAATCTCACTCGAGCGTTTATTTGACGAAAAAAACTGGCGCTCAATCGAAGTACAATTAGGCGGAAAAAACCGAAAATTCGATATTTTTCCTACAGAACATGGCTTACTATGGGGCGCGACGGCTAAATTAGTTAAAAACTTTGCTCAACTGGTCAGCTAAGCACCATTCTGAGGGTGCAAAATAGTTACATTGCAATACTTTAACGTTATGATGTGCGTCCGTTCAAAGGCAATGTTGAGTAGAAAAATATGATTAGTGCATTTGATATGTTTAGTATCGGGATTGGCCCGTCGTCTTCGCATACGGTCGGCCCAATGCGCGCCTCACGTCTTTATGTAAAAGATTTACAAGAAAAACAATTAATCGACAAAGTTACTTCTGTCAAAGTTGAACTTTATGGTTCACTTGGCCAAACAGGTGTAGGCCACGGCTCAGGAAAAGCGGTGATTTTAGGGTTAGCAGGTTATGACCCTGAAACCATTGATGCCGATGCAGTGCCTGAAATTTTAGACACCATAGAAAACGAACAAGTCATATACTTGGATAAAACCCATAAGGCAGCTTTTCCAAAGCAAGGTGCAATTGTTTTCCACCGTCGTAAGACGCTACCTAAGCATTCAAATGCCATGGAAATCTTCGCATATGCGGGCGATGAACTGCTTCACAGCCAAGTATATTACTCTATTGGTGGTGGCTTTATCGTAACCGAACAAGACTTTGATAAAGAAAAACAAGCCGCACTCGATATTCGCGAAGAAAACCCAGCACCTTACCCTTTCAATAATGCTCAAGAATTATTGGATATGTGTAAAGAGACAGGCTTAAGTGTGTCATCTCTAATGATGGCGAACGAAAAAACACTTCGTGCTGAAAAAGATATTAAAGACGAACTATTTAATATCTGGAGCGTGATGAAAGCTTGTATTGAGCGTGGTATGCGTACAGAAGGTATCTTACCTGGCGGTTTAAAAGTAAGACGTCGTGCACCGAGCTTATATTTAAAGCTAAACGTTGAAAATAACAATGATCCGCTTCGTGCAATGGACTGGGTTGATTTATTCGCTCTAGCCGTAAACGAAGAAAACGCAGCCGGCGGCCGTGTAGTGACAGCGCCTACAAATGGTGCAGCGGGGATATTGCCGGCAGTATTAATGTACTACCATACATTCATCAAAGAAGTTGATGCAGAAATTGCCACACGTTATTTATTAACTGCTGCAGCGATTGGTATTCTTTATAAGAAAAATGCGTCAATTTCAGGTGCAGAAGTTGGTTGTCAAGGTGAAGTCGGTGTAGCTTGTTCAATGGCAGCAGGTGCACTTACTGAGATCATGGGCGGCAATGTTGTACACGTTGAAAATGCAGCAGAGATCGGCATGGAACATAACTTAGGTTTAACATGCGACCCGGTTGGTGGCTTAGTACAAGTTCCTTGTATCGAACGTAATGCTATGGGGGCGGTAAAAGCAATCAATGCGTCACGTCTTGCTATGCGTGGTACAGGCGACCAAAAAGTATCGTTAGATAAAGTAATCAAAACCATGTTGGATACAGGTAACGATATGAAGACCAAATACAAAGAAACTGCACGTGGTGGTCTTGCTGTTAATATTATCGAATGTTAATTAATACCAAATTTTAGATACAAAAAAGGCTGCAATTGCAGCCTTTTTCATTGATAAGTTCATTACTTCACTGGTAGCTCAATGTCTTTGAATAGCTCATCGACATCATCCTGGTTACGCAATAGGCTCGCTTTTTCGACCAGCTCTTTTGTTAAATGTGGTGCGAAACGCTCAATAAAGTCATACATATAACCGCGTAAGAAACTACCTTTTCTAAAGCCTATCTTAGTTGTGCTCGCCTCAAATAAGTGACTTGCATCGATACAAACCAAATCGTCATCAGTCTGCGTATCGATAGCCATAGTTGCTAACACACCCACACCTAAGCCTAAGCGAACATAAGTTTTAATGACATCAGCATCTGTTGCAGTAAATACGATATGTGGCTCAAGACCATGGGCATTAAACGCTTTATCAAGCTCAGAACGACCAGTAAAACCGAATACATAGGTGATCAGCGGATACTTCGCGATATCTTGAACCGAAATATTTTTACCTAATTTTGCAAGTGGGTGATCTTTTGTGACCACAATGCTTCTATTCCAGTGATAACATGGCAACATAACCAAATCACTGTACAAATGCAGCGCTTCTGTTGCGATGGCAAAATCAGCGTCACCACGAGCAGCCGCGTCAGAAATTTGCTGTGGCGTGCCTTGATGCATATGCAAAGAAACTGCTGGGTATTTTTGCATAAAGCCCTGGATCACACCTGGTAGCGCATAACGAGCTTGAGTGTGAGTTGTTGCAATATTCAACTTACCTTGATCTGGTAAAGTATGCTCATTCGCAACGGCTTTTATTCCTTCGACTTTAGAGAGGATTTCTCGGGCAATATTTATGATTTCATTACCCGCAGGGGTAACATGTGTAAGGTGTTTACCGCTTCGACCAAAGATTTGCACGCCGAGTTCATCTTCGAGCATTCTCACCTGTTTAGAAATACCAGGTTGAGATGTGTATAGACTTTCAGCCGTTGCCGAAACGTTAAGGTTGTGATTGAGGACTTCTACAATATATTTTAGTTGTTGTAATTTCATAATATTTTTATTGTTTTAGTTTTTTCACGAGCAACGGCGTCGTTATTGAGCCATACAGCATTTTGCCCTAATTCTTTAAGGCTAGCATATTTGAAGACTTTCAGGTAGCAATTGCCTCATTTGTTTGTGACTGACCATTATTTGAATCTTAATCTATAATAAAAAGCTATGAATTAAATGTATTTTTTATCAGAATATCGTGTTGCGCTATTCAGTAAGTGATAATTTCATGTAAGATAAAAAATGGTTTGAGAAATTATGATTGAGAAGTCGCTATGCTTGTCCCAATAATTATTGTGCTAATTGTTGCTTTGATCATCATTGCCGTGTGGGTTAGTGCAGTTCAGCAGCATAAAGAGAAGCAAGAAGCAGAAAGAAGAAAAGAGCTTGCTAAACAAAAACGCATCATTGAAGAATCTGAAGATGTGATTGTAAACAGCAGTAATATTCCAATGTCTGAGTTTATGATACAAGTTCTACAAAGACGTGTTCATGACGCTCTAGCTGTTATGGTCGAACTATCGCCTACATCAAGAGAATTAAAAAACCGCTTGCACGAATCAAAAGAGCGAATGAACTCAACGCCTGAAAACGCAAATAATTCTGATAATTTAAGCTTGCCTGACAGCGACAAACAACTAATCGCCTTAGTGCAGGGTATTAAAAAGCTGAGAGGCGTGCTTCGTTCTGAGCATTCCAAAGGTAAAGTCGAAACGCAAAAGTTTGTTGCTGAAGATAGAAGGCTCGAAAAACTGCAACTAAAGATTAATGTTGAAAGCCAAATTAAACGTGGTGTTGCAGCAAGAACGGCAAATATGGTCGGCTCGGCTCGACAATATTTCGAAAAAGCCTACGCCACGATTTGTGCTGTCACCTATTCTGATGAATATGTCACTAACAAAAAGCAACTGTTAGAGTCATACTTAAATGAGATCAGTAATGAATTAAAAGCGTCAAATGAGTCTTCTGTTAAACAGAAGAAAGAGCAAGAGCAAGACGATTTAGATGTTTTATTTGCACCGAAGAAAAAGTGGTAACACTTTTCTTCGGCATCAAATTTCACCAATTAGCTTAGAGCAAACTTTACTAAAAACAGCGCGGTTAATACCCAAACACTCATCGTGATTTCATCTTTCTTACCACATACAAACTTCACTGCAGTATAAGCAATAAAGCCCAAAGCAATACCATGTGCAATAGAGAAAGTCAGAGGTGTCATCAGTAACACGACGCTCACTGGGATTGCATCTGTCATGTCATCCCAATTCACTAGTTTTAAATTTTGCAACATAAGTACTGCGACATACAAAATTGCCCCCGCAGTGGCATAAGCTGGGATCATTTGCGCTAAAGGTGCAAAGAAAGTCATTAATAAGAAGCATACGCCAACAACAACAGCGGTTAAGCCTGTTCTGCCCCCCACTGACACACCTGATACAGATTCAATATAAGATGTTGTTGTTGAAGTACCTAGCATAGAACCTGCGATTGTGGCAGTACTATCAGCAGAAAGTGCACGACCCAAACGTGGCATTCTGCCCTGCTCGTCTGCTAAACCCGCTTTTTGCGTTACCGCCACCAAAGTGCCTGATGTATCGAATAAGTCTACAAATAAAAACGCAAAAACAACACTCAACATAGAAAGCTCAAGTGCACCAGCGATGTCTAATTGCATAATAGTCGGGGCAATACTTGGCGGAGCAGACACTATTCCTTGATACTCAATCAAACCTAATGCCCATGCAGTAATCGTTACAATAAAAATACTGATCAGAACCCCACTTTTTACGTCTCTGAACATCAATGCTGCGATAACAAAGAAACTTAATATTGCCAGCAACGGACCTGCACTGGTGATATCACCCAGCTGAACAAGCGTTGCAGGGCTTGCGACAATTATTTCGGCATTTTTAAGCGCGATTAAAGCTAAAAACGCGCCAATCCCCGTTGCAATTGCTTGCTTCAATACAAGTGGGATCGCGTTAATAATCCACTCTCGCACTTTAAATAAACTTAAAACAAGAAAAATACAGCCAGATAAAAACACTGCCCCTAATGCAGACTGCCAGCTATAGCCCATACCTAACACAACGCCATAAGTAAAGAAGGCGTTCAAACCCATACCTGGAGCAAGCGCAAGCGGATAATTGGCCCAAAAGCCCATGATGAAGCAGCCAATTGCCGCAGCAATACATGTGGCAACAAATGCCGCACCAAAATCCATGCCTGTTTGCGCTAGCATTGCCGGGTTTACAAAAACGATGTAAACCATAGTGAGAAAGGTCGTGAGTCCAGCAATTAACTCAGTTTTCACACTAGAGCCTTGATGCTTGATAGAAAATAGCTTTTCGAGCATAGATGTTTCCATTGGTAAAAGTTAAAAGAAATTTATAATTCTTATGAAAGCGGCGCTATTTTAGCGGTTAATGACAGTGATTAAAAATGCAATTACTGTTTCTTTTAGCTAAGGTTATTTGTTAGGCCTATTAATCTTTCAGATTCAATTTTTGCCTTAGTTTGTTTGGTATTTACACAAGGCTGAGGCTAGCTGACTAAACTCGCAAAGTATGGTTATTCGATGTAAGCCAGTCGATAAAGCAGTAGAGATACTATGACATAAAAGAAAATAAGGAGGGGCTTTTGCACCTTATATGAATAATAAAAGCCATCTCATCACAAAAAGCTTTAAAAAATAACTGCATAATGACCGTAAAAATATATAATTAGTTAATCATTTGGCAAGAATTTAGCATAACTAAATTTATGGCCAACATGGTCACAAAGTTTTGACTACAATAATATTAAGCTTTTCAAAAATAGGTAGAGTATGGATAAATCGCCAGATAATAGCGCGGCGCATCACGACTTAGAGCAACAGCTATTTAATGTGCTTGAGTTCGTTACAACACCTCCTAATGGTGAACTACGCTATCCGAAAGAGCATGACTCTGTCACTGCTTTTAAAAAAGGGTTGTACTACCTACAAGAAAAATCCTATCCGCTGGCAACGAAGTGGCTGCGTATGGCTGCTATGTCGGGAGATAACAAAGCACAGTTTTATTTAGGTTTGATGTTTATAAAAGGGCAAGGTGTGCCACAGAGTGCATTCCATGCTATGGCTTGGTTGTCACTCGCTCAAAGCCAAGGTGTAGATGCGGCCAACGCAGTAATAGAACAAATCAAACCGCATTTAACAACGAAGAGAATCAAAGATGCGCAGTGCTATGCTGCCACCTTGTACGAGCAAATTCATCAATTACAGTTCCAGTCTAATTAAGCCTATTTTTTCATACAGTAGTTTTATACAGTACTCGCTGTAAAAACTACTGTATAAAACACCCGCATCTATAGCACGTCAAAATAACCCAAGACACAAAACTTCACAACCAATTGATTTAAAGCACTTTATTTTATAACCGCTATTAAAGTTGATTAAAAAGTAACATTTCTGCTTGCATTAAAACACTGTATAAACTACTGTATGTAAATACTGTATAAACAACCAGTGAGATGATTATGTTACAGACAACCGCAGTTTTACCAAGCTCAGTAAAAAAAGTAGATGCCCCAAAAGCCGTTAACTTTGTTGAAACCCCTGATGAAATTTGTGCCAGTCTTGAACTACTTAAGATCATTCACCAATGTAATCACAAACAAGGTTGGACACTGCTAATTGCACCTGACCATATCCCAAATAAAGATATGCTTGAGGCCAGCTCAATAGACTCAAGTAAATTATTAGTGATCAGAAAAAAGCACATCGTTGATTTAGAATATGTACTAAATTCAGCTTTAAATAATGGCAATTTTGCAGCGGTTATTACATGGACTGGTATTACGAATTCAGAGCTGCTTTCGCAAATGCACTTAAGCCAAACAGATATCTCGCTATACTGTTTTACTGAAACCAGCAGCAAAGCGTGTACAATAGAGCGTATAGCAAGTTAATAAAAGATTTTCTTATGTGTTACTGTTCTAACACTCAACCTTATGAATCATGCTGCAATGTATTCATTACAAAGCAAAAGTTACCTGAAACAGCAGAGCAGCTTATGCGCTCTCGTTACAGTGCTTATGCGACTAATAATGCACAATATATACTCGAGACTTATGCCAAATCTGAGCAAAGCAATCACAGCCTTGAAGACATCGCTGCATTCGCTTCATTTGCCACCTTTATCAAACTCGAGATCGTCGCAACCAAAACTGAACCTGAGTTTGATTATGTGGAGTTCAAAGCACATTATTTGGCAGATGGAAAACATTGCCAAATACATGAGGTTTCAAGATTCTTTAAAGAAGAAGGTGCATGGCGTTACTTAGATGGCCAATTATATGATGTGCCTGAGTTAAAAGTATCTAGAAATGATCCCTGCCCCTGCGACAGTGGCAAAAAATTTAAGAAGTGTCACGCTGGCTGATTTAAACCTCACTCAAGTTCACTCATTATCATCTCGCATTAGGCGGACAACTGAACCGCCTGTTGCATTTCACCGCTAGCTAATTGGTCATAAAAACCCGCTGCATCTATTTTGGGTTTATCTATCTCTAATGCGCCAGCTCTTTGAGCGAAAATTTTAGCCTGCACAGTAGGTTCACAATTATCAATAATAGCTAACTCAATGTGTTTCTTATCGTCTCTGATATGTAAAGGTTCTGGCGAAAGACAATTTCTTAGCCTTAATTCTGTAAGTCCCTGCTCATGAAGTAAATGGCTATTGTTTTCACCTATGGTCATATCATAAGTGTTGGGAGCCGTTTGTTGCTGCGGACCAATTTGAAGTTCTTTTTTTAACGCATCTTCGCTCTTATCTGGCTCAATTAATTCTGATTCAGGTAAATGAAATTCACTGAAGTCGAGAGCGTTTGGTGAAAGCATAGCCAAACAAAGCGCAAAGTCAGCACGACGTTCTTGTGCCACGCTTTTTGCTAGCGTGTCACCAAGCTGATGCTCCTTGTTTAAAATGCGCTCTAATTGCATAGAGTTTCACCGATTATTTAAAAAGTTATATTTTTATCGGCATTTTTTAAATTTTCTTTAGTTGTTTTCTTTACTTAATAAAAAACTTTGTTATTATCAGCGCCGTTGTTTAGGAGGGGTTCCCGAGCGGCCAAAGGGATCAGACTGTAAATCTGACGGCTCTGCCTTCGCTGGTTCGAATCCAGCCCCCTCCACCATAACAACACTCTACAACTTGGAGGGGTTCCCGAGCGGCCAAAGGGATCAGACTGTAAATCTGACGGCTCTGCCTTCGCTGGTTCGAATCCAGCCCCCTCCACCAAGTTGTAAAAAAATTAGATATCCCCTGTGGAGGGGTTCCCGAGCGGCCAAAGGGATCAGACTGTAAATCTGACGGCTCTGCCTTCGCTGGTTCGAATCCAGCCCCCTCCACCATCTCTTTCTAATTAAATCATTTTATTTCATTCTATCATTAGCGCTTTACCATTCTTGTTAAACCATAATCTTGCTGACTTATAATCTTGATAGTGCTTTTCAACAAGTTGCCAAAATAATTTGCTATGTGCCAGTACATGACAATGTGCTAGCTCATGAACAATAACATAATCAATCATATGCTTTGGCGCCCCTGCAAGAAGGCAATTAAAAGTTAGCGCTTTTTTACTGCTACAACTTCCCCAGCGACTTTTATACTCCCTAATTTTCACTGCTGAAACATGACAATTCATTTGCTTAGACAATCGCTCTAAGCATAACTCTAGATAACTAGAGAGCAAATCTGTCAGTAATTCAATGATCGCTCTCCTGAACTTAAACCTCTCTTGGCGCAGAACTTCTGGTAAATATAAAAACCGGCTCTCATGATCTAATACAGACTTGTTTATATCTGAAAATTCAATCTTGTAAACTGAGCCAAAAACCAATAGTGACCTTGTTTGCAATGGCTTTTGTTTATTAGGCACAAGCGCTAGTTTATGCCTTTGTGCATGCACCCAGTCATTTTTGCTCTTTAGCCAATTTTCTAGAGCAACTTCACACACGTTTTCGGGGGCTGTCACGACCACTTGCTCAGGTGTGACTTTAATTGCAACCGTCTTTCTTCGTTTACTAAGCTTTAATTGATAATCAAACATTTTTAAGAATTTTTTTTACTTCACATTCAAAGCCATAAATTTACTGCTACCTTTAGTGTAATAAGACTATAAAGGGGTTAATTTATGAAAGATAAACCTACTTGCCAATATCAATCTCCTGATGGTCATCGCTGCCGAGAAATCGATATGGGCTCTGGTCTTTGCTTTTGGCATGACGCAAAGTTCGATAAAAGTGGGCTTGAATTATCGCAAAAACTAGAACGTTATGCCAAGCGTGGTGGGCTATTGCAAGGTTTAGAATTAAAAAGAGCCAACCTAGAAGGACTAAACCTTGTTAAACATAATGATCATACTGGTTACGACTTATCATATAGCAATTTTTATCGTGCGAATTTAAGAGGCGCGCACTTATTTAACAACAAAATTGAAAATGCCTCTTTAATGAAAGCAGATCTGCATGATGCCAATTTACATTGCTGTAAGCTTTCAAATTCCAACTTATTGGGTATAAAGCTAAACAATACTCGGATCGATAATATAGATTTAAGTGGTAAGTTACAGCAAGAAAATGAGGCAAGCTTAGCGGCCAAAGAGAAACGAACAGAAGATGCCGCTGATTTCTTCTTACAATCTGAAGAGACATACCGCACACTTAGAAAAGGCGCTGAGCAACAAGGTCTTTTTGAAATGGCAGGTAATTATACCTACAAAGAGCTGCGTATGCGTCATTATCAATACCCAACTCATTCAAAAAAACGCTTTATGAGTGCGGCTGTTGACCTACTCTGCGGTTATGGTGAAAAACCCGCAAATGTGATCCGTTTCAGCCTTTCAATGATTGTATTTTGCGCACTGATGTACTTCCTGTTTGGCATCAGCTATCAGGATGAAGTGCTTTCTATTAACTTTTCGCAAAGCTTTTCTGACAATATAAGTGCACTGCTTAACAGTTTTTATTTCAGTGTAGTGACATTTACTACTCTGGGTTACGGAGACATAACCCCTATTGGATTTTCTCGTTTTATTGCCACGGTTGAAGCATTTACAGGTAGTTTCTCCTTGGCATTATTCGTCGTGGTTTTCGTAAAGAGAATGACGCGTTAAACGCGTCATTCTCTTATACAATATGCATCACTCATCTTTAGGCCAGTTTAATGGAATACTGGGAACAGTAAGCCCTCTTGCGGCCAATGCCTCCGGTACTGTCAGGCTAGTATCTGAAGCGCTCCACAGATCATTCGTAAATACTGAACTACTATCTTCGTCAGTGATGTCACCTAAAACACCACTTAAATCTATATCAAATAAGAAACTACCTGAGCCATCATAGTCACAACTTGTTGTTGGCGCATATTCAATATTGGCTCTATGATCGGTGCCTAAATACACACTTAAACTGGCATCGTACTCGAAGAATTGTCTTTGTGTTTTAGCAACGAGCGCGTGGCTTGCACCTGGTCCAGCCCAATTACATATAAACCCTTGGATCCAACCGTCAGTGTCTGTGACTTGTTCACCATACCCAAAATGCGCTTCACCATTGTCTAAACTTGTATCATTAAATCCTATATTAAATATCCGACTGTGAGAGTCGTTCACACCCGCTTGCCAAACATAGCTGTAACTACCAGCCAGAGAGGTTAAATCGAAGTCAGCACCTAAAATTGCAAAGTTTTCACTCCAACCATCGCTGTTTGAAGCGCTATACGTATTATCAACATCAACTAAACCATTACTATTAAATACTCCTGTGGCACTATGGCCGCATAAGGTGGCATTTCTTAATTGCAAGTTCATCTCATCATCTTCTCTTTCATATGCGAGAGACGCTGCGAACGTACGTTCATTTTGACTGCAATTAAACCCTGGCCATTCTATACCTGATACCCCTTGCTTCCCTTCGACCGTGTATTGTAACAACCCGGTATATTCGGTTTCTTCTGAACTAGGCGTGTGCGACATTGAAATAGTAATTCGATAGTCATTGCCAGACACTTGATAATCCATTTCAGCACTGTATGTCCAGGTATCTGACGCAAGAGAGATGCTTGCAGAATCGAAGCTAACGCTGGTTATCCCTTGGGCATTCATATAAGTGGTGAGATCAAGTGTTGCGCCCTCTTCAGGCAATGATTCACCTTCACTGTCTGCAACGCTGATAAAGCTCGCAATAACCATTAACGCCATTTGTGTTTGTGATTCAACACCAGAGAGCAGTGCATTTACTTGCGATACGGCACAAGCGTTCCCACTGCTATCTTCTGCAAGCCACAAACCCAAATCACCACTGGGTAATGTACCTGAACTACTACCTGAGCTACTCGCTTCAGGATGTCCCTCATACATTAACTGGGGGCCGAAACAATCTGAGTTAATGCTAACTTGATAGAAAGAGGCCACATCAAATGCATCTGAAATAGAAAGCTCACCGGCTAACACTTGCCCTATTTGCTCCGTTGCAGAAAAATAAGTAGGAACAGTTGGACCAAAGAGAGGTGTACTTGGCGCGTAACTCGGGCTGGTTCTTGCCCGTTTTTGCTGTGCACTGTCAGCAAAAGGTGATGACACCATCAAACTGGTTGGAAAACGTAAAGCAACTTTAGGCGCTTCAGTTTCGTCATCTGTTGATTGTGTCGGCTCTGGGCTAGGTGTCATATTCTGACTATCTTCAGAGCTACTTGAACCACAGCCGGATAGACATACTAAAGCAGTTAAAACAGCGGGCAGGTAAGGTTTCATGCGACAAACTCCGTGATTGGCTTTAATAAAACGATTAGCAAAGCCTCAGAAAATTGCAAAACCCCTTTTTAAAGTTGTAGACATACTCATTGTAAATATGATCTAGATTGTATTTATCTCTCTTAGCCTTAGCAGCACCTAGTTAATATATTAGGCGCAAAGCGCTGACAATAACTTACTGTTTCTTACAATTCGAAGCGAGACTCCTAACTGCACTTTAAGTGATAAAAAGTCGCTACATGCGACTTTTTACTCTATTTGTTGCTGGACTATTGGCTGGATCATCCGGCCAAAAATGTTTTGGATAACGCCCTTTCATTTCTTTTTGCACTTCTTTGTAACTTGTACCCCAAAAATTTGCTAAGTCTTGCGTAAGCTGCAAAGGACGTTGCGCCGGAGATAATAACTCCATCAATAATGGAAGCCGCCCTTCACACAGTCTTGGGGTTTCAAGCATACCAAACACCTCTTGCATTCGAACGCTCAATTTTGCTGGCCCTTCTTGTTGATAAGTAAGCTTTATATTAGAACCTGAGGGCACTTGTATTCTGACTGGCAGGTGTTGTTCTAACGCTTGCTGTTGAGACCAATCTAAACGACTCATTAGTGCATCTTTGAGCTCGAGTTTAGTTAACGCGCTGAACTGCTTAACTTGCTCTAAAT
The DNA here is from genome assembly GCF_049257195.1 of Pseudoalteromonas sp. SS15. Classification (NCBI taxonomy): domain Bacteria; kingdom Pseudomonadati; phylum Pseudomonadota; class Gammaproteobacteria; order Alteromonadales; family Pseudoalteromonadaceae; genus Pseudoalteromonas; species Pseudoalteromonas sp. SS15. The sequence goes on from NZ_JBMMUD010000005.1 coordinate 239,811, forward strand.
ATGGATATAACCATGTTAAATCTGCTGTTAATGCATGCTCAGATAAATCACTGAATGTGTCAGGGTAAAACTTACAGGCTAGTTCAAAGCGCTTAAGTAACTGCTCACACTCACCGTATGAATTGAATAATGATAGACCTTGTTTAGCTATCAAACTTAACCATGCTTGCGTTCTTGCCTGTGTGTCAATTTCGGCTCGGCTTGGTTTGCTAGAAAGGATTATTTGACCTAGACGTTCTCGATCTTCATGAATAAACTTATGCTTTTTTTCATCAAATTCACAAACTGTTTGTTCGCTTATCAAGTATGGAAGATGAGCATTTAACTCTTCAATATGTAAAGGAGTCGCACTAAACACCTGCATACCCTTTTCCCCTCCCAAGGATACAATGGCTAAATACTCAGCAATCGGCCACACTTGCTCATTGACTTTGACACCTGCACCGTTTGCCATTAAAAAGCCTTGCCCTCTGCGTTTTGCGATACGATCGGGGTAAGCCAATGCAATAAGGAGTGGCACGGCAGATATAGGGAGCTCTGCAGGTTTTGCAATTTTAAGCCTTTTACACCAGTGCTGATACGCTTGCTTGAAGCTTGATGTTGGCTTACTTAGCATGGTAGACAGTGCAATCACTACATCAGGGTTATGTTGCTTTCCTTGCTCCCATAAACTAACTAATGCACAAGCCAAAGCTGTAATATCCGGGAGTTCAACTTCAAGCTGTTGGGCTTTTAATAACATATGGGCGTGTCTTGGTTCAGTGCCAAAACTATGGATCTGAGCGCCTAATGGGGTTAATTTTCCGTTGGCATCCAAGACTTCTAACATCTGCAGTAATTGTGTCGCTTGCTCTTGTTGAGCTAACGAAGGCTGATCAAGTAATGGCAGTGCTGACACTTCTGCTCCCCATACTTTGGCTTCGAGCATTAAGGCACTGATATCTGATGTTTTTATCTGTGGTAAATCGTGAGCTATGCGTCGGTCGAACTGCGCTTTTTCACCCAATCTATAAACAACTCCCGGCTCAATACGCCCTGCACGCCCTGCCCTTTGCACCGCAGACGCTTTTGAGATTGACTGCGTTTGAAGCTCACTCACACCAGTGTTCAAGTTATAAACCGCAGCGCGCTTTTTACCACTGTCTATCACTACTCGTACACCTTCGATGGTCAAAGACGTTTCGGCCACATTGGTGGTCAATACCACCTTTCTTCTTCCTTGAGGAGCTGGAGCAATAGCGGCTTGTTGTTGTTGTTTATTTTGCTCACCAAATAAGCTGACAACATCAATATTGTCGCCAAGTTCGCCTAAGTTTTGTGCCACAAAATTGATCTCTTTTTGACCTGGAAGAAAGACCAAAATACTGCCAGATTGCTCTTCAAGCGCTTTATGTATCACATTAGGTATGACTGCTAACCACTCTCGTTCGTTACGAAGTGGCACATACATTTCTTCGACAGGATAGCTTCGGCCCTCCGAGCAAATTAAAGGGCATTGTAAAAATTGCTGGTAACGCTCGGAGTCTAATGTCGCAGACATGACTAAGATTTTAAGATCATCTCTTAGTGCGCTTTGACTTTCTAATGATAAAGCCAACGCGGTATCCGCTTGTAATGAGCGCTCATGAAACTCATCAAAGATAAGTAAATCTATGCCATCTAATTCTGGGTCTTGCTGGATCATGCGTGTCAAAACACCTTCAGTGACGATTTCTAAACGTGTTCGGTGACTGACTTTCGCCTCTTGCTTTATTCTTAACCCGATCTGCTCGCCGACTTGTTCACCTAATTGTTGAGCTAAGAAATTAGCAATATTGCGCGCCGCTAATCTACGCGGCTCTAACATCACTATTTTCTTAAATTGACCTGATAACATGAGTTGTAAAGGTAACCAAGTTGATTTACCTGCACCTGGAGGGGCTTGTAGTAATACACTCGGGTGAGAAGATAAGGAGTCGGTCAGTTGTGAAAAAACAGATTCAATCGGCAGCACAGTTTCGCTCAATAAGATAAACTTTTTGTTTAGTTTATCATGGTATTGACGAACTCCTCACGGTTTGAGATTGCCTTTAGGTTGCCTTGCTCTATTAATTGCTTAGCATTATTAACAATGTCTTCAGCCTTGAAAGCTTTATCAAACTTTGCTTCTGTGATCCCAACCCATGCATTCCTGCCACCGTTTTTCGCCAAATATAAACACAAATCAGCAAGCTCGATAGTTTGCTCCCAATCAAGCAAAGCCGAGTTTCTTTGCAAAGGAAATGGCGTAAAGCCAAATGAAGCAGTAACCGGAATTCGTTTGTTATTATCTTTAAATTCAAAAGATTCTATATTGGCTCTTATCCGCTCTAGAATTTCTGCTGCAGCGTCACGCGAGATATTAGGCATTAAAAGTAAAAACTCTTCACCCCCCCAACGAATAATGACATCATTTTGCCTAATCGTTTGTTTTAGCACAGTTACAAAAGATTTTAAAACTGTATCACCTGCGCTATGGCCATAGGTATCATTGACTCTCTTAAAGAAGTCGATATCAATTAAACACATAATGGTTGACTCAGTCATCATCTCAGTGGGCAAATATTCGTCAATATGAGTGAACAAGAAGTGACGGTTATAAGCCCCAGTCAGACTATCGGTATAACTCAATGCTTGAAGCTGTTTATTCCTAATTGCGAGTTCTTGTGTACGTTGAGCAACTTGTTGCTCAAGCATTTTCAACGTACGTTTGTTTTGCCAGCGCCAATATATAAAAAATAGCAATGTAAAAAATAACACTACTAGTAATATCACTCGCTGTTGTAATAAAGCGGTGTTTTCGATTGCTTGCATCTGCTGCGTTATCTGTTGCTCTTTAAGGGCATTATCTTTTTCGAGTAAAGACAACTGCTGCCTCTGCTGATCAAAGTCAAACCTTGCCTCAAGCTGCAGTAACTTATTATTTCTTTTTTGCAGGTCTAATGCCTTTTGCGTAAATGCATAACGCTTCAGATATAAATGCGCCCATTGGTAATCTTGGATTTGAGCAAAACTGGCAGCCAGAGTATGTTGTAATTGTGCTTGCTCTTCTAAAAATCGTGTGTGAAAAGTACTTTGTAGGCCATCTTGGGCAGTTAAAATCGCTTTTGCAAACAAACCAGCTTGAAGGTATGTCTTCGCTTGCAGCACTTTAACCATTAGCTTAGTATGATGGAATTGACTGTCTGAGTTGTACTGGCTGATTTGATCAATCAAATCCTGTGCTGCAATGTGCTCACCCATTTCTAACTTTACTTTGGCTTTCTCAATCAGCAACTCAATATAAATCGACTTACTCATATTCGGTTTGTCTAGCGCGTCATCTAGCACATACAATGCTTGCAAATAACTGCCTTTACTAAAATAGATCCTAGCCTTCCAAAGACAAACCTTAGCCCTCAAAATACTGACTTTAGGTAATTGATTGACCAAAAGAGTTATTTTATCCATTTTTTCTGATGCTTGTTTAAAGCGCTCTAAAGATACCTCTAGATGAACAATTGAAAGGTAAACACTGATCAACAAAGCTGGATCGGCCAGCTCCACCGCAATATCTAGCGCCTGTTGATTAAGCGTTAAACTCTCTTTGTAGTCACCGTAACGGTGTTTAAGTAATGCCACCAATAATAATGCTTCAGCTTGAACTTTAGCATTGTTAACAGATGCAGCTTCTTGCTCGAGAGCCTTTAGGTTTGGCAATAATTTTAAGTCATACGTTGCCAATACTGCTTTTTTATAAACCTCTAGCTTTGCGGGTAGCTCAGCAAAACTTTTGGTTTGAAATTTAGACGCAGGTGTTTTACTGGAAGATTCAAAACAAAAAAAGAAAAGAAATAACGCAATAAGCTGAGAAGTATATTTAATCATTGCAATCCCGGATTGAGCATTTGGATGTTAATCGTTTGCCAATCCGTGACTTTCTCATTAATGAAACCTGACTGTTTCAACGCTTTTTCTATTGTGCCATTTGTTCTTAATATGCCGAGGCCTTTATTCAGCGCCTGAAATACTGCGCGACCTTCTGGGTGGCGTTTACTTACGACAAAATGTCTAGAATCTGGCAAAAATACCTTAATATTTTTGATCGGTACATAAAGCCTATTTTCAAAATTTAGTTCTAAACTATTACTAACACTAAAATTGATCAACATGGCATCAACCACACTGGTCTCTACCATTTCCAACATGGTTTCCCAAGGGCCAATAAAGCTAACAATGTTTAAGTCGGTATTATGAAGTGCACGCCAATCTACCTTCCATCTGGGGTTTGCAACCACGGTTAAATTTTCTAGCTGAGCTTTAGCTAAATTGTGAAGATGTACGTTACGCTTAGCAACATATAAACCCGCTTCGTATTCACCAAATTTGACTAAGGGCGTGCTCACATATAATGACCCTCGATAATTGAGAATGTCTTCATGCCACACAGAGCGAGCCAAAACCAGACTGTCTCCAGCAATTAAATCTGAATATTCTAAGATATTAATAGAAGGTTTAGGATTAAACACGATAGGTCTATCAATGCCTCCTAGTTTCAACGCTTGTTGCAACAGGATCATTTCAATGATTTCTATATGTGATCCTTTTGTTGTGGCATGAAAGTCTTTGACTTCATGAGGGGAGCGGCCATTTAAAAAACTTTGATAACGCTGCGTAAAGTTTTCACTTTGCATGATATCGACTACCAAAGGCGTTTGTGAAAAACACCAGCTAGGTAGTAAAAGAAATAAAGTAAGAACACAAAACCGCATACACACCGCACCACAAAGTAAAGTGCACTATTATGCACTTTTTGTGAACATTATATGAGCGAGAGTATTTATAGCAACAAATTTAATGCAAAAGGATGAATTTAATTAGACTTAAAAGAACAAAAAATTTACAAAAAGAACTATTTAAGGCACTAAAAAAGATTTTAATAAACGCAAAACTTGCCCTGAAAACTTGCCCTGATAGTACCCTTCCAACACACACTAAATACTAAAATCACTGATTCTTCATCAGTGTTTTAATCCTTTTGAGATAGATGCTATTATCGGCGAAAATAGTCTATCAGTGCTGTAATCATGGAAAAATACGAAGAGCTACTCGTCTCAATCAGAAAAGTCATCCGTGCAATTGATTTGCATTCAAAGCAATTAAATAAATCATCGGGTCTAACAGGTCCACAGTTACTTATTATGCAAGAAATTGCGCGAGTTAAAGGCGTGACGGCGAGTCAGGTTGCCAAACAAATTAACCTCAGTGCAGCAACGGTAACAAACATATTAGATAGACTTGAAAACCGCGGCTTGATCCAACGAGTTAGAAGCTCTGAAGACAAACGACGCGTTGGGTTGTTTTTATCTGAAGATGGTAAGACTGCATTAATTGATGCACCTCAACCTCTACAAGAGCACTTTATCCAAAAATTTTGTCAGCTAGAAGAGTGGGAGCAATCTCTATTGCTTTCATCTATGCAACGTATTGCTTCTATGATGGATGCAACAGAAATCGATGCTGCACCTGTGCTTGAAATTGATCCGATGCACATCAGTAGCCAAAAACAGACTGAGTCAGAATAAGTCTATTAATTACGGGCAGTACTTATTTGTATTACTGCCCTTTTGACTATACCAATCACTCTGCCAACTTTTTAAACCAAAGGTTCAAAGATTTAAATTCATCTTCAATTCGGTTGTTATTAGTTAGCCGCCCACCAAACTCATATTTTTGCTGCGAAAATATCTTGTTGACAGGTAAAGAGGTCGCCAAACATAAGGTATAAACGTATTTTATATCTTGCTGTTTTAAAAACTGCTTAACTTTATTTAAAAGCGCGGATGCTATGCCTTGATTCTGAAATTGCGTCATCACGCCCAGATCGTAAATACGCGCATTGCTGGTGTCTGCATCTAACTCCACGCGTAAGCAACCAACAATAACGCCCATATAATCAGCGCAGTAGTATTGCACGCCATTATTCATACTTGTCTTAATGAATTCTTCGTTACTCACAGGAGATGAGTAATTGGTATAAACATGCCCATATAATTTACTTAGAGCACGAATATCGGTGAGATTGCAGCTTCTGAATTGTACAGGCTCGTTAAACTTTCCCGGATGCCAAGGGTTAGCTTTTAAGGCTTCAGCAACGATTTCATCGTATTGTTGACTAAATTCACTTTGCTCACGATTTTTATCTAAAAAATAAGAAATAAATACCGCATCTTCGCTTCCGAAATAACCTGGCACTGTTGCTTCAATCTTATAGCCTTTTTTCAAAAACGATACTAATTGTGAGCCTTTTACTTTTGCGATTATCTTGCCATAACCTTGCGCTAAAGCGACTTGAACTAATGCGTCATGGAAAGTATTTGGGGTTTTTATCGTCGAGTCAGTCACATAAATTCTGCTATTTAGCTGACCGTGGCGGATTTGATTAAATTCAACAATTTCATCACAGTCGTAATAACTACTTGCTACGGCTGACATGATCTCTCCATAAATAAGTTAATGCGAGAAAACACTTACTAAATACAAACCATTGTCGAAAATAATTTGATTTAAAACTTTAGAACGCACACACACCCGCACATCCAATTAAGGTTATTTGTTTATATTCAATATCTTATAAATTCAACCAAGGAGGGCGTGACGCTACAAAGCGGCTTTCAAATACTTTGTATTCGAAGCATATTACCAATTATTAGAACTCGAATCAAATTACAAATCGCTAAGAACACTAGCCACAAAAGCTACATTTCAGACTATATTTAGAGCAAACACCCAGTAAATTTGAAAATAGCACCATAAAAAACACTCCTACCCTCGATTTAAAACAACTTAATCAATATAAAAACCAGCAAAAAACCACAAACACAAATCATTTTAACTATAAATTTAACTACTCAAACAAAAACAATTGAAACCAAACACACAAAACAAAAGATGATATAAAACAATAGTTTGAAAAACATAAATTTATAGACACAAACCTCAAAAACCAATTCAAGCTTGAAAAATTAATTAGAACTCTATAGGATTTATTTTAATTGAACGGTCAATTAATAAAAAGTTATGCCAAAAGTAGGAATGGAACCGATACGTCGCCAACAACTCATTGAAGCAACGTTAGAGTCGGTCGCAGAAGTGGGCTTACATGCCACGACCATAAACAGCATTAGTAAAAGAGCGGGCTTATCCTCAGGGATCATTAGCCATTACTTTGGAGGTAAACAAGGCCTCATCGAAGCGACTGTGCGCTTTTTATTAAACAATTTAAAAACCAGTTTGATCAGTAAAACTCAGCAATCTTGCTCTGCTGAAGAGCGGTTAATGTTTATTGTTGAGGCTAACTTTTCAGTTATCCAACAACAAACCAGTAGTACAAAAACTTGGTTAAGTTTTTGGGCGCAATCAATGCACGATGAACAATTGCACCGATTGCAAACCGTAAATGCAAAACGCTTATACAGTAACCTAGCATTTTCTTTCAAAACGTTAATGCCCGAAAACGATGCCAAACGCGCTGCTAAATTAGCAGCAGGTATGATCGATGGCTTATGGCTAAGGGCTGTTTTAAGTAAGGCCTCAGAGCAAGAATTTAAGCAAGCTGAGCAGCTTGCAAAACATTATGTGTCTTCCCTAATTTCATCTTGTGGAGCTTAAAAATGACCACACCTGTTTATCAGAATTTTATCCATGGCCAATTTGTGCCGAACCAGAGCAAAGAAACTTTTGCAGTCAAAAACCCTGCAACTGACGAAGTGATTTATCATGTCGAAGTTGCAGATGAGTCAATTCAAGAAAAGGCCATTGCCAGTGCTCGCGAAGGTTTTGCAGCTTGGTCAGCAATGGCCCCTATCGAAAGAAGCCGAATTCTAAACAAAGCCGTTTATTTATTACGTGAGCGTAACGACGAGCTAGCAAAAATCGAAGTATTAGACACAGGTAAACCAATTCAAGAAGCGGATTGTGTCGACATTCAAACTGGCGCCGATGTAATTGAATACTTTGCAGGTCTTGCTCCAACACAAGTCGGTACACAACAACCCGTTGGTAACGATTTTTTCTATACCCGCAAAGAACCTTTAGGTATTTGTGCAGGTATCGGCGCATGGAACTATCCACTACAAATTGCCTGCTGGAAATCAGGTCCTGCTCTTGCTGCTGGTAACGTTTTAATCTTTAAACCATCAGAAGAAACACCTCTTGGTGCAATTAAACTGGCTGAAATCTTTATTGAAGCAGGTATGCCTGCAGGTGTATTCAACGTCGTACAAGGTGCAGCTGAAGTCGGACAATGGCTGACAACACATCCAGAGATCGAAAAAGTATCGTTCACTGGCGAAGTTGGCACAGGTAAAAAAGTCATGCAAAGCGCCGCATCGAACTTAAAAGATGTGACCATGGAGCTTGGCGGCAAATCACCTTTAATCGTATTTGATGACGCCGATATCACAGAAGCTGTAAGCGCAGCCATGCTGGGGAATTTTTACACCCAGGGCGAGATCTGTACTAACTGTACTCGTGTGTATGTTCACAAATCTGTCTACACACAATTTATTGAACAACTTAAAGCGCGCACTGAAGCAAATATTATCGCAGGAGATCCCCTTGATCCTAATGTTAATTTGGGCGCGCTTATTTCTAAAAAGCACCAAGAATTGGTGCTGGATTACATCGAAAAAGGCAAAGCCGAAGGCGCTACTTTACTAACTGGTGGCCATGCTTTATCGCCTGAGTCTGCCCCGAACGGTTACTTCGTTGCACCGACTATTTTCACAGACTGTACTGACGACATGACCATTGTCAAAGAAGAGATCTTTGGTCCAGTTATGAGCGTGTTAGTTTTCGAAGATGAAGCTGATGTGATCACGCGTGCGAACAATACAGAGCTAGGGTTAGGTGCCGGTGTATTTAGTCAAAATATTCAACGCGCACACCGTGTTATCCACCAGCTTAAAGCCGGTATTTGTTGGATAAATAGCTATGGTAACTCCCCTGCCGAAATGCCAGTTGGCGGTTATAAGCAATCAGGTATTGGTCGCGAAAATGGCATCGAGACTTTAAATAGCTACACACAAACCAAATCGGTTTATGTAGGTATGAGTCAAATCGAAAGCCCATTTTAGGAGTCTAATATGCAGTACGATTATATCATCGTCGGTGCAGGCTCTGCGGGCTGTGTACTGGCAAACCGCCTTTCAGCGGATGCAAAAAATAAAGTGCTATTACTAGAAACCGGTGGCTCTGATAAAAGCATTTTTATAAAGATGCCTACAGCGCTGTCTATTCCAATGAATACTGACAAGTATGCATGGCAATTTCATACTGAAGCGGAACCTTATTTAGACAACCGTAAGATGCACTGCCCTCGCGGTAAAGTGCTAGGTGGGTCATCATCAATTAATGGCATGGTGTACGTGAGAGGTCACGCCAAAGACTTTGATGAATGGCAAGCGCACGGCGCACAAGGCTGGGATTACCAAGCCTGCTTGCCTTACTTCAAAAAAGCTGAGAGCTGGTATCAAGGTGAGAATACCTATCGTGGTGGTGCAGGTGAACTGGGCGTCAACAACGGTAATGAAATGAAAAACCCGCTTTACAGCACCTTTATAGAGGCTGGCGCTCAAGCTGGGTACCCAGTCACAAATGACTACAACGGTGAGCAGCAAGAAGGCTTTGGCCCAATGCACATGACGGTAAAAGACGGTGTGCGTAGCTCAACCTCTCGCGAGTATTTAGACCCAATTAAACATCGCAACAATTTAACTGTGGTCACAGGTGCCCTTGTCAGCAAGGTGTGTTTGCTCGATAAAAAAGCCACAGGCGTTGAATATCGAGTTAATGACAAAGTATTCCAAGCGGATGCGAGTAAAGAAGTCATATTAAGCGCGGGCCCAATTGGCTCTCCTCATATTCTGCAATTATCTGGTATCGGTGAACGCGAAGCCTTAGAAAATGCGGGTATTGAAGTTAAACATGAGTTGCCGGGAGTCGGTAAAAACTTACAAGATCACCTTGAGTTTTACTTCCAATACAAGTGTAAAAAGCCAATTACTTTAAACGGTAAACTTGGCTTGATTTCAAAGGGCTTGATTGGCACTGAATGGGTGTTGAATAAATCAGGTCTTGGCGTCACTAACCATTTTGAGTCTTGTGCTTTTATTCGCTCAAAAGCCGGTATTGAGTGGCCTGATATTCAATATCACTTTTTGCCAGCGGCGATCCGTTACGATGGTAAGTCTGCATTTGATGGCCATGGTTTCCAAGTACATGTTGGACATAACAAACCTAAGAGTCGAGGGAGTGTGACCATTCAGTCAAATGACCCACTAGTGCCACCAAAAATTCAATTTAATTACTTGCAACACCAAGACGACATTGAAGGCTTTAGAGCGTGCGTTCGCCTAACGCGAGAGATCATTTCTCAACCTGCCTTTGATGAGTATCGTGATGGCGAAATTCAACCTGGTGAACATATTCAAACTGATGAACAGATTGATGAGTTTGTTCGACAAGCCGTTGAGAGTGCCTACCATCCTTCTTGTTCATGCAGGATGGGCGAAGATGAGATGGCCGTTGTGAACTCGCAAACCCAAGTTCACGGTATTCAAGGCCTGCGAGTGGTGGACTCTTCTATTTTTCCAACTATTCCGAATGGCAATTTGAATGCACCGACTGTCATGGTCGCTGAAAAAGCCGCAGATATGATTTTAGGTAACGCGCCATTGGCACCTATGAATACCAAGGTGCATTTACATGAAGATTGGCGTAACAAACAAAGATAAAGAATCATACCAATCCGTTTAACTAAGTAGTCTATTTTGAGACAAGAAAACCTTGTTGGTAGCACCGCTCACGCGTCCTGCTATCGCTGAGGTACCTACATCCATGTAGGCAATGCAAATATTTCGTTATTTAGTTGTTCTAAAATAGAAATCTTTAACGCAGCGACCATCAGGTTTAATCCCTCAAAATGATTAAGTGTTATTGCGGATTGGTATCACACAGGTGCACTTAATTGTTGCACCTTGCTGTCATGGTGTGCCGTTTAGGTTGAATGGGAGCAACGACATATAACAATCATAACGGGAGAAAATATGAGTTATTTCTACTTATTTTGGGAGGGTGACAATGACCTTATGGCTTAGTGCGGGCATTTTATTTACCCTACTTTCAATTGCTTTCATTATTTACAAATGGGGCAACGTCGAAGTGGTCGGTGTGACACCGGTCAAAACCTTTACCTTTATTGCTATCTTGTTTACTTCAGGCCTAGATGTTGGCTTAGTGATGTTTCCACTCACTGAGTTTGCAGGTTATGCAGACATAAACGCAAGCCCAGAATATGGCTTCACAAACCCACTTGCTATCGAGTTTGGTTTTTGGGGTTTCTTGATCTGGGGATTCTACTTCCTTACCTGCTTTTATTTCTGTGTAATTGAACCTAAAGTAAAGTTCTTCGAGATCCCTCTCGTTAAACTACTTAATAATGTTGTGATCATAGGCACCTGTGCGTTTACCGCATACCTATTACTTTCAAACCTGCCTTGGTACTTACCGAGTATGGGTGATGGTGAGTCAATCATTCCGACTTTCTACCTCATTGTATTTGCAGCCATCGCATTTGCCGTGTATTCAAGTACTGACATTAAATATGTGCGCTTTTTAAGTATTACCACAACTTGGGTATTCATTGGTTTAATTGGGTTAATGTGGGCCAATGCTTTCGTTTTTGGTGACAGTGCGATTTCGGGTTACTTCAATAACTTTGCCTTAATCGGCGACTATTTTGCCAACATGCATCAGTTTGTATTACCAATTAATGATTACCATGAGTTTTACTTATTCTGGTGGTTTGCTTGGAGCATTATGATCGGTCAATTTACTTCACGTTTCGTGGGTGGATTAAAGACCTATCAAGTACTCGCTGCGATGTTGATATTCCCATCAATTCCAATTGCGGCTTGGTTTGCAGTGCTTTATCACTACCATGAAGCTGGCATTGCAACAGATGGCCTAGTGAATTTTGCCATGGTGTTTGTTGGCATTGTATTTGTGATCAACTCTCTCGATTCGCTTGTCCGTTTATATACAGATAATTTAGGGATCACAGTTCAAAAACTTGGTAAAGCAAAATACATCGCGCTTAACATCGCCGCGCTGTCTCTGCTGACCCTACTTTTCAAACTCAACTTTTTACAGATCCAATGGGTTGGCGCCATTGTGATCGGCATTTTCTTCGCCTGTTTTGGTTACATCTTAGTGCAAAAATACAAAGCCGTAGCCAATATTGAAGGCTCTCCAAAAGAAAATGAAATCGACTATACAAAAATAGAAACAGTAAGCTAATTATGACAACAATGATCAAAACATCTCTTATTTCTCTCGCGCTATGCTCAAATTTGGCAATGGCAGATTGGAGCACAACTGTAACAGGCGCATCTGACTATACTTTTAATGGTGTTAGCCAAACTGATAATGGACCTGCTATTCAAGCAAGTCTTGATAAAGCATTTGATAATGGCGTATATGCTGGCTCTTGGGCATCGAATGTCGATTTTGGTACCGACACAAACTTAGAGTGGGATTTCTATGTAGGCCGCTACGCTGAATTAAACAGCCAATGGAGCATTGACTATGGTATCGCGTATTACACGTATCATGGTGAAAGCGCTTCTAGCGACGGTAACTACCCTGAAGTATACGCCAAGTTCGGTTTTAACAATGAGCTAGGTAATACCGAGTTTAACTTCTGGTATAGCTGGGATTATTTTGGAACAGAGGCTGGCCATACGATTGCGATGGTGGCACACACCGTCGAGCTTGCGCCAAACCATAATTTAAGAGCCAGCTTTGATATCTCGAACTCGTTAGATGGTGATAAATTTAGCTGGCAAGCAACTGACAAATCTTACCATCACTATCGTCTAGCGTATCAAACAAGCTACGAAGGTTTTAATATTGAAGTGGCCGCTGAAAACACCAACCTAGATTGGGATACAGCAGATGAACGTATCGTGCTGTCAGTAGCAAGAACATTCTCTTTATAAGAGAGTTTCAAACTAAAAGGGTGGCATTATGTCACCCTTTTTAACACCCGAAAGCACTTATTAATTCCTCTTCATTCATTCTAAGGCAGTGCTTGCCCTCTCGCACTAACGAAGAGGCTATACCATTCATCTCTGGTCAGCTCAAAATCGAGTGCCATGGTTGCCCCTTTTATTCTATCTAAATTAGTTGTGCCAATAACAGGCTGTATATTACTCGGGTGCTTTAATAGGAATGCCAGTAGAATCGCTTCTGGTGTTGCATGATGTGCTTCGGCCAATTCAAAAATAAGTTTGGTAGTTTGTCTCGTCACATGACACTCTGACTGCAAACCTTGCTCTGAGAATCGACCTTTAGCTAAACATCCCCAAGCTTGGAGTTGTATCCGCTCATTTTGACAATATTCTAAAGTACCACTTACAAAGTCCACCTGATGGTTGCCCGCACTGCCCACCATAACACCGTCGTTCAGCCAATCCAGCTTCCCTAAACTCATTTCGATTTGGTTTGCGATTATCGGCAGTTCAAGATGTTTCTGTATATATGAAATCTGATGATGACTCATATTAGAAACCGCAAAATGGTTGACCTTGCCTGCTGATTTTAACTCCAATAATGTCTCAGCCAACTCTTCAACTTGCATTAAAGGGTCTGGTCTGTGCAGCATTAAAATGTCTAAGTACTCTGTATTTAAACGTCTTAAACTGCCTTCAACCGAGTGCTTGATCCACTTCTCAGAAAAGTCATACCGGCCAGGTAAAACCCCTTCTTTAAAACGGATCCCGCATTTAGATTGCAGTATCATGTTTTCTCTCAGTTCAGGTTTTTTCTTTAACACTTCACCAAAAACCTGCTCAGCTTTACCATTTCGATAGATATCAGCATGATCGAAGAAATTAATACCATAAGCCATAGCCGCTTCAATCACAGAGTGAGCTTGCGAGATATCTTTATTCAAAATCGCCGAGTTATCCCACTCACCGCCTAAGCCCATACATCCGTAGGCAATGCGACTGACATGAGGGTAATATTTTTTTAGTGGTAAAGTCTGTGTCGTCATCAAGTCACCTTAATTTGTTTTTAGTCTCACTAGTTTATTGTTCTGTGCCATGAATAAAAGAGTATAATTAAGAAAACATTGTTTTATATAGCAAACAGTAATGATTATAAATGAACATAAACGTGTTGAGTTGCTGATGCTATTTTTAACACTAGCAGAACAACTTAGCTTTACAAAAGCCGCTGAACAGTTAGGGATCTCTAAAGGTTATCTTTCTGAAAAAATAAAACAGCTTGAGACCCATTTAAAAACGCCTTTAGTTATCAGAACAACGCGTAGTGTCAAACTTACCGCTCAAGGTGTTCATGTCTACGAACAAGCATTGCGAATAAGAACCCAGTTGTTTGATATAGAAAAAACCACTGACTCACAACAAGTTGCTGGGGTTATAAGACTCACTGCGCCAAAAATGTTTGCGAGCACCTTTCTTTTCGACATTTGCTATAAATTTAAACAACAGCACCCTAATATTGAGTTTGTAATTAATTCAAGTTACCGAACGTTTAATTTAAACCAGCAAGATTTTGATTTGGCTTTTCGTGCCACCTCATCACCGCCAGATAACATGGTTGCCAATAAACTGTTCGACTATGAACATATCATTGTTGCCTCACCGAGATACCTGAAATCAAGTGGCTCAATAGACTCGCTTGTTGATTTAGAAAGCCACCAATGCCTGACGGTGACTGAGCAAACCATCTGGCCTTTTAATTCCCAGCAAGTAAGCGTCAATGGTTGGCTATCTAGTAACGACAACCACATGTTAAAGCGCTCCGCCCAACAAGGCGCGGGGCTTTTCAGGATCGCGAATTATTTCGTTAAAGATGAGCTAGATTCAGGTCAGCTCGTTGAAGTGTTACAACAAGAGAAAATAAAAGACAGTGGCGGGCTTTATATGCTCTACCCTCAGCTCATTTACCCGCCTTATAAACTGAGAGTATTTATCGACTTTGTAAAAGCTTATTTTGGATAAGCTTTTAGTAACATTAAGTAATTTTTACAACCGGTCGCTTGATGCAGGTTTGATTTATGAGGCACTTTAACGTGTCTTTAACGCTTTCGATGTTAAACTTAATCAACTCTATTTCTGGTGCTTGTATGGCACCACTCTCAATGTCTTTTAAAAGCGTCTCGCCCATAAAACATAAATGCTGCTGCGCACATAAACTATTTGCCAACCAAGCCCCCGCTATCGACACCACGCCAATATTAGGCGCTTTTTCGAATAGTAGCTCTTCAGGGATCGCAGAAAACCCATTTAAACAAGCTATACGCCCACAGAACCTGAGTTTTTGAATATCTTGAACGACGCTTTCTTTGCCAATTGTATTAATCACACAATCAAAGCCATCAGGACCAATTTCATGTTTTATTTGTGCACAGATTGCATCGTCTTTTTTACTGCAATCAAACACAAAGTCAGCACCCAGTTTTTTCAAACGTTTATGATGCGCCTTTTGAGCAAACGCAAATACTTGTGCTCCCTGTTTTTTTGCATACTGGATCGCAAAATGAGCCACTGCACCTTGTGCACTGTTGATTGCGAGTGTATCCCCTTCTTGCAGCTTAATTTTTTCAAGTGCAAGCAATGCCGCCATACCCGAGTTTGGCAATGCCACGGCTAATTCGCTTTCGATTTTCTCTGGTAACTCAGAAACCGCATGATTTGGCATAACAGTAAATTGCTTTAGCATGCCCTGCTGGGCAAGGTTCGCATGAAATAAAACCCGTGCGCCTTTAGCCGGAAATACCCCTTTTGGTGCATCAACAACCGTACCCACAGCATCTGAGCCCAAAATATGCGGATATTGCCACTGGCTAAAACCTTTTACAGCAAAGCTGGCATCTAAGTGATTTAACGCGACATACTCTACTTTTATCAATAGCTCATTGCCTCTAGGAATCGGCAAATCGAGCTGTGTCATTTTCAAATCGAAGTCAGCCCCATGTTGGCGTAACTCCAATGCATTCATTTTGTTGTTATCCTTGTACATGAGGCCTCCTCTTTTAAAGGTTAGATACTAATTTTGATGACCAGCCACCGCTCAATTGGCTATAAGCTGTAACAGAAGCACTTAACCACTGGTTGCGGATCAAAACTTGGCTGCGCTCAGCACTGAGAACATCTTGTCTTGCTGCAAGTAAATCAAGGTAGGCTAATTGCCCTTCTTGATAACCCGCTTCAGCTTGTTGATAGGCAGCACGCGCGGCTTTTACAGTTTGCGTAGAGAGTGCAAACTGCTGCTGAGCATGTTGTAAAGCACGTAAAGACAACTCAGTTTGCGACAATGCATCGGTCAAAGTTTGCTTATAACTGTGATAGCTTGCTTCTGATAATGCAGTTTGAGCGTCAAGTTGAGCTAATAACTGCGGGTAACTGAATAAAGACCAATTGATGCTTGGCGTAACTTGCCAATTCGATTGGGTATTATTGAAGTTCATACCCGGCATATTTAATACGCCAGCAAAGGCCGATAAGCTAATATCTGGATACAGCGCACGCTCTGCACTTTGTGCCAAATAACCTTGTTGATGCACTTTAGCCATCGCTGAACGAATATCACCGCGTTGCATGACTGCGTCATCTGCCGATTGCACATTCACCGTTAAATTAAGTGCATCGTAGTCTGTTTGACTCAACACAGTGAAACTAAGTTCATCGGCACGTTTATCGGTTAATGCACTTAGAATTTGCTCAACTTGGGCAAGTTCAACACCAATTTGAGGTAATCGTTGCTTGAGCTCATAGTACTGCACACGTGTTCTATTTAACTCAAGCTCTGTCGCTATGCCTTCTTCAATACGCACTTGAATGATTTCCATCGAGTCTTCGAGTGCTTTTAATTGATTAAAGGTTAATGCTTGTTGCTGTTGTAAGTTCTGCCATTGTAAAAAGCTACGAACAGACGTGCTAACCAGCTCAGTCAGTAACTGCTGATATTGCGCTTGGCTATCAACTGCAACCGCTTCTGCCGCAGAAGTGAGTGCTGCAATGCGACCCGACAAGTCCAGTTGCCAATTCACGTTACCACCCGCGGTTGCTGAACTCACAACATCTGCGTTTGGATTTGTGCTACTAGGCGTATTAGAGCGGTTACCAGATACCGCTAAGCCACCTTGCGGCAGATTTGCGCGTTGCTGCATTGACAACCCAGCAAGGGCGGCGCGCAAACGCGCCATTGAAGCTTTCAAATTTTGGTTTTTGTCCAATACATCAACCACAAGTTGGTCTAACTCAGCGATGTTCAGTTGCTGCCACCAGTTTTGTTCGCTTTGTTTCGCCACTTCAGATAACAACACATGTGTGTTTAATGCATTACTGAAGGTTTGCGACGTTTGCTGTGCTTGGTCAATATTTGGGGCACTTGCACATCCTGCCAACACAGCCAGAGCGATGCCCGATAACGTCATTTTAAATACGCGCATCTTATTGCTCCTTAGCCGTTACTAGACGATAGAATACTGGCGTGAATAACAAGCCAAATACCGTTACACCAATCATGCCGAAGAATACTGCATTACCCATTGCTTGACGCATTTCAGCCCCTGCGCCTGATGCCAGTACCAGAGGTACAACACCTGCCGTGAAGGCAATTGATGTCATCAGTATTGGACGAAGACGTAAACGACACGCTTCAATAATCGCCTCTAGATGCGTTGCACCTTGTAAGTGCTTATCTCTGGCAAATTCGACCATTAAGATTGCATTCTTAGAAGCCAGCGCAACCAATACAATCAAAGCAATTTGCGTAAAGATGTTGTTATCACCACCGAGCATGTAAACACCTGCCAGCGCTGAGAAAATCGTCATTGGTACAATTAAAATAATCGACAATGGCAAACGTAGGCTTTCATATTGCGCTGCCAATACCATGAAGACCAATACAACCACCAGTGGGAATACATACACCATGGTATTACCCGCTAAGATCTGTTGATACGTCACCTCAGTCCACTCATAGGTGATCCCTTCTGGCAGTGTTTTCGCCAGGACCGCTTCAATGGCTTGTTGCGCTTGGTCTGAGCTATAACCCGGTGCAGGACTACCGTTCAATTCAGCGGTAACATAACCGTTATAGTGCATCACACGATCAGGACCTGTGGTTTCTTCTACAGTCACTACTGAACCTAGAGGAACCATGAGACCAGCAGCATTGCGCACTTTTAAGTTGTTGATCTGCTCTTTCTTCGACCTAAACTTCGCTTCAGCTTGCGCTTTTACTTGATATGTACGGCCAAACATATTGAAGTCATTGACGTATGCAGAACCCAAATAGACTTGCAGTGCGTTGAATACTTCGTCTAACGGAATGCCTTGAATTAGCGCTTGCTCACGGTCAATGTTAATGTCCATTTGCGGTACTTGAATTCTAAAGCTTGAATATAAGCCCATGAGTGCAGGGTCTTTTTGTGCAGCGCCAATGGTTGCTTGCAGTGCAGCAAACAGCGCTTCAAACCCTTGGTTACTTCTGTCTTCAATTTGAAGCTTAAAGCCACCCGTTGTGCCTAAACCCAGAATTGGCGGTGGTGGGAATACAGCCACAAACGCTTCATCAATTGCAGCAAAACGTTGGTTTAATTGCATTGCAATGGCAAAGGCCGACAAGCTAGGGTCATTACGTTCGCTAAAATCATCCAGTGGCGTAAACACAATGCCGCTATTGGTACTATTGGTGAAGCCATTTACCGATAAACCAGGGAAAGCAACCGTATGCGCAACGCCCGGTACTTCAAGCGCAATCTCTTGCATCTGCTTAATTACTTCTTCAGTTCTATCAAGACTTGCCGCATCAGGCAGTTGTGCCACTGCAACTAAATATTGCTTGTCTTGCTGAGGAATAAAGCCACCCGGTACAGAGTTAAATAAGCCAATTGTTGAGCCAACCAGAGCAAGATACACTACACCGACAACCACACTCATACGGATCAGCTTTTTCACGACTTTTTCGTAGCCTTGTGCGCCTTTATCAAATAAGCGATTGAATGGTTTGAATAACCAAGTACCGAATAACGCGTTCAGTAATTTTGTCAGCTTATCTTGTGGTGCATCATGTGGCTTTAATAAAATTGCCGACAATGCAGGTGATAACGTTAATGAGTTAAACGCTGAAATAAGTGTTGAGATAGTAATGGTTAATGCAAACTGCTTATAAAATTGTCCTGAAAGACCGGTAATAAACGCCGTAGGGATGAATACCGCACACAGTACAAACGCAATCGCGATAATTGGGCCAGTTACTTCGCTCATAGCGATTTTAGTGGCCTCAAATGGACTATGACCATCGGCAATATTACGCTCAACGTTTTCAACCACAACAATGGCATCATCCACAACAATACCGATTGCCAACACAAGACCGAACAGCGACAAGGTATTAATAGACACGCCTAGTAATTGCATGATGGCAAAAGTACCAACCAATGAAACTGGCACAGCAATTAGAGGAATAATAGAGGCGCGCCAAGTTTGTAAGAACAACACTACGACCACAACAACCAACAGGATCGCTTCAGCTAGGGTTGCAATCACGGCATCGATTGAGCCGCGTACGAAAACCGTTGGGTCATAAGCAATTTCATACGTCATACCTGCAGGGAAATCTTGCTGCAAACGCGCCATGGTTTCACGCACATCATCCGACAACTGAATTGCGTTTGAGCCAGGACGTTGGAATACAGGCATAGCAAGTGCTGGTTGATTATCTAGCATGGCACGCAGTGCGTAGTTCTCTTGACCCAGTTCAATTTTAGCGATGTCTTTAAGACGCGTAAGCTGACCGTTTTCACCCACTTTGATAATGACTCGCTCAAACTCTTCGATGCTTTCTAAACGCCCTTTCACGTTTAACAGAATTTGAAACTGGTTTTCTTCAGGCGAAGGTTGTGCACCTAGAGAGCCTGCTGCCACTTGTTGGTTTTGCGTGCGCAAAGCGCCCATTACATCTGTCGCTGTGAGGTTACGTGCTGCTAATGCATCTGGATTTAACCACACACGCATTGAATATTTTGAGCCACCGAATAGCTGTAAGTCACCCACACCCGGTAAACGCTTAAGTTCATCTTTGATATAAATATCTGCATAGTTCGCCATATAAGCTGTATCTTGAGCGCCATCAGGTGAAACCAAGTGCACCACCATAGCCAAGTTTGGCGACGACTTTTGTGCCGTTACACCTAGGCGCTGTACTTCTTGTGGTAAACGCGGCAAGGCGTTATTCACTCGGTTTTGCACTTGTACTTGCGCTTGGTCAAGATCAGTCCCTAGTGCAAATGTCACCGTTAAGGTTAAACGGCCATCACTGGTAGCTTGAGACGAGTGATAAAGCATGTTCTCTAAGCCATTGAGCTCTTGCTCAAGGGGCGTTGCAACCGTTTGTGAGATAACTTTTGGGTTAGCACCCGGATACGTTGCGTTTACCACAACTGTAGGTGGCACCACTTCTGGATACTCACTTACTGGTAGCTGAAACAATGAAATCGCTCCGGTGATCACGAAGATCAAAGAGAGCATGGCCGCGAATATAGGCCTTGAGATAAAAAAGTGTGAAAAGTTCATAATACTCTCTACTTCGCTGCGCTAACTAATAAATCACTTGAGGTATTTGTAGACTTAAGAACAAACTGAGTGTTCTCAAAATTAAATGCCACCTTATTCGGTGTAATTGGCATACCTGGACCAACGCGTGCAGGACCATTTACTGCAATGCGGTCGCCACGTACTAAACCACTTTTAATGGCACGATACGCCCCGTATCGCTCACCGAGCTCAACCAAGCGATATTGCAAGGTGTTATTTTCATCGACGGTTAAAACAAAGCGGTTTTTGAGATCGGTACCAATTGCACGCTCCGGTACAATTGCCAAGGTTTTTGGCATTTGTGCAGCCATTGAAATGCGTGCAAATGCACCCGGCTTTAAGTTATGCGCTTGCGCGTCAAAAACTGCACGAACACGCAACGTACCAGTTGTTGGGTTGATTTCGTTATCAATAAAGTCGACTTTACCTGCAATTGGCTGCTGGCTATTGATAGCTTGTAATTGCACCATCACGCCAGTATCTGCATTCATGCCAGAGAACTGCTTGCTCCAAGTGCGTTCGTCTACGTCAAAATACGCATAAACCAAGTCATCAGAAACAATGGTTGTAAGGGCTGTATCACCCGCACTCACATAATTACCTTGAGTAACATCTGCACGAGAAATAACGCCACTGATAGGCGCGGTTACTTGGCTAAACTCTAGGTCTAATTGCGCTTTTTCAAGCTGTGCGGCAATGGCATTTTTATTAGCAATGGCGCGGCGTAAAGTCACATCACGTTGATCTGCTTGCTCTGTCGACATGGCATTTTTAGCAACCAAACGTTGTGCGCGCTCTGCTTCGCCTTGCGCTTGGCTTAACGCTGCTTCAGCACTTACAAGCTGTGCTTTCAAGCTTTCAACTTGAGTTGCAAATGGACGAGGGTCAATGCTAAAAAGTAATTGATCTTTTTCAACGCGCTCACCTTCTTTGAATGCCATGCTTTTAAGCTGACCAGATACGCGTGGTTTAAGCACAACACGTTCAGGTGCTTCTAAGCGAGTCGTGAACGTATGCCAAGACTGAACTTCCTCTAATTGGACATTTGCCACATCAATGGTAATTGGCGGCGGTTGTTGGCCTTGTTGTGCATTCGATTGACCACAGCCACTCAGCACTAAGGCTAAAGCAACTGCACTAAGTGTATAGCTAAGTTTGTTCATGACATTCTCCGATAAAAGTGATTAATGTGATCGTACGGAGAATATCTGTGCAGAAAAACACGCAATTATTAAAAACATTAGTGCCAATTTGGCACCAATAATATTATTCAGTCATAACAAATCTTGAGAAACCTGCGCTAATCGGACTTCATGAAAAAATTATGCTTTTTGGATTGCTGAGAAATAAAATCAAAGACTGCGTCTTCATCTATCTCGAATTCGCGCGCTTCAAAAGAGCATGAATGTTGACTGTTATCTGCTTCAAAGAAATAAGCCTGATGAGACTTATTCACAGAACAAATTACACTGCGAACATTTGACCAAAGTAGAAAGTGCTCAGTTGCGGCAAGCTTTAGACTGACACCTTGTTTATCAAGCCGTAAATAATCGTCTTTATGTCGCTGATACTTTCGTCTTTGCTGTAAATAGGTGAAAGGCGTTGCGACCAAGATAAAAGGCGCAAGAAAAAGTTTAGCTTTATCTATTCCTTCAGTGAACAGCACCCATGTGAAATACGCTGAAATAATAAACATAGCAATGCCCCCTGTTAGGTTGTTATTTGGCCGATTTGCTGTAAGAACCGTTTCTTCAGACCAAGTTTTAAGTCGTAACTCCAATGTTTTAACCCGCTCTGGGTACGCTTCTTTATCAATGCCTTCTAAGGCCTCAAGTAACTCCCTGTAAGTGTATTGCGTATAGTCTGGTTCCATACGTCGCCCCAAAAATTGAATTCAATATACAATAATTTAAACCTCATTAATTTTCATCTGCTTATTTATCAATTAATAGCAATTGGAACTGTTCGCTTTTGAGCTTGTTGAGTCCATTTCATTACATATAAGAATAAACTGACTGCATTTATCAGTAAAATCTTGCTGGAAAACACAATTGAATATATGATTTTTCATATATTCAATTGTCGCTCAAATAAAAGCGCTCTTTGTTTTAGTAAGCTTCTTAATAAAACTAACGAGTTAAAGCTTGCTATCCAAGGCTTAGGAAAATTATGGAACCTGTACAATTTTATAAATGTCTTGCCGATGAAACTCGCTTGAAAAGCTTGCTTCTTATAGAGAAAGAGCAAGAGCTGTGTGTCTGTGAATTAATGGCAGCACTTGAAGAAAGCCAACCCAAAATATCGCGTCACTTAGCTCAGCTTAGAAAATGCGGACTACTTACCGACAAGCGTCAGGGTCAATGGGTCTTCTATAGCATAAATAGCGAACTTCCTGAGTGGGCTAAAACTGTACTAAGCAGCACCACGGAGAATAACCCTGAGTTTTTAGCAAATGATTTAGCGCGCTTAAATAAAATGGGTGACAGACCAGCCCGTATTTCAGCTTGTTGCCCATAACTCTAGATAGGAAAGAGTATGTCTTTACATCCATTTGATAAATTAACCGTAAAAAACGACATTAGTTTTTTGTTCACACCTTGCCCAGGAATAAAAGACGCGAACTTAGTCGATTCTGTATCGCAATTAAAAGCGGCTGGTGCCAGTGCCATTGTGACGCTGATGTCGGATGAAGAGCTTGCTGAAAATAGTGCCTTAACGCTGGGTGAAGTCTGTGCTAACCAAAACATCACTTGGTTTCAATTGCCTATTTCTGATGATAAAGGACCTGATGAACGATTTTTTGATGCTTGGCATAAGCAAAAATCAGCGCTGCTGACTTTACTGAATACATCGGCAACTGTCGCAGTACATTGTAAGGGAGGCTCTGGTCGCACAGGTTTAATGATAGCCATTTTGCTCGTTGAGTTGGGCTACAGCAAAGCTGAAGCAATAGAAAAAGTACAAGCAATGCGACCTAAAGCGCTCAGTAAGCCTGATCAAATTGCATTTTTTGAGAACTATGAGCTGAGATAACCTCAGTCGTAACATACTTACTTTGGCAATAACGATAGAATTTTTTGGAGCAACTTTTCCTTGTTAAAAGGTTTATAGAGAATTGCATCTCCAATAATTTGCTCAGGGTCATCAGTGCCTATGTACCCTGAGATAAATAAATAGTTTAAGCTTGGGTTATGTAGTTTCGCTTGTTTAATAAATGCAACTCCGCCATTATTCGGCATAACAACATCACTGATCACAAAATCAATTTTTTGCTCTTTAAGAATGGAGAGTGCTTCAATTGGGTCTTCGGTATCAAATATTTTAACGCCTTCAGCTTCTAAAAAAGTTTTGATCAAAAAGCGAATGCTTTCTTCATCATCAATAAGTAGTATTTGTTGTAATGTGTCAGGTAAGCGGCTTTGTAATTTTTTATCAACTACGGTTCTTTCTGCTTCACGGTGCTCGCACATTGGAATATACACTAAAAATGATGTTCCCATTCCCAGCTCAGACACCACATCAATACTGCCACCGCAAGATTTAATAAAACCATAGCATTGCGCAAGACCTAAACCATTACCTGACTCTTTCTTAGTCGTGAAAAATGGGTCAAACACCTTATCGATATGCTCTGGAGGAATACCACAACCTGTATCTGTTAATGTGATTTTTATCACTTCTTCAGCATTAAGCTCAAGAGCGCTGGACTCTTCATAACTTAAAGTATGTCGGCATGTTTTTATTAAAAACTGCCCACCATCAGGCATCGCATGCATGGCATTAATTGCCATATTTAACAACAAATCTTCAAATAAATTTTCTTCTAAGTAGGCGTCAGCAATTTGCTTGTCTAACTCAAGATGTAACTTTATTTTTGAAGTCATTGCTGTTTCTAGCAACTTTTTATTTTTTTCGATGAGTTGATTTATATTTACTTGAATAGGCGTCAAGTTACTTTTTTTAGCAAAAGTAAGTAAGTTATTCGTCAGCTTCTGGCCTCGTGAACACGCATTTTCAATGGCCTCAATACATGAACTGGGATCTTGCTTAAATTCATTTAACAGTTCAGTATAGCCTAATATGATCCCCAAAATATTGTTAAAGTCATGGGCAACGCCACCAGCGATATTTCCTAATGACTCTAGTTTTAAACTTCTATTTAGAAGCTTTCTCTGTTGTTCTTGTTCGCTCATATCTTGGAAGTTAGCGATAAAGTGCAATTCACCTTGCTCTGTCGGAGGCATACTAGCGACCGCGATTCTTATCGGGAATGTATGACCCTGTTTGTGTTTTGCTCTTATATCTCGACCAAGGCGATTATTGATAATCTGTGAGAATCCAGTTTTTATGAAATTCTGAACTTTTTCTTTATGGTGGCCTACGCCGTCAGTGAGCATATCAACACTCTTACCCACCACTTCGGACTCTTTATAACCAAAAATATTTTCAGCTTCTGGGTTAAATGAAAGAATTTTACCCTCACTATCGACGGTAAATACGCCTTCAAGCATAGACTCTATGATGTGCTTTTGCTCAGCTTCTTTGAGCTCAATAATCCTCTGTTTAGCTTCGAGCTCAGTGATATCTTCACCTTTAAAAATAAAGCCGACTATCATGCCGCCATCAGACCAATAGGGGACATATGATACTCTTAAAGCTTTAATCTTTGTTGTGTTTGGCAAGTGAGTTTCAATAAAGCTCACTGCCTCCCCTTGTAATGCCTTGTCTATTTTTCCTTTTAATTTATTGAAAAATAGGGTTTCTCCCATGATTTCCGAAACCGACTTGCCAATTATTTCTTCGCGACTTAAGCCATGTATATCTAGGTAGGCTTGATTGACTGTTTTATATCGATAGTCCAAATCAAGAAAGGCAAACATATCGCGGGAATTTTCTATGATCCCTTTGTAACGTTTTAACTCTTTCATCTGATGATATTTCTCAGATAAGTTAACCACGAACACGATAAATTCTTGACTGTCTTTATTAAAAATTGAACCACCAATTAATATGGGAACAGGATGCCCGTCTTTATGGATATACACCTTCTCAAAGGGAGTCCAGTACCCTTTAATATTGGCTTCTTCTAAGGCTTTTATATCTAAATGAAGATACTCAGGTGGGGTTAAGTTTTTCCAATCAATCTCTCCACTTTCAAGTTCTTCTCTTGAGTAGCCAATCATATCTAGTATGGTCGAGTTAGCCTCTAAAATGTGCCCCTGCGCATCAGAATGAATAATGCCAATAAAGTTAGACTCCTTCCAACGCTTAAACCGCTCAGCTTCTGAATCAAGCTTGGCGTTTAACTCTGTTAACTCCGAAATCGATTTATGCAAAAAATTATCAGACTCAAGTCTTTGCTTGTTCATTGAGTTAATTGCTTTGCTTACCTCTTTAATTTCGTTAATGGCTGAGTGCTCTTCGATGAAATTGATTTTCCCTTTTGCAGATTTAGCCAATGCCAAATAAATGTTGATAAAGGGCTTTGTAAACCAAGCGGCAATCAAAACGGAAGTTAAAGTAACAATCAGAAGAGCTACTAATAACACTTTGAAAGAGCGTAGAGTGAGCACTTCAAGTTTTTTAAACATCTCCTGTTTATCTATTTTAACTATCATGCCCCAGTTAGTTTCTGGTATATGATGAGAAATTGCTAAGACAGGAATATCGCGATAGTCCACATAGTCTGGGAAAACATCATTGACGCCGTTCATCGCATGAGTAATGGGGATTTCTAAATTATTCTTTGAGACTGTGAGAGTAAGTGCAACTGAAGGGTCATGTCTGGTAGGAGTTAAAAATATAGCATCGCCATTTTTATCTTTTGCAGCTAAGACTATCTCCCCGCTCTGACCTAACCCTGTAAAGTCGCTGACAATTCGGTTTAAATCTTCACTTTTAAACGCAACTTTAATGAAACCTATCACTTCATTGTTTAAGGTGATTGGTTCAATAAACAGTAATTGCTGCTGGTCTTCAATGAAAATCACCTCAACATTAAAGGCATTTTTTTCATAACCGGCGCCTCGATTTAAAATCGGAATATTTAGCCAATTATTAGAGTAGAAGAGCAAATTTTGCTGTCTACTATACAAGGCGATACCTTCAATGTTATCAGTCGCTTCAATGACATCTGTAATGATTTTTCTCAGCTTTACAACTTGTTGCTTTGATAAGTCTGAAGCACTTTCCTCTATAATTGCGCGAAGCTGAGTTCGACTTTTAATAAGAGCCACTGCTTGCTTTTTATTTGCAAGCAGCGTCTTAATCCTTTGATGTTGAATGTCTGCAATTTCTTCTAACTTAAACTGTGTTTCACTCAGCAGTAATGCCCTTTCGTTGTCTATGTTAATCATATGCAATACCACCAAAGGCAGCATGGTGCTGAAAAACATGATTGCCATAATCAGGGTGCGAAGCTGCATAAACGCTGTCTCTTAAATAAAATATTCAACTAAGTCATATTTGTTGCTTGAGTACATCCAATTTAAGTATAGCCAACACTAAACTCTGTTCTAATGTGAGCTTCTAGATTTCTCGATTTTTTTTGAAATAAAGTAATTGAGTTCATTTGCTTTAAGCGGCTTTGAAAGTAAGAAACCTTGCACGATACAATTCCCTTGCTCTTGCAAGAAATCAAGCTGTGCTTGTGTCTCTACCCCTTCAACAATCAAGGTAAAATTTAAGGAGCTAACAAGGTTAAAGGTTGCACACACGATTGCTTGTGCTTTGGTATTTTGGCCTAATTGCGAAACAAAGCTTCTGTCTATTTTAATTTCATCGAAGGGCAAATCTACGAGTTGGCTAATAGACGAATAACCTGTGCCAAAATCATCAATAGACAATTTAACCCCAAAGAGCTTCAATCTTGATATTGCATATAACGCCTCTGCGTTCATTTGTATTGCAATGCTCTCTGTGAGCTCTAAAGTGATCTGTGAGGGTGTAACTTGGTAGCGCTTAAATAACTGCACCAAGCTATCAGCAAAGTCTTTATCTAAGTTTTGTGCTGATATATTAAAAGAGCATGTCAGCGTTTTATCTTGCACTAAATAATGACTGATTTCTTCAAGTGACTTATCTATCAATTTCAACGTGTAGTCATCTATTAAATGACACTTTTCAAGCACCGAAATGAATTCAAAAGGACTCACATTGCCAAGTTCAGGATGATTAATTCTGGTTAGGCATTCCAACCCTGTTAAGGCTGAATTAATGCTAGAAAACTGCGGTTGAAATACAGGATAAACGTATTCATTTTTAAACCAAATCGCTAAATCAGCCGCTTTCAAAGATGACTCTATACTCGGTTTTATTTTTTCTAATGAGACTCTGGTTTTATTGGGACACACATTCGCCATCTCAATTAGCTCTGAAAGCTTAGATAACTTAATGGGTTTGCTGAGCGAGCCTGCAAAAGTAATATCTAACTTTTTCACTGTCGCTTCAACCGATGAGATAATTTCTTCATCAGCACCAGACATCACCGCAAGGCTGCTAGAAAAGCTATTTTCAGCCAGCTCTAAAATGACATCTAAGGCATCTTTATCTGGCATATAAATATCAATTAAACACAAATCTTCATTGCTCATATTAGAGATACAAAATGATGCATAGGATGTGTGCCCCTCAAAATCTAACCCAAGCGCATCTGCGAATCCTGACAAAATATCGATATACCCGGGGTCATCATCTAAGACTATCAATCTATTTATCGACATAATCCCTCCTAATGCGCCATTTCAAAGCCGGGTGACAACAACTTAACTGTGTCTAACAACTCTGCCAATCTAAATGGTTTTGCAACCAAGGCATCAAACTCATAACGAGTATCAATTTGAATATCACCGGTCACTAAAACTTTTTTAATCTGGCTCGGTACTCTTTGCGCGATTTCATCGCCTTTAAGTGTTTCAAGACGAAAATCAACAAATAAAATATCGGGCGGATTAGCAATACAAAATTCAATGGCCGCAAACTCATCGTTAAAGACAGTTAAATCAACCCTTTTTTCTTTGAAAAAACAAAGGAAAATATCGGTTAGATACACTTCATCATCTAGGTAAACTATGCTGACCATCTTGCACCTCTTTTTCTATTTCCGGGAATGTGATCACAAAGCTGGCTCCCAGTTCATTGTTTGTCATCGCAATTGCTGCTTGGTGGTCGTCCAAAATACCTTTTACAACCGAAAGACCTAACCCTGTACCATTTGCTGCGAGCTTTGTTGTGACAAACGGCTCAAAAATCGTTTCTATTACCGATGGACATATTCCGCCTCCGGTATCTTCTATCACTAACTTGGGTAACGTGTCTTGATTGATAAGCTCGACGGTGACTGTTCTTAACTTGTGCTTTGCAACCGCATCTAACGCATTGTTGATTAAATTTATAATCACTTGCTCTAGTTCAATGTGATTACCCAATACCCATACTTCGTTATGGGCATTCAAATAAATTTTAGAAAGCTGACGTTTGGCTCTAGGTAAAGTGAGTGAGATTGCGTCATTAACAATTTCTAGTAAGTTCACGGGTAATTTTTGAGGGGTATCATCGGTTCTTGAGAAGCGCTTTAAGTTTTTAACTATATGAGTGATTCGGTCGCAAGACTTTAGGATTGCCTGATACTTATCATTTTCACTCCCACCTTGCATCTGCAATAGTTCTGCATAGCCAGAAATGATCCCCAAGGGATTATTAATTTCGTGAGCCACACTCGCTGCAAGTTCGCCTAACGCGGAGAACTTCGCATTTTGAATACTCTTTTGTCTTTCTTGCTTGAATTTTATCTCGTTTGATTTTTTTTCATGAATATCTTGCACTGTGCCTGATAGGAAAAAAGCACCTTTACCAGTGTTATTTGGCTTTCCTGTGAAATTAACCCACTTCTTTTCACCGCTTTGTAAATTCACTAAACACTCTCTGGAGAATGCTCGTTGTTGTTTTTCACAAAACTTAATGTCATCAAGTAAACTTTGTTGATCTAACTCTGTTAAACATGCAAGTATTTGCAAAAACGAGATATCGTTATTGTATTTTGAGTCTAAATTAAAAATTTTGTAGGTTTCTTGAGTACAAGTTAATTGCTGAGTTTCTACATTAAGCTCCCAGCCACCAACTTTGGCTATTTCGCCCGTCTGATTTAACATCTCTAATGTTTTATCATTCAATTTCTGAAAATGAATTCGCTCCGTAATATCTTGTCTGAGGGCAATAAAGGCTTCTATTTTGTTATCTATATCAAATACCGGAATAATGATGCTTTCGACAATATATAAGTCACCATCTTTTTTTCTATTTTTGATTAACCCCGTCCAAACTTGACCTGATGAAATAGTTGCCCACATCTCTTTAAAAAAAGCCCTATCATGACATCCTGAGTTCACTATTTTATGGGTTTTACCAATAAGCTCTTCACTGCTGTAGCCGCTGATATCGCAAAACTTCTGATTAACCTCGCAGATCACCCCTCTCACATCTGTTTTAGCAAAAATGATATTCTCTGTAATGGCTTGATAGAGCTGTGTATATCGGCTTGAAGTTAGTCGCTCAGAGGTGACATCTCTAGCCGTGGCAAATATCAACTGCGTTTCATGATCGAATGTAGCCTTCCAATTCAATATTTTGATTTCTTTACTGGCGGAGATATAGCGGTTTTCAAAATTAATAACCTCTTTTCCTGCACCCAAACATTCAAGTTCATGGACGGTTTTACTCACATCATCAGGATGGACAAGATTTAGAAAGGATTCAGATAACAAATACGCTTTGTCGAAACCCAAGCAATTTATAAAAGCGTCATTAACTTGAATAAATTTACCATCTAGGGATGCAATACAAAGTAGCTCGTTAGAATAATTAAAAAACCGCTCAAACATACTTAATTTCCTAGCACCAGTTCATAGGCCCGTATTCATCTAATGGCATATTTTTGAACAGATTGATGGCTACTAGACACAAGCTCAGTGGCTTTGCCTATTGTGTCTTTAAGCTGACCTAATTCATCTGGAACCTTTGAGCTCTCTTTATCAGAGGGATTGAATGAATGCTTGCACAGTTCTGCCAACAACATTTGGCTTTGTTTTAATTCGTAGGCCAGCTTGCCTAAATGAGACTGTGCGTAAAGCGCGCGAATTTTGTCATCAACAATGTAAGCAATAGATAAAATATGATCTTGTATTTCAAGCATATAATCTTTTTGCGATGCAACTTTACGTATTAAAATAGAGACATATTCGGAGTTAAATAATAAATGGTTATTAAACTCTTTTATGCCTGCTTTATAACTTGCCAAAGATGAGAACTTATCATCGTCTTCTGATAACACTTTTCCACCGCCTCTAAAGTCGCTCAGCACATCAGGTCTTATGTAAATCGCAGCATTAAATCCCAATGTTTCTATTGACTCAGATAGCCTTGAAATAAGGCTATTAAAGTCTTTACAGCTAGAAATGCTACGAAAACAAAATAATGCTTTTTTGTAGCTCATGGTTAATTCAGAAGAAACATGGGTTTGCGATGACGCCACTTTGGCTTCTTCAAGTGCCATTTGATAAAGCAAATGTTTATCAATGCTGGTAGACACTTTTTTCCTAAGCTCTTTGACTTGAAACGGTTTTGAAAGAAAATCTACAGCACCGATGTCAAACGCTAGCATTTTCTTAGAAAGACTGGTTTCACCCGACACAAAAATAATGTCGCTGTGTTTAAGTGAATAATTTTGACCTTTGAGTTGGTTACAAAACTCAAACCCATTTAAATCAGGCAGGTTCAAATCAAGAATAATCGTATGTGGATTAATATCATGAATGTTTAGTAATGCATCGCTAGCACAACTAAATGCATAGACATCAAACTCATCAACTAAAATAGTGTGATACAGCTCTAGATAATTTTGATCATCATCGACTAATAAAACTTTGCCTTTAATGCGTTCCATAATCACTGTTTCTCATTTCTTACTTTCGTGGAAAAGACTAATTCAGGTATACAGCATATTTTTGTCTATACTTTTTCTTAGATGTTTCTGAAATGTTTCTTATTCCAAGGGCGCTAATTTGAATTCAATATTGCTCATTGAAGATGATGTACAACTTAGTGAAATGACGTGTGCCTATTTAGAGCTGTGTGGTTTGAAGGTCACGGCGGCACCTTCTGCGAATGATTGTTGGTCATTACTTGAATCCAATACTTTTGATTTGATCATTCTAGATTTAGGCTTGCCCGATGAAGATGGCTTGGTTCTATTAAGAAAGATCAGAGCACAAAACTGTGACACCCCGATCATTGTTTCTTCAGGTAGAGCATCTGATGAAGACAAAATTGCTGGGCTTGAATTTGGAGCCAATGACTATCTAGCAAAGCCTTATAAAGTCAAAGAGTTGATGTTGCGGATCAAAATATTGCTCAAATCAACGCAGCTATCCGATTCTAGTATCAATTTAGTTAAGCTTGGGGTGACGTCTTTAAACCTTGTATCTCATGAACTCGTTAATAGTGACGGCCATGAAATAGCTCTCACCGCACACGAATATGCCGTATTGAAGTTTTTAGTGAAAAATGCTCAACGAACTCATTCTAGAGAAGCAATCATAGATGCCACCCATTTAGAAGAAGGTCCTGAATCTTCTCGTGCTGTAGACACCATCATTTGCCGATTAAGAAAGAAAGTTGAAATTGATCCCAAAAAACCAACTGTGATTAAAACAGTCAATGGTGTTGGCTATAAAATCGTAATTGGTTAAACATTTTCATCAACACATCAACTCACTGTATTTACCCTTGCTTTATTTATCCTAATGAACAATTCTGCGGTTGCCATCGCATCATTTAATGCTCTGTGGTGACCGACAAGGCTAATATCCAGATCTCTGCAAATATTGCCTAAAGAGTATGATTTATGCCCCGGAATGAACTTACGACCAAGTGACACGGTGCATAACTTGGCGCGCTTATAATACATGCCACAACGTGCAAACTCAGCGCGAATAAACCCCATATCAAAATTCACGTTGTGGGCAACAAAAATACACCCCTTTGTGAATGATGCTATGTGCTCAGCAATCTCAACAAACTCTGGCGCATCGCGAACCATCTGATTATCAATGCCTGTTAATTCGGTAATGTATTTAGGAATGTGTTTGTTCGGATTAACTAATGAGCTCCAATGCTCAACAATCTCTTCACCAATGACTTTGACCATTGCGACTTCGGTAATGCGCTCATATTCTTTTTTACCCCCCGTGGTTTCTACGTCTATGACCACATATGGCTGGGCGGGATCAATTTGCCACTCAACTTTTTTAATCGAGACATCAAAGCCTGCTTTTAATAACTGGTTCATGGTCACCAGTTGATTGCGCCTTAAACTGTCACCAGGCGCTTTGACTTCGACACAAAACAACTCTGTGTCTTTAACACAAATAAGATCGGGGTAGCCGTCTTTTAGCCCTTTGTAGTTTTTTGCCATGGCTCGAAGATACGCACAAAGCGCCTCAATGGGTGCATGCTTTAACAATAATGAGAGCTCATCAAACAGGCTCTCATACCAAGCAATAAAGCCATTAGGCTTGCCATAATGCGCCGTGGTTTGTTTTAGCAACCAAGTGTATAAATCATGATTGCTCGAAAAACTAGCTAAACGCTTTTCAATATTTACTTCAAATATGTCGTAAAAGATATTTTCTTTTATGGGTTTAGGTAGCCGAGAAAATTCATTACCTAATCCACTGAGTTCATGTTCATAAAGTTCGGGCCAAAATGTTAAACAAAACAATGCACGCCAAATAACATTCTCACAGTGAATCGCGGTGATCCCTTGACGAGCAAAACTATCGATCAGCCCTTGCTCCGGCGAGCCAACAAATGCTTCATCTAACGGGACAGCCTCCCCTGCGTTTCTAAGCATATTTGTTAAAATTGAAGTGCGTTCAGAACCAAACTTTCTTCTTGAAAAGTCCTCAGCAAAAATTAATAAGCCTTCGTCTGCTGAGTGTTCAATAATATCGTCAAGCTTTTGCTTACAAGCCTCTATGTCACCTTGAGCATATAAAGTTCTTACTAACTTTTCTTGCGCACTGACATGACCGCTAAGCATCATTAACTGTGTGGCAAGCTGTGCATGCTCAGGCAGACAAAACACAGCAAGTTTATAAGTCAGCGTGTTGTATTTAGATTCGGCCTGAAAGCCCGTTGGTTTTGGAGAATCATAGCTTGCAAGGGTGTGTGCCAATGTCAGTTTTTCATCGTCACTTAATGTTTTTAAAGATTGTAGTAATTTAGAGAAATGAAAAGCGGTTTGCGCTTCTTCTTGCTCGTCAAAATGGGCGTTTATTTGTGTATTTTCTTTTTCATGTACATTCAAAACACCCAGGTCGCGCATGGAAAACTGT
Organism: Pseudoalteromonas sp. SS15; assembly: GCF_049257195.1. Lineage (NCBI taxonomy): Bacteria > Pseudomonadati > Pseudomonadota > Gammaproteobacteria > Alteromonadales > Pseudoalteromonadaceae > Pseudoalteromonas > Pseudoalteromonas sp. SS15. Next base: position 273,895 of record NZ_JBMMUD010000005.1, read on the forward strand.
GAAAGTGTGCCGCCCAATTTGCCAAAATAAACAAATAAGCAAAGCTCAAAAATCGGCTTAAAATCAGAATACACATAACGATTAAACACCGAGCAGTGTTGTACATTAATATGCTGTATTTGCTGCAAGACCGCCTCTATCCAAGCTTGCTTTTTAGCAGATTTAACGGGCGTGTTCTCGAGGTTTGAATTAATACATACTTGCTGAAGATCTTGTTTTTTCAGCTCTTTAATTAACTCATGAGGTGGTTTATGAATTGCAAACTTAACTAGCTCAGCGTCAAGTAGGTCACTGAGAGCAAGCTCAATATCTGTTATTTCGTCGTAGTTTAAGTGCTCTTTAAAAACAAACTCACTTTTTCTATTTACGATACGCAATAACAGACACAGCGCTGATTCATTTAATAAAGCCAATTTCTCTAATTGTTGCCATTGTTTATCAGTAAATAGATGCATACTTGTCGAGCGCAAGAAATTCATTAATTCATTGAAATGTGACAAGTAATACTTTTCAGGTAGGGCTTTCATAACAAACAACAACTGTATATCAATACAGTTATCATATTTCAGATGCTCTGAGCTGTCCAGTTACTGTCTAGTTACCGTTCACTCAAGAAAAATTTTTAAGAAATAACTGGACTTACTCAATCATTGCCTATAAAGTGCGCATCAGCTAGAAAGAAAGTCTAAATTTAAAATCTACATTTCGTTGTACTACTCGTAATACTCGTCCTGAAGCTTTAAGTTCAAGTTTTATTTTCCAAGCAATACCGCCTTCGGGCACATTTTTACAATATATTTTTTAGGATATGATTATGTCTAAAGTAACTGGTACAGTTAAGTGGTTCAACGAATCTAAAGGTTTTGGTTTCATCGCTCAAGAGTCTGGCGCAGACGTATTTGCACACTTCAGTGCAATTTCTGGCGACGGTTTCAAAACTCTAGTTGAAGGCCAAAAAGTTGAGTTCACTGTAACTCAAGGTCAAAAAGGTCCTCAAGCTGAGAACATCGTAGTACTTTAATTTTTAATTAAAATACTCTGAAAAAGCAGACATTGTCTGCTTTTTTTGTACCTGGAAATAACTGTCACCACTTTTCTATTAGCTAGTAAACCTAAAACCATATCTTTCTGCGCATAACATTATGCTCACAAAATGCAGAAACCTGCTTTCACTTTTTTATACCAATCCTCCTAATTAAGTGATCTATTTTGAGGCAATGAAAACTTGTCCATAGCACCGCTCACGCGTCCTGCTATCGCTGAGGTACCTACATCCATGTAGGCAAGGCGAAAATTTTGCTATTTAGTTGTTCTAAATAAGAAACTTTTAACGAAACTAGCGTCAGTTTTAGTCCCTCAAAATGATTAAGTATTATTGAAGATTGGTATTGAGTAATTCATATATTAAATTAGTTGCTCTATACCAATACTATTAATTCAATACTCTATTTCGAGGATTGGTTTTAGTGTCACTGGTTTGTATTCAAACGATCAGCTAAGCTAATTAATAAAATTTTAAAAATGATTTTTAGAAAAGGAATAAGATGGCTGCACCACTTACAAGCCCAGCGACTATTCAAATTGGCGCGATGCGTTCTGATGGCCAACTGTCTTTAAATGATCAAGGTTTGAGCTTTAAACCTGCAAGCAAATCTTTATCTTTAGGGGCTTTAAAGATTGCCTTATCTGAAGTGAGTCAAGTTGAGCAGTGTTTAGCCAAAGGGGCAGGATTTTTGCCGATTTCAGAGCAAGCGATGCGAGTCACTTTAAACACGGGCAAACAGTATGAATTTGTTTTAGCAGAACAAGAGGATTGGGTAAGTGCGATAAACCAACTACTTAATTAATGCGATTACCCACACTTCTGTAATAACTGTTGTGTTAGCCACGTTTGTGCATGCTCATGGGTTTCGAAAAACGCAATATTTTGCTCGAGCAAAGCCGGTGAACGCTGCAGTATGATATGTTTCGTCATTCTGTCATTGACGATAAATGCTTTAGCAATAATCGGCTGAGTGTTGAGCCAAACATTGTAGGTTTGCAGAGTTTGGTATGCCTCAGGCGTGCCACCTTCAAGCTCTAAATCATCAATCAGCATGGCGAAAGGCTCGCCATTTAATGCTTTAACGATGTTTTTGACCGATTCGGTATAGTTAAAGCACCCTCTTTCATTGAAACTGCCACATAACTTTGCACTGATAATATTATTTTCTAATAGCGTTGTTGAAAAACGCCCATGTCCACGTTTAGAAGTAATTGCCATAGTACGAAATAAGACCGAAAAAACTGGCGGCATTATAACCAATCTAACCCTGCTATTGTTGAACTTTATCAATTTATGCTCAAAAAAATGAACAAATATCCTTGTGCAAAGTCTGAGCACTAAATAATAAAAAGGCAGAAAAATGAAAAACTGGTTAATATCAACGCTATTACTTACAAGCTTGTCGGTAACGGCCAGCAATCTTGACACAAGTAGAGCGGAGCTCATCGCTGCACTACAAACACAAATAGCTAAAAACTATGTCGATGTAAATAAAGTCGAGCGTATCAACAAAAGCTTGACCACGCTTTCCCCTGAGGTGTATTCGCCTCTTTCAAATGAAAAATTTATCGCACTAATAACAAAGACGTTAGAGAAGCATGATGCACATTTTTCTTTTCAAGAAAAGCCTGACCAAACAAAAAAACAACCCGCTAAAGAAAGCTGGTTTAGCCGTTTATCAAGAAGTAACTCTGGCTTTAACTCTGTTGAAAACTTAAAAGGCGGTGTTGGCTATTTCGATTTTTGGGGGTTCGATTCAGTCAATGATAAATCACGAAAAAGAGTCTCTGCGGTTATGCAACTGGTATCTGATAGCCAAGCAATCATCATAGATTTAAGAAATAACGGTGGTGGTAGCGCAGAAATGGTGCAGCTAATAAGTAGCTACTTTCTTGAAGGTAAAGTACATTTAAATAGCTTCTATTCGCGCTCTTCTGATTCTAGAACTGAGTTTTGGACATTTACAGATATACCTGCCATTTTTAAACAAGACGTTCCCGTTTATATTCTAACCAGTAAAAAGACATTTTCTGCTGCTGAAGAGTTTGCCTATAACTTTAAACACTTGAAGCGTGCAACCTTAATCGGTGAAAAAACCAAAGGCGGTGCAAACCCTTGGCAATGGTTTGAGGTAGGTGCATCACATCGGGTAGCCGTTCCAACCTCAATGGCAATTAACCCAATCACGCAAACAAATTGGGAAGGCGTAGGTATTAAGCCTGATATAAACACAGTTGCAGACAGCGCCTTTGATATAGCCTATCAAAAAGCACTGTTAGACATTAAATCTAAAACAAAAAATCCATTTTTAACTGATGAAATCAATATTGAGTTATCCAAGTTAGAAAAGAAGCAACAACAGCTTTAAGTAATCTAAAACGGAATTAACACCGTAAAGTTACATAGGCACAGAAAGGAAAACTTATGAAAAAGCATTGTTTAATCTTATTACTCATACTGTTAACAGGCTGCTCGACTAAATTCGCTTATAAGAACGCAGATTGGTTGGCTTATTGGTATGTTGACGATTATGTATCATTAAACGATGCGCAAGAAAACCTTCTCGATGAGCACCTCAAAACTTGGCTTGATTGGCATAAAAAAAGTGAATTACCTGCTTATATCGCCCATTTAAAACAACTCAAATCAGACATAGAACAAGGAAACATCACCCCAAAGCGTATTGCCTACCATAACGATAAAGTCATTGCACATTGGCATTCTGTGCGTGCAGAAATTGTGCCCGACCTAGTCGCTTTAGCGCCCAGCTTGACTGAAAAACAAATAAACAATCTGTTCGAAGAACTCGCAGAGGAAGAAAAAGAAAAGCAAGAAAAACGTGCAAAACTCAGTAATGAAAAACGCCAAAAACGTTGGTTTAGCCGCACGGAGAATTCACTAGAAAACTGGTTGGGTGACATCAGCTCATCTCAACACAAAATGGTCAAATCACTTTACCTTGCTCAATCACCAACGTCTCATTTGTGGTCAGATTATCGAGCACGTTATCAAGCCACTCTCAAAACAGTGTTATTAAATATTGCTTCTGAAAGTAAAGAACAAGACAAACTTAAATCACTATTACTAAACCCTGAATCATTTCGAAGCGACGAGCTAAACAAATTGAACAACCAAAACCGTCAAAGCTACCACGATTTTTTATATGGTGTTTTTCTAAGTTTAACTGACAAACAAAAACAGCACCTCTTAAGTGAAATTGATGATTTAATTAATGATATTTCAGAGTTGTCACAATAAGTTTGCTTTTAATCTCTAATAAATTGTTTAGTGATTTTTATAACTAAACTTAGTTTAAAAATTATTTTTATGTTTTTTTGAAATTAAAAGCACACTTTCTCTCTCTACTAGAGCAATTAATCAGTCTTTTAGAGAGAGCAACATGAAGTATATTTTCACCAGTCTTATTAGCTTATTTATGGCATTTTCTGCCTCTGCATTTGAAAAACAGCCATTTAGTGAAGCACTGTTTTCAGAACTACAAGCACAAAATGCGGTCATCATGATTGATGTATATGCCCCTTGGTGCCCAACGTGTAAAAAACAACAAAAGCTTTTCCAACAATACCATGAGCAAAACCCAGATAAACCGTTTCATGTACTTGTTGTAGATTATGACAACGATAAGCCGTGGGTAAAGAAATTTAGAGCACCTAGACAATCAACGCTGCTTTTATACAAGGGTGACAAGCAGTTTTGGTATTCAGTTGCAGAAACTCGTTTTGATGTAATCGAAGAAAAATTAAATAGTGCATTTAAGTTTTAATCATGGGTATTGAATTTGTCTCTTTGCCATTAGCATTAATGGCTGGTGTGCTAAGCATTCTCTCACCGTGCGTGTGGCCCCTTGTGCCCATTGTGATGGCTTCATCATCAAATAGCGGAAAAAAAGGTCAATTTGCATTAGCACTGGGGTTGAGTGTGGCATTTGCACTTGCAGGTGGTGTTTTAACCTTTATTTTATTTAGCCTTGGTCTATCGCCAGAAGTCTTACGTTGGTTTGGCGCTGTCATGCTCGTGCTAATGGGTATCAGTTTACTGATCCCTAAAGTCGCCAATTGGTTATCGCTAGCATTAACAAAACTGACACCAGAGCAACAAACACAGCAGGGCGAGCAAGACGGTGCTTTCAATCAATTTATGATTGGCATGATGCTAGGTTTAGTATGGCTGCCTTGTGTTGGTCCAACACTTGGCGCGGCGATTGCTCTGGCATCGCTTGGTCAAGACTTACTGATGGCAAGCTCTGTGCTATTTTTATTTGGCTTAGGCACTGCGAGTGCTTTAATCATTACCAGTATTATCTCGACCAGTGTTTTACAAAAATTCCGGCCGAATGTATTCAGTAATGTTGAAAAGCTTAAAAAGCTGCTAGGAATACTGTTACTTATTTTGGCTATCATGGTCATAACCGGGTTTGATAAAACACTTGAAACAATCGCACTTAATTATTTACCTTCATGGGTGACTGGTGTTTAAATAATCCATTCTCAATTAAAGAAAGCCAATCAAATTTGGCTTCTTTTTCTTTAGTCAAAGGTAGCGTATTTATGATCTATTTAGATAACCTGAACTTTGGTTAAGAAGTTTACAAATACATTTTTATTAGGTGAAACATACTGTTGTAGTCTTCAGCCGGAAACTTTTAGGGATAACAAGGCGAATTTGCGCGTCAATAGCAAGCCTATTGCAAGTGAATTCAACGTAGTTAGCGTTAAAAGTGGCCGTTGAAGATAAATTTATTAGCCATAGTTCAGGTTAGTTATCAAAAACTCGTTTTCTCGTTCTTCATGGCATTGTTGATGTCGTGCATTATGTCTTTCGTCATTACGCTTTTTAATGTTGGTTTTATTGAAAATATCCTGCTTGTTTGGTTAAAAGCATGGGCTTTTGCGTTTGTTGTGGCGTTTCCAACCATTAATCTTGTCGCCCCCATCGTCAACAAACTGGTAAGCTTAGTTATTATTCAATCGACACCACATGAGGAGCAATCATGAAAATTTATTTATCTGGCGAAATTCACACTGATTGGCGCGAACAAATTATTACTGGGTGTAAAGCGAAAAACTTACCAGTAACATTTATTTCTGCAAATACCGACCATGAGAGTAGTGACGCCGCAGGCGATTGCTTGGGAGAAGAAGAAAAACAGTTTTGGCGTGATCACAAATCGGCAAAGGTTAATGCCATCAGAATTCAAAATGCCATTAAAAGCTGTGACCTTGCGGTGATCCGCTTTGGCGATAAATATAAACAATGGAATGCCGCGTTTGATGCCGGTTTCTGTGCTGCGCTATCAAAGCCTTATATTACTTTGCACGACGAGTCTATTATTCACCCTCTCAAAGAAGTTGATGGCTCTGCGCATGCCTGGGCGACCACTACTGAGCAAGTTGTTCAATTAATCGAATATACTTTGGTTTAAAGGTTTATAAAGCCATATTGCCAATTGCGCGGTTTATACCGCGCAAAACATAAGTTTATCATACGTGTTAGTTCTCAACCCGAGTGATTTAAGCCGTTTTTTCAACCTGTTGTTTCACAGGCAACTGAATAGTAAATACAGTGCCTTGGTTATCCGAATCTACGCTCAACTTGCCGTTATGCTCTTGGCATATAATTCGATAGCAAATCGCCAGACCCAGTCCTGTGCCCTCTCCCACCGGCTTGGTTGTGTAAAAAGGTGTGAAAATATCTTTTAGGTGTGACTTTGGAATACCGCAGCCTGTATCACTGACTTTTACTTCTATCCAATCATCGATAAATTGCGTGCTAATCGCGATTTTGCCTCGCTCAGAAATCGCTTGTTTCGCATTCATTATGAGATTCATAAACACTTGGTTGAGCTTGCCAATATTAACCGGCACCTCAGGTAAAGGCTGTAAATCAAGCGTGACTTCACACTCTGTTTTTAGCTCATTGCGAAGAATATTTAATGTGGATTCAATGCCTTGATTAATATCTGAGAGAATGAAAACATCAGAGTCTTCTCGTGAAAAACGTTTTAAATCTAGCATTATTTGCTTGGCTGATTTGAGGCCATTTAACGTTTCTTGCGTCAGTGCAGATAAGTCATCTAACACATAGTTAAACTCTTCGTCATAAAGTAAAGCTCGGCTCGTAACCGGTAGATCTGGATCTGATTTTACCCGTTGAATAACCTGAGTAAGTTCGGGTAAAAAGTCTTCTAAGACTGTGTTTAGATTACTAATTGAAAAGCCCAAAGGGGTATTAATTTCATGGGCAATCCCCGCTGATAGAACCCCCACAGAGGCCATTTTTTCAGATTGGATCAATGCAGCTTGATTCTTCGCGAGTTCATTTAAACTATGTTTTAACTCTTCGTTACTTCTTTCTAAGCGAACTTGTGTTTGCTTCAATTTCAATTGATATTGTGCTGATGCTATGCGCGGTGAGGCAATGTTAGCTATTACCTGTAATAAGGCTTGTTCAAATTCAGAATAGTCGTTTGGCTTATTTGATTCAGAGTCTATTACAGCTATGGTTTCTCCTTCATAGACTACAGGTACAGCAAGCTCAGACAAACCATCATATTGGTCATTGATGTAACGAGGATCAGTTCGGGTATCACAGACGATTTCGGCTTCACCCGTTAAAGCAACAGTACCAACAATCCCCTCACCCACAGGTATTTCTATTCGCTCAAATATCTCTCTATCTTTGGGGTTTTTTACGCCAAATGCAGCCATTTGCACGAGTTTATCGCCATTACGTAGATAAATGACGCAATCATCAAACTCCATGATTTCACCAACACCTTGTGCAATTGACCAAAGCAAATCGTCTAACTCAGCTTGGTTCAACATGGCTAGCGCAAAAGCATTAATTTTATCGACACCATACATCATAAGCAGTACCTCAAAGTATGCATATACAAAAGCATAGTTGAGATACTGCGTTATGGCTGAGTAAAAACCACTTAAATGGTTAATTTTTTATATAACTAGCGAACTCTAAATTGGTTAACAATCCCATCTAGCTCACTGGCAAGTTTGGATAAGTTATCTGCAATTTGAGAAGCTTGATCGGCCCCTTCCATCGTATCATGCGCTTTCTCATTAACGTTTTGCACACTGTCACTGATTTGCTGGCTCACCACATTTTGCTCTTCTGATGCACTGGCAATTTGTACATTCATATCTTTAATGGTGCCCACTGAGTGAGAGATTGTTTCTAAAACTTGCTCTGTTTTAGCTGTTTTTTCAGCAGTTTGCTCTACACCTTGCATATTTGCACGCATAGAATCGACTGAGCGTTTTGCTTCACTTTGTAGCTTAGAAATCATCACCTGTATTTCTTCTGTACTTTGTTGAGTGCGACTTGCTAATGACCTTACTTCATCGGCTACAACTGCAAATCCTCTACCCTGTTCACCAGCACGCGCAGCCTCAATCGCTGCATTCAAAGCGAGCAAATTGGTTTGATCTGCAATTCCTCTAATTACATCAAGAATAGAACCCACTGACTCAGTTTCGGCTTCTAAGTTTTCTATAGTTTGGCTAACATTGAGCATGGTTTCCACTAACTCAGCCATGGCCTGCTGCGTTTCTTGCACAACCTCTTTACCCGAAACCGCATCGTTATCTGCATTCATTGCCGAATCAGCTGCCATTTGCGCGCTTTGTGTAATTTCATTTACGGTAGCTGCCATTTGATTCATCGCTGTAGCTGTTTGTGTTAACTGTTCAGTCTGTTGCTCTGCGCCTATTTTTGATTGTGTGGTGATCTGATTCAATTCTTTTGATGTGTTGGTTACTTCAGTTGTTGATTGCATCACTTGCGCAATCATGGCATTTAACCTGTCCACCATTTCGCGCATAGCTAAATATATACCCGTCTCATTACCGGTATTTTGGAAACGATAAGTCAAGTCTCCTTGAGATACTGCTTGTACAATTTTCTCCATCTCAGTTGGCTCACCACCAATGGGGGTGCGAATGAGGTTTGAAATGAAATAACTCAAAAAGATACCGACCGCAATAACAATCAGGGAGAATACAATAATCGTCACAATTGCAGATTCACTATCAGCTTGTAGTTCAGGACCAATCTCGTCCTGACGGCTTTTACTGGCTAGCTTAATTGTTTCAATTTGCTCTGCAATTTCAGGCCCTATAGTATTCAATGAATTCTCTATGATGTTGTTGCGAGAAATAATTATATCTTGAATTTTTTTGATGCCCTCAACATATACCTCTGAACGACGCTTAAAATCATTAAATGCGGCAATATCACTGCTATTGCTTAATACCGCTTTTAATTTATCTGCTTCTCGCGCTACTTCATCGAACTCATCTAAAGCGCGCTGATATTCTTCCACAGAGTTATTGATAAGGAATTTACTGACGTATAAACGACCAAGTAGCAATGCTTCTTGCAATTTTGAGGATTTATGTAGTAAATCAGTGTCTCTGATTGACGCACTTCTATCAATTATTTTGGTAATACTTTTACGCATCTCAGCGCCATTACCATCTAAGTCATTTTGTACAACCAGGTTACGTTGTTCGAACAATTGAACCACTTGATTAAAAGCATCTTTGTATTGCTCTGCCTTAGATTGAATGTCATTAATTACACGGATTTTATTTGGATCTTTAAACTGAGATTTCCCCTGAGCAATAAGATCGTTTAGCAAAACAAATCGCTCGTTAAATTGATTAACACTCTGTTGGTCTTGTTCTTTTAAAAACTTCAGTGCATTAAGGCGAACAGACAATAAATTCGCTTGTATTCGACCAGATAAATTACTATCTCTGGCGTTCATTCGGTATTCGACAAAGTTGTCATGACCAGAGCTTAACGCAAAGTAGGACACTATGCTCACAACACTCAGCAGGGCAATCATTAAACCAAAAGCTAGGTTCAGTTGGGCGTTTAGTTTTAGACGTTGAAACATTAAAATGACTCTCAGTGATTAACACATCCTGTGCATTTTAGATCCATGAAAAGACTAGTTTTATAACTATAGATGATATATTAAGTTTTGCGGGATAATATTGATTAAAATTAACTTTTTAGAAATAAAGCTGGCAATGCCAGCTTTATTGATTATGCAAGATGCCACAAGGCTATTTGATGGTACACACCAATACCTATCACAACATTTAACGGGAAGGTCAAACCCAACGAGCTTAACATTGCTAAACCAATATCAGCCTCTTTAATGGATGCCTTAATCGCCGCTGGTGCTGCAATGTACGAGGCACTGGCCATAATACTCGCAAGTACAACGATAGAGCCTAGGGTTAAACCGAGCGCAGCACCGACGAATACACCTAAAGTACCTAAGATAAATGGTACGGTTAAAGCAAATATTGCCAGCTTCCAATACTTAAATGGCATCGGCCTTAACGTTTGCGCCGCTGTAATACCCATTTCTAGTAAAAATAGTGCCAATACCACTTTAAAGCTCGAAGTTAGTAGTCCTGTTACTTGTGCACCTTGCTGCTCACCATACATTAAACCGATAAACACACCACCAACGAGCAAAATGACACTTTTGTTTGTTAACGCTTCATGCCAAAGCGCTTTCATTGATACTTGCGAGCTAGTATCTTGAGAGAGCCTTCTAAATAACAATAGGCCAACAATAATTGCTGGTAGCTCTAGCAATACCAGGTACAAAGTAACTTCTGCACCGACTGTTAATTGGTTTGTTTCGGCATATGCCAGCGCTACAGCAAAAGTACCGGCGCTTACCGAGCCATAGTGGGCTGCAATACTTGCGCTATTGGCAATTGATAAGCCAATCAGCTTTCTCAAAATCGGGAATAAACTCAGTGGAATAAGTGCCCCTAACGACACAACCGCCAACATTTGCGGTAATAAAGACCAGCTCACATTACCATGTAATGCTATCCCCCCTTTTAGACCTATAGTCAACATGAGAAGCAGACTTAACGTGTCATAGGTAGCTTTGGGTATAGCAAGATCAGACCTCAATAAACCCGCAACGAGCCCAAGAATAAAAAACATTACGATGATATCTGGCATAAGCACTCCTTAATTTCGACGAGCGGCATTGTAAAAGACTCTTAATATTGATAAAAATTAAACTTAAAGAATATACCTATAGATAAATATCAATATGATTGAGCGATATCTCACTTTTCGGCTACTGAGAGTCTATGTGACTTTAGTACAAACCGGTTCAATTAGTGAAACTGCAAGGCGCCTTCACCTAACTCAACCAACCGTCTCGATACAATTAAAGAAACTGCAAGAATCAGTGGGGCAAACTCTGTATGTTTTTAAACAACAAAAATTTGTTTTAACAGAAGCTGGTAACGCGTTGTATTTATCGTGTCAGCGTATTTTTGCTTGTTTGGATGAATTCAATGCACAACTTACCGACATAAAAGCGGGACATTCTGGCCACTTAAAAATTGCTATGGTGAATACGGCGCAATACATCTTGCCTAGGTTAATTGGGCCTTTTCAGACGCTATATCCTGAAATAGACATTACCCTTGAAATCGGTAACCGTGAACAAGTGTTACAACGTTTCGAACGCGGGCTAGACGACCTTTATGTATTTAGTCACCCGCCCTCTCTTGAACATGCGATAGCTGAACCATTTTTGGCAAACCCGCTGGTTTTAGTTGCTGATAAAAGCCATCCTTTAAGCTCACGCAGCAGCATCAAGGCAAATGAGCTGGTAGAGCATCGTTTTTTAATGCGTGAACAAGGCTCAGCCACCAGAATGATGTTTGACGGCTTTTTACAAAGTAACAGTCTTGCGCCCGCCCATTTGCAGCAGCTTTCAAGTAATGAAGCAATCAAAGTGGGAATTTCATCTGGCATGGGCATTGGCATGCTTTCACAACATGTTTTAGATCTCCACAACGCAAATTTAACCGTATTACCCGTTGAAGGGCTGCCCTTAGTTAATCATTGGTACTTTATTGCAAGAAATGACCGTTATATGCCAAAAACAGCTTTAAAGTTTTTATCGTATTGCCAGTCATCGGTCGAAGACGTGCTTGGTAGTCCTTGGCAAGGCGAGCTAGAAGGGAAAATAGTCGCGTTTTTTGAGACTTAAGAAAGTAATCCCCAACTCGCTAACGCCTAACAGAATAGATTTGCAAAATGCCACGCAGAACAAAAATAAATGCACATTTATTTAGTCATATCAATTGTAAAACAATCACTTAAATATTGGGCTTGATCATGCATCTAATTGTAAAACTCTAAAACCCTAGGTGTTGACATGATTAAAAGATGCATGATCGCCGCAGCATTAGCTCCACTTCTGGCTAGTGCTGCCCCTTTTGAAAACTGCCCCAGCCAAGCTTTCTTAATGCAAGACAATAATGCCAAAATGTATGGTATCGATTTAGCATCAGGGCGAGCCAATCTTATCGCTGGCACCCTAAGGTTAAATGGCTCTGAAGACACAGCTAGTGTTAATGCCATAGGTTTTAACTTTAAAGACCAATATTTATATGGCTTTAGAAAAGAGAGCAAACAAGTTGTTCGAATTGAACAAACCGTTGAAGGCGAGACAATTCATTACGATTCAACAGCGCTGAACGTTAGCGGTTTACCTGAGGGCATTCACTTCTTTGTTGGCGATGTAAAAGTCAGCGGTGATGCTCCTGCTGAAGGTGAAACCGATAACCGTACATCGAGCTACTTTATTTATAATAAAGGCAGAGGTTTATTCGAAATTCCGCTTTCTAATGACTTAAATGCATCACTTACAGCGACTAAACAACCGGGCAGTGAAACTTGGTCTACAACAATTTATGATTTCGCATTTCACCCTATCACTAACAAACTCTATGCGATGGAATCAGATGGTGATCTGTTTGAGATTTCTCTTGAACCAAACAGCACCCCGGAGCTGGTTACTCGCCTAGATATTGGCACAGATACCGGTGCTTTTGGTGCGGCTTATTTTGGCGTACAAGATGTTTATGACGAAACTACTGGCGAAACGACTGAAAACATTATCTTTTATGTTAGCAATAATAACTCTGGCAATATTTTTAAAGTCGACTTAACCAATGTACCTGACGATAAATCAGGCTATAACCCAACCACAGAGATCTTCACGCTTGGCCCTAAATCAGGGCAAAACGACGGCGCGCGTTGCGCTATCGCAAAAGTCGAAGTAACTGATGAATCGATGGATTTCGGTGACGCACCACTCCCCTATCGCAGTGCACTTGATAATAATGGCGCACGCCATGTATTCGACCCCAATCAAGATAGCCAAAACCTTATTTTTTTAGGTGACTCTGTAGACGGTGAAAACATCAACACCAGCAGCGATATGAACATTGATTATTCTGACAGCTCTGATGATGGCGTAATTTTAGCCACAGATTTTGCAGCGGGTTTAACTGCACAAGTCATCGTCACAGTATCTCAAGCAAGTGCCCTCTATGCTTGGTTTGATTGGAACCAAGATGGTACCTTCTCAGAAGACGAAAAAGCCATTGATAAAGTTAATCTTGATCAAGGTGCGAACAGCATTTTAATTGATGTACCTGAGGACGCAGCTAATGGCAACTCATGGGCTAGATTCAGAGTCACTGACGGACAAGAGGCAACTTTAACTGCCTATGGTGCGGTACAAGGTGGAGAAGTTGAAGACTATGAATTCGAAACATATGGGTCTGTAAGTTATCCGGGCCAAAACGATTGGGTAACACTGGCTTATGAAGACCGATGGCCATACCTTGGCGATTCTGATTTTAATGACTTAGTCCTTCATTATCGCACCATTAAATACTTCTCATCTGAAGGGGTGACAAGCTACCGCATTGAAGGCGAAATTCTTGGTGTAGGGGCAAGTTTCCATAATGGTTTTGCTGTTAGACTCTACGAAAAAGATATTAATTCTGGCTTGGTTAAAGTACTTACAGCTGAGCAAATCGACAGCTCAAATTCGAGTTTGTTTATTAATGGCCAAGCAGTCCCACAAACAATTATTGAACCTAACAGAGCAGAAGCCATTGCCATTGTCGCATCTGATATGTGGGATCATATAAACGTGCAAAACGGTTGCGAATATTTTAGAACTGAGGTCAATTGCGATGTGAACGCTAAAGTCACTTTCTCCATGACCTTACCACTCAAAACGGCGCTTTCGCCAGAAAATGCGCCAGGTAGTATGCTCGACCCGTTCATTTTTGCGAGTAGCGACCATTACCATGGTGATGCCATTACAGATGGTAACTACAGAGGCTTAGAGGTTCATTTAAAGAACCAAGCACCCACAGAAGCATTTAACACCGCTCTCTTTTCTGTTGCAGCGGATGATGCGAGTAACCAAAGTGAATCATTATATTTTCAAACCGAGAACGGCATTCCATTCGCTTTAGCCATTGGCGCGCCTTGGCGCCATCCTCATGAACGCGTCGATATAAATCGGGCATATGACAAGTTTGCAGATTTTGCCACCAGCAACGGGGTATCTGCACCGCTTTGGTACAACACAGTGAACACTAACATCACTATTCAATTTGGAGCAGAGCAATGAACAAATATCTTATTTTATTAACCAGCTTTCTCGCCCTGAGTGCCTGTGGCGGTGGTGGCAGCGAAAGTAATAACAGCGTATCAAACACATCAGCGAGTTCATCTGCTTCAGAGCAAACTAATAGCACTTCGAACTCAGATAACTCATCACAAACTGATAACTCTGATAGTTCTAGTGATGATACAAATAATGAAGACAATGCTAGCTCAAATTCTGAAGTCATTATGACAAACCTAACGATTGATCAATCGTTTGACTTGAAAACAGATTTTGATTTATTGATAGATGCCAAAATATCTACAGGCAATGTAAGGGCATATTTAAATGTCTGTCAAAGCAAAGTTGACTCTAACAAAGCTGATTACCAAAACTGTATTTTAAGAAAACCGATTAAGAATGGCGAGCTGTCGCAGCAAGTGACTATAAGTCGCCAAGACATAGCTCTTGTCGCGGAGATCTGGCTTTATGATAGCAACCCAGAGCCGCTTAGATATCAATGGCAGTATGACGAAAATGTAACTAAGCAACAGTTTGAAATTCGATATTAGTACTTATTAGTTTGCCAGCCCCAAATAGCACAATCATTAAACAATTAATTAATATATGTTAATTATAGCATTGTGTAAAAAGCTGAATAATGTTTAAATTCACAAGCTAAATAAGTTAATGTATTTCAATATGTTAATTCATTATTAAGCTAATATGGAATTTAAAATAAAGAGTGAGAATCTCAATAATGAATAAAAAACTAATTGCCACATCTGTTATCTCTGCAACAATGCTAACCCTTGCGGGCTGTGGCTCTACTCCTTCTGCACCAAAGTCTGCTGAAGAAAAAGCAATGGAACTTGAAATGCGAAAAGCATTTCTTGCAAAAATTCAGGGCATGAATGTAAATAGCCTTGTTCCAAATGCTCAACAGCAAAATGTTCAAGCAACCTCTCAACCTGAGCCGACAATCACAGAACAAGAACTACTTGCTAAAAAAGTAGAGGTTGATAAAACAGGCGGCGCTGCATTATTTTCAAGACAAAAAGATGGCATTTTAATCAATGAAAATATGTATAACGATTATGAAGGGAGTGTTGTCAATATAGGTGCAAACAGGCTTACTGGTGAGTTTACTTATGCAATCCAAAATTTTGATGGTTCATTCACTCTAAAGTACAACAAAGCAAACTCTCAACACGGCGCAATTAAAGTCGCAACAGTATACAAACAAGGCGACTCATTCAAAGTAAATACAGTCACCGGTAAAACATTTACAGGCTCTTCTGTTACACCTACTTCAGATGGTTTTGTAATTGGTAGAAAAGGCTCCGCTTTTAGATACGTAATTGGTAGCGAGCAGGTAAAATCAATCACTTTATTAGATGGTTACCATATTGCCAAACATCAAAATGGCGATGTAGCTTCTACAAACTTTATTTTATTAGAAAAGGATGAAGCAAAGAAAAGCGATTCATTAGGTAATTTCTTAAGTGCAACAAAAGATTTAGGTAACGCTTTCGGTATCAACAAGGTCGATGACTACGTATTAATAAATATCAACAATGGTAAACAAGTACCTTTAGATGTAAGCGCTAGCGGCAAAAATGTGGCTAAACATTCAGGTTGTGTCAACAAAGGACTGTATAACAAATGTAGCAATGTCTCGTTTAACGAGGCCTTGTATGAAAAGTCTGGGTTGAAAAATAACAGTCACTATTTTTGGTCTATTGATTGGATTGATACCAAAACAGGGCCTCTTGCATTCTACAAAACATCTTCAAAAGTTAAAGTGGTAGATATTAACAAAGAGCAGGTTCACACAGTATTTTCACGAGCTTTAGGTGTAAATGAATTTACTTTGATTGAAAAAGTTGACGGTACCGTAGGTGTTAAAGCCCAATTAGGATTTAGCAGTGATCTCATTGAGGATGTTGAGCAGTTTATACGTTCTAATACTCAAGACATTGAACCAATGCAAAATCTTGGTGAGTAGACCTTAAAATTAAAATGCCACACAAATTCGTGTGGCATTTTAATATATTTTAACTTAATACTGAGCAGTGAAAGAAAGCTGGTAAACTTCGCCACCATCAAAGTCGATGATACTGCCGCCTAAATGAAACTTATCATTGAAGAAATATTTCGCTTGGATCCCTAAGTCTGAATCATAAGAGCCTGCACCAAAGGACAAGTTACGGCTAAGATAATAATTTGCTATCAAATTCGTTCCATCAAAACCGTCGTAATCAGAATGCTGAAGATCAACACTTATAAAACTATCACCTTCAATATGCATGAAGTAACGACTCGATAAAGACCACGTATCAAAGTCAGATTTAGTTTCGAATGTTACACCTAAATAATCAGTTTCATTAATTTGATGATTATATTCAGCAGTTAGCATAGTACGATTATTTGTGCCGTTATGCTTTTCATAGCGCGCGCTTACTTTCAATTTGTCTTCAAATAAGTAACCTAAGCCAACAAATGCATCATCACTGATGTGTCCCACATCAGCGCTTCCAGCAGACACAAACCACTTTGGTGTTGCAAACCACTCACCAGCGATTGATAAATCTCTTGTGTTATCGTAATTGAAGTAGGCGACGCCAATATTACTATCTGTATTTAGATACCCAAAGTCATCCCATACGCCTGAATGCGCTTGCTTTTCGAAAAAATAATGGCTCGATAATTGGTAAGCATTAGTTGTCCTGCCAAAATCTCCACCATCCAAATGCATATAGCTTAGATTGTTGAATAATTGTTTAGATTCATCAGCTACAGAAGAAAATGAAGAAAGTGCTGCAATTACGGCAACAGTAAGAAGCTTTTTCATGGTATTCCTTTAATTTCCATTGAAAACATTGTCATATGAGGCGGCATTTTAATCGAAACTGCCTTAACCGCAAATGACTATTTGTTACAAAAGATTCAATTCTCTTGAGTTGTTTATCTTTATAGTTCAATAAATTAAAGGCACACTTTACGTACTTCCGATGAATGTTCAATCAACTTAACACTTGGAGGCTCTTTTGAGCGCTAACGACAAAAAACAGCAGTCTGCTTTTAAAAGCCTGTTACCTATTTTTGGCTTTGTAAAACCTTATAAGCTAGTCGCACTTTCAGCCTTGCTAGTCCTTTTATTTACTTCAGGCTTGAACCTGCTATTAGGTCAAGGCGTGAAATATGTCATCGACCATGGGTTTATTGCAGGTTCAGTAGAACAACTCACCAATGCAGTCTTTGTGATGATTGCACTGATTGTATTATTCGCAGGGGGTACTTTTACACGATTTTATTTAATGAGCTGGATTGGCGAGCGAGTATGTAATGACATTCGAAAAGCCGTGTTTAATAAAATTATTCACCTACACCCGAGTTACTTTGAAGAAAACCGCAGCGGCGAGCTGATGTCACGCTTAACCACGGACACAACACTATTACAATCCATCGTTGGTTCATCATTTTCAATGGCGCTGCGCAGTGCTTTAATGATGATTGGCGGTTTAGTTATGTTATTCATTTTGAACTTTAAGCTGACTTTATTGGTGATGCTCTGCGTACCTTTGACTCTGCTTCCCCTTTTCTTCTTCGGTAAAAAAGTCCGTAAGCTTTCTGAGAGCAGCCAAAGTGCCATTGCAGATATTAGTACTTATGCTGGTGAAATTATTCAAAATATCAAAGTAGTTCAAAGCTATACACATGAAACAAAAGAAAAAGCCGCATTTGCAGGAGAAGTAGAAAAAGCGTTCACTGTCGCAAAACACCGTATTACACAGCGTGCGATCTTAATTGCCGCTGTAATAGGTTTAACATTTAGCGCCATTACTGTGATGCTTTGGGTTGGTGGCATGGATGTGATCGCTGGGCGTATGTCAGGCGGTGAATTGGCTGCCTTCGTTTTTTATGCGGTGATTGTTGCCTCGAGTGTGGCAACTGTCTCTGAAGTATACGGCGAGCTTCAACGTGCTGCGGGTGCTGCAACCCGATTATTAGATTTATTGAATGTCAAAAGTGATATTACCAACAAAGATAATGCCTCCCTACTTACTTGGCATGAGGATGCCCACTTAAAATTTGACAATGTCACCTTTAATTACCCTTCAAGGCCTGAAGTTGCAGCGCTTGATAAAGTTAATCTGACAGTCGAAAAAGGCAAAATTGTTGCCATTGTAGGCCCTTCAGGTGCTGGCAAAACCACTCTATTTGAGTTATTACAGCGCTTTTACGACCCGCAAACCGGAAACATCTCTATAGGCGAGCAATCTATTGATTCTCTGACTTTAGACTCTCTTAGACACACAATGGGTATGGTGCCGCAAAACCCTGTGCTATTTAGCTCTGATGTATGGCACAACATTCGCTACGGCAACCCAGATGCAACTGACGAGCAAGTAATGGAGGCCGCAAAACGTGCCCATGCCCATGACTTTATTACCAGTTTACCCGAAGGCTATAGCAGCTTTTTAGGCGAGCAAGGCGTTCGCTTATCAGGAGGGCAAAAACAGCGGATCGCGATCGCCAGGGCCATTTTAAAAGACCCTTCAATTCTATTGCTTGATGAAGCCACCAGCGCCCTTGATGCAGAAAGTGAATTTCATGTGCAAGCTGCTTTGAATGAGCTCATGCAAGATAGAACAACGTTAATTATTGCCCACCGCCTTGCAACCGTAATGCATGCCGATACCATAGTGGTGATGGATAAAGGACAAATTGTTGCGCAAGGCAATCATCAAACACTACTCAAAGAATCAAAGCTATATCAAAGACTTTGTGAGTTACAATTTGAGCATTCAGGTAAATCAGCTTAGTCATTTTCTATATTTTTATTTAACTAAAGATATTGCTTACCCCTAGCTTGATTGCGCCTAATCAAGCTAGGCAGCCTGTTTAAAAAACTATTCAAAATATTTGAACATACTCATCAATTTCCTACACTTATTTACCTCAACCAAACTTGCTAAATTTGCCTCATCAAAACGTTAGAGATTAAATAGCATGAAAATTATTCGTACCAACAAAGCACACGCCACCCAAGATGGTGCTGGCGTCAACATTAGCCGTATTGCGGGTTTTGACGGTAGAAGCCTTGATCCATTTTTGATGATCGATGAACTAAAATCAGACAACAAAAATGACTTTATGGCAGGCTTTCCTGCTCACCCTCACCGTGGAATTGAAACTTTTACTTATATTCGTAAAGGCGGTTTTGAGCACCAAGATCAAATGGGCAACAAAAAAGCCATACGTGCAGGTGACGTGCAGTGGATGAGCACTGGTCGCGGTGTAATACACTCTGAAATGCCACTCGCTGATGCCGAGCATGGCATGCACGGCTTTCAGATTTGGTTAAATATGCCAGCAAAAGACAAGATGCGCCCGCCTCGTTATCAAGATACCACGGAGCAAAAAGTGCCCGTGTTACAAAATGACGCAGGTATAGAGCTAAGAGCACTGGCTGGAAGTTGGCGACTAGAGCAACAAAGCGCGACATCATCAATTGATGAATTAGCAGGTAATGGCGCGATTGCCGATGTAATGTTACCAGCGAATACTGAAACAACCTTAGACATTTCGGTTCACAGCAAAGCCCTTGTTTATATTCACTCAGGGTCTATTGCAGACACTGAATATGTCGAAACCTACCAGTTTGAAGTTGACCCCAAAGCACCACTGACTTTAAAAGCAGGTGAAAACGGGTTAGGTGTTTTAGTGTTAGTCGGTGAGCCTATTCGCGAGAAAATCGCCCACATGGGGCCTTTTGTAATGAACACCCAAGAAGAACTTCATCAAGCTGTTCGCGATTATCAAATGGGTCGCTTTGGCGACATTGTGTAATTTTAGATTGATAGCGCTCTCAAAGTAATATACTTAAGCTACTTTGAGAGCATCCGCTGATGAACACATACTTTGTTGCAAGTTAATGCTTTCACTTATTCAAATCGATTCGGTAGACTAAGCAAAACCACTGAGCAACAAGGAATTACAGTGATAAGCGTAACTGAACTATGCTTCTCTCGCGCTGATGGCGACCAAGTACAAACCCTATTCGATGGCTTTAGTTTTGAAGTCAGTGCACAAGAGCAAGTGGCTTTGCTCGGTGACAGTGGTTCAGGAAAAACCACTCTTTTACATCTACTCGCAGGATTACTCTCGCCCGATAGCGGCCAAATCAGCATTAATGGTGAGGTTATATCTGCATATAACGACAAGCAACTCGCCCATTATCGTCGAAAAATAGGCCTTATATTCCAGCATTACCAATTGCTTGATTGCCTCACGGTTAAACAAAACATCTTATTTCAGCACCAGCTTAACTACCCTAATCAAGATGCCAAAGAATTTGACCTTTTGATTGAGCAACTTGGTTTAAATGGTAAGTTAAATAAGTTACCGCACCAATTGTCTGGTGGTGAACAACAACGAGTCGGTATTGCCAGAGCCTTATTAAACCAGCCTAAGCTCATACTTGCTGATGAACCTACCGGCAACTTAGATCAAGCTCGCTCCCACCAAGTGGTTGAAATGCTCGCAAGCTTATGTAAAGAAAGACAAATCAACTTAATTATGGTCACTCACTCGCAGCAACTGACACAGTATTTTGATACGGTAAAAGTACTCGCTAACGGGCAATTCAACGAGTAACTCATGACCGAAATTAAACTGATATTGACGACGCATATTGCTTATTTCAGGCGTCACCCTTGGTTATTATTGCTCTTCATCGTGGGCTTAAGTTTAGGCAGTGCCCTACTCACCGCTATTGCCGGACTTAACCAAGAAGCAAAAAATCGCCACAGTAAATCATCAGCCCTCATAGACTCTGCAGTTAGCCACATCGTCAAGCCCCCTATTGGGCAAGACTATCTCGATGGTTCGCTCTGGTTGAAGTTACGCGGAAATGGTTTCACCAAGGCGCAACCTGTATTACGGGGAAAGCTGACTCTTGCTTCAGGTAAAACTCTTTACGTTCAGGGTATAAACAGTCTGCTCTGGATGACTCAGCCTATTCCCACATTCTCGGCTCAAACTGGAGAGCACGAGAAAACTGGCTTTGCATTTGACGCCATTATGATTGACAGCAAGCGGGCGCAAAGATATCAACTCAACAAAGATGAGAAGAAACTTACGCTGCAAAACAATCCGCATACGCCAAAATTTATATTAGTTGATGACATAGGCGTTTGGTCGCTCACCGATATTGCCTATGCAGACATGCTACTCAACGCACAAGGTAAACTCAGTTTTATCGAATTCACAGGCTTAGCATCTGAGCAAGTTTCGCAGGTTGAGGACATTTTGGGCCATGAAGCCAGATTAATTGCCTCACAAGAGCAAGACTTTGATGCGCTTTCTGAAGCTTTCTTTTTTAACCTCGCAGCACTGGCGCTACTTGGCTATATTGTCGCTGCGTTTTTAAGCTTCAACGCCATTAAACTTTCTATTGCCGGGCGCAAAAAACTGCTCACTCAATTTAACATGTTGGGGTGCTCAAAACAGGCGATTACGACGGCCATTGTCATAGAGTTTACCCTCATGAGTTTTATCACCGCGCTACTTGGCAGCGTGACAGGCTTTTTAATTGCCAATGCACTGGTGCTCGATATAAACCGTACCTTAATGGGGCTATATCAGTTAGATAAAGCGCTTACCATAGGCTGGCAATGGCAGACTTTGGCACTGGGATTTATTGTCAACTTAGCGACATTGGCGCTTATGGTTGTTACTCAGAAAAACACGCTGAAAAACCAAAGCCATATGCTTTTCGGTGTATCGCTACTTGGTATTCTTGCCGCACTGAGTTACTTGTATTTAAATGCCAGCACTGAGTTTGAAGCGCTGTTATTGTGCTTCTTCATCTTAGCCTTGTTTGTACTGCTCACACCGACCTGCTTACAAGGCTTACTGAGTTTCAAAAACCCATTTAAGCAACCCCTTTGG
Source organism: Pseudoalteromonas sp. SS15 (assembly GCF_049257195.1). Classification (NCBI taxonomy): domain Bacteria; kingdom Pseudomonadati; phylum Pseudomonadota; class Gammaproteobacteria; order Alteromonadales; family Pseudoalteromonadaceae; genus Pseudoalteromonas; species Pseudoalteromonas sp. SS15. Next base: position 296,406 of record NZ_JBMMUD010000005.1, read on the forward strand.
CAATGGCTTTACGCCGACAGTAAATCTCAATTAGCTGAATTACGCATTGCCATTGTGGCTATCTTAGTTGCGTTTGGTAGCGCAATCGGTATGCAAATTATGGTAAAAAGTTTCAGTAACACCCTCAATGCACACCTTGAAAAACAACTCAGTGCCGACATGTATATTTATGTCGATAAGTATCAACCTACCTTGAGAGCACAACTAAGCAACGATCCTGACATTAAACGCGTTGGCATTTACATGGCATCAGATGGTTACATTCATAAAGTGCCAACAAAACTAAAAAGCTTTGGTAATAGCGCGGATGCTTTCTCACATATCAACATAACTACAGGCAAGTCTGTCAGTGCTACACACTTTACTAATAATGGCTGCATAGCCAATGAACAAGCACTTATAAAGCACGGTATTAAACTTGGCGATACTGTGATGTTCAAACAAAACCAACACAGTTTCTTATGTCGTATTTCAGCCTTTGCTTATGACTATGGCAACACCGCATTGAGCCTGATTACCCTTGAAGACAATATCAAGCAAAGCCCATTACATTGGCAAGTATATGGCTTATCTTTGTCCTTGAACGGACAAGTATCAACTTCTCAAATTACTGAAAAGCTGATTAATAAATATGGCATAGATAGCGCCGCTATTTCAGAAAATAAACGCTTTAAAGAAATCGCGAATAAACTGTTTAACGACACCTTTAAAGTCACGAAAGTACTCAATGGTTTTATTCTCGCCATCGCACTGCTCAGTTTATGTATTAGCTTATTAAGTCTCAGTGCTCAACACGCAAAACAACTTTCTGTGCTAAATAGCCTAGGGGTCGACCCGACTCAATTACATAAGCTAAAACTCATACAAACCATTGCTTTAGTTGGTTTTACATGCTTATTTGCCATGCCGCTAGGGTTAGCTTTGGGTTTGGCATTGCTGAAATACGTTATGCCTATTGCTTTTGGCTGGACCATACATTTCTATCTAGATATACCTGCTCTGCTCAGCACTTGTTTATTCTTGCTGCTATCTGCTGTGATATGCGCTTATTTACCAGTGAAAAGACTCACTGCCAGCTTACATCGTAAGGAAGGTTAATTGTGAAATCTGTTTATGTCTTATTATTCACTCTATTGACACTACTGGGTTGTGAAAAAGCACAACAGCCGCAAGAAAAACAGCTTTTACATACCATGCGTGGCGAACCTGTCGATGCTAAACGTGGTGTGAAGTTTCCTGAAGATCATAGCGCACATTTAGCGCAAGGCATTGAATGGTGGTATATCACTGCAACCCTTTCGGCTGAAACAGGTGAAACCTTTGGTGCACAGTGGACGCTATTTAGAACCCAAGTACCACTGCCGTTTGAATCAACCTGGTGGGACGACCAGCTCTACTTCGCGCACTTCGCCCTGCAACATGAGCAAAAACATGTTGCCTTTGAGCGCTATGCCCGTGCAGGTCAAGCGCAAATAACAGCACAACCCTTTAATGCTTCTTTAGATGATTGGTCACTTAAAAGTCAAGCTCGCGACTTTTTACCCCTGCAAATGAAAGCCAAACAAGGCGACTATGCCATTGATGTATCACTAACTAACAGCCCACTTACGTTACATGGTGACAATGGCTACAGCCAAAAAACACAAAGCGGTCATGCCTCTTACTATTTTAGCTACCCGTTTCTAGAAACCGCTGGCACCCTAACCTTTGCAGGGAAAGACTATAAAGTCACAGGTAACGCATGGTACGACCGAGAGTGGTCGGCAAGCTTAATCGACAAAAATCAAATGGGTTGGGATTGGTTTAGCTTAGTAAGTAGCACTGATAAAAGTCAAAAAACAGGCCTGATGTTATTCTGCATTCGTGATGCGCAGCAAAACTATGATTACTGTAGCGGCACGCATATTGATGATAAAGGTCAAACACAACAAATTCACAAACAGGATATTCAGCTAGAGAAGCTTGAGCACATTAGTATTGATAATAAACACTATCCGAGCAAATGGCGTGTTACTTTGCCGAATATCGAGCCTATCGTGATTGAAACCCTCACCAAAGATTCTGTTAATAAGCTTTCGATTCAATACTGGGAAGGCAGAGTTAAAGCCAGTGGCGGCTTTAAAGGTGTTGGATACGCAGAGTTATTTGGATATTAGTTTTTAATAGTGGGAGCAGTTAGTTAGACAGTTAATGATTAACCTTAATTACTCACCTGTTCGTCTTTTACTGAATGTAGGCGTGGCTTTATGCCACGCTCAAGTTTACATTCAAGCCCGAACAGCTTGAGCTTTAACTTCAGACTTGTTCAGCTTTAAGAAACACAAAACAACCATTACCACGCCGATAAGATTAATCACCACATAACTCTCAGGCGTAATATTAAAATGTGCACTAATTGCCAACGCGAAAGAAAAGCCTAGTTTAGTACCACTCCACCCAACAACGAAAGTTTGGCATAACCAAAAAGTCTTCACCAAAATTTGGCCTAAACCATTTCCTCTAGACAAAGAAACACTCGCAAATAAGCCGAAAATATACAGTAACGCTGACAATGGCTCTGAGACATCGTGCGATACATAACTATAAACGTTCACAATTAAGCCAAGAATTGTAGAAACTGCGGTAATAAATGTGATGAATATGATGGAGTTATTGACTTTGAACACTTAGGTTTACTCTTACTTCTAACAGCATTGAATAATAAATACTTTCAATCACTTAAACAACATTCAAAGAGAAAAAAGCCCCAAAATGTGGGGCGAAAGTAGCTCAAGCTTGGATGGGAGATAAGCTTTAACCTTGTGAAAACACTCATTCAGATAGCTCTTTCAGCGTTTGCCTTAACTAATCTGAATGAGTTCACAGTCTATTACTTTATTTGCACTAATTGATGTCAATTTTGCTTTTAAATGTAAGCGGTTATGTCTAGCGACATACTCTAGAATAAATCGAATACAAAAAAGGCGCTTATATCAATAAACGCCTTTCTATATTTATATTCTCGATGATAACTTTAGCTGTTTGCTAAACGTGCTCGTGCAGCGTGTAGCTTTTTATAGCTTTCAATTAAGCGTAAATGTTTGTCTAGACCTTCAAGGTTCATGCTGGTTTCAGTTAAACCATAGAAAGTCACATCGCCATTGATTGAGCCGATAACCGCATTCATCACTTCTTGACCGAACATACGTGTGAAGCTGTGAATGTAATCTTCAATTTCAAGCTCTTCATCAAGTGCTACTTCTAACGTTGCATCCATCGCTTGGTAGAATAAACCACGCTCAACAATGGTGTTGTCGTTGTATTGTAAGAAGGCTTCAACCAGCTCTTTAGTCGCTTCTAAATCACCTAACGCTAAATAAATTAATAGCTTAAGCTCAAGAATTGTCAGCTGACCCCACACTGTGTTTTCATCAAACTCAATACCAATTAATGTGATGATGTCGATGTAGTTGTCTAGTTCAGACTCTTCTAAACGCTCAACTAAATCAGCCAATTCATCTTCACTCAAACGATGAAGATTTAAGATGTCTTCACGATATTGCAGGGCTTTATTGGTGTTATCCCAAATTAAGTCTTCAACCGGATACACTTCTGAGTAGTCAGGTACAAGAATACGACATGCGTTACCAATGTGTGTAAATTCAGCCACATAAGCTTCTTTACCCATTGATTCTAAGATACCAAATAACTTGTCTGACTCTTCTTCAGTTGTGCCTGAGAAGTCCCATTCAACAAACTCATAATCGTGCTTAGCACTGAAGAAACGCCAAGAAATTTTACCTGTTGAATCAATAAAGTGTTCTACAAAGTTCTCTGGCTCTTGTACTGCCATGCTGTTAAATGTTGGCTTAGGTACGTCGTTTAAGCCCTCGAAGCTACGACCTTGCAGAAGCTCAGTTAAGCTACGCTCAAGGGCCACTTCAAAGCTTGGGTGCGCACCGAATGACGCAAATACACCACCCGTTTTCGGGTTCATCAGTGTCACACACATAACAGGGAATTGACCGCCAAGTGATGCGTCTTTAACAACAACCGGGAAGCCCTGCTCTTCAAGACCTTGAATACCTTCCACAATACCAGGGAACTTGTCTAAGACCGCTTGTGGTACATCTGGTAATACAATTTCTTGTTCGATGATCTGGCGCTTAACCGCACGCTCAAAGATTTCAGACAAACACTGAACTTTCGCTTCTGCTAGGTTATTACCCGCACTCATACCATTACTTAAAAATAAGTTTTCGATTAAGTTGGTTGGGAAGTAAACCGTTTCACCGTCTGAGTGACGTGTATAAGGAATAGAACAAATACCACGTTCAACATTGCCTGAGTTGGTATCGATCAGGTGCGAACCACATAACTCACCCTCTGGATCGTAAATCTCGCGCGTGTATTCGTCTAAGATCTCAGTTGGTAATTCATCTTGTTCGTTTGGCTTAAACCATTTTTCATTTGGATAATGCACGAACTCAGCATTAGCGATTTCAGTACCAAAGAACTGGTCGTTATAGAAGAAGTTACAGCTTAAGCGCTCAATGAATTCACCGAGTGCCGAGCATAATGCGCTCTCTTTAGTTGCACCTTTACCATTGGTAAAGCACATTTCTGAAGCCGCATCACGGATATGCAAAGACCAAACATTCGGGACGATATTACGCCATGAAGAAATTTCGATCTTCATGCCTAAATCTTCCATTACCGATGTCATATTGGCAATGGTCTGCTCAAGCGGTAGGTCTTTACCTAAAATATATGTCTCTGTGCCGCCTTCTGGCGTAGTCATCAACATCGCTTGGGCATCAGCGTCTAGGTTTTCAACGGTTTCAAGTTGGAAATCAGGGCCAGTTTGGATCACCTTTTTCACTGTACAGCGGTCAACCGCACGCAGCATACCTTCTCTATCTCTCTCAGAGATATGCTCTGGGATCTCTACCTGAATTTTAAAAATCTGGTTATAGCGATTTTCAGGATCAACAATGTTGTTTTGCGCGACACGAATGCCATCCGTTGGAATATCACGGGCGTTACAGTACACTTTAATGAAGTAAGCCGCACACATTGCTGATGAAGCTAAGAAGTAATCGAATGGGCTTGGTGCTGAGCCATCACCTTTATAACGAATTGGTTGATCGGCAATAATTGAGAAATCATCGAATTTCGCTTCAATTCGAAGATTATCAAGAAAATTAACTTTGATTTCCATAGAGCGGTTTCCACGGTCGCGCGCTTACTATGCTTTGTAAGCGCTTTTCTAAAAATACCGCTAATTATCCGCTTTTTCTGCTCAACTGTCTTGGGTTAATTATAAAAAAACGCCTACGGGAGACTAAAATGCCTTTTGCAGAAAAATATCGTAGCGATACTCGTTCAATTTACTGGTTTTTTTAGCCGTCATCATTTTCTGTTCTTGCTTAGATTTACGTTTAAACAAACCATCTTTGTCGTTTAAAGGCTGATCGGGAAAATACAGCTGCGTCAGTAAAGACTCATATCCGTACTTACTGATTTTTATATGAATATGAGGTGTACGTTGCTGCGGTGCATTTAACGGATATGCCCCCGGCATTACTGTTTTAAATTTAAAGCGCCCGTGCTTGCCACTTTGCAAAATCGCCCACCCTTGAAAATGCGGGTCAATTGGCGCTTCACTGTTATCGTGCGGATGGTGATATTTACCATAACTATTGGCCTGCCATAGATCTATGGTGACATCTTCGATGGCATTACCATCTTGATCAAACACTTGCCCAAAAATATCTATAATAGTGCCTTTGGCTCGCCCTACTTTACCTTTGACTTGGGTTAAATCTGCATCCTTGTCTTTTTGCGGCGTTATGGGGTAAAACGGCCCTTCGACTTCTCTAGGGGTTAACATGTTAGCGCCTGCCTGTGCACCGAACGTTTGGCTTATAAGTAAACCGCCCATCGAGCCTAAGGCTGCACTTTTAATAAATTCTCTGCGCTTCATTGTATTCTCCTCACCTGCTTAACTTGGCTAATTGTCATTGCATGGTTTTCACTGTAAAGCGAAGAGATTTATTCGTCTTATTAATCTTCTATTATTTTTCTATCTCAAAATTTATTTAATTAAACTATGAAGTTGAAACAAAAAAGCCCGCTTAACAAAGCGGGCTTCTCGTCTTAAAAGATTCTTAGTTAATCTTAATTGACCAGGCGTTTAATGTGCCCACGTCTTGGTTGTAGTGATCTTGCACTCTTAACTGCCAAGTGCCTTTTACGCTACCCGATAAGTTCACCGTATAAGATTCGATGACATTATCAGCACTGTCACTGCCGATATAGTTTTTAAGCTGGTATTGAGCACCCGTCGGCGACGTCAACACTAGACTAATATCACCACGGTAAGTGTGGCTGATATTAACGTTTACGGTTGCAGTGCCTGATGTCGTTGAGTTATCAACATCAAGCGTTGAAGTCATTGCGCTGTTATCAGGAATAGAAGAAACACTATTCATTTCAAAGAATGTTTCTTCAACCACAGGTTCAGTAACAGGTGTACCGCCATTAAAGCTTTGACCTGTATTTACTTGGTTGTAAGTTGAAGCAGTCACTTGCCAAGTGAAGTCACTGTACTTTGAACCTGAGCCTGTAAGCTGTAGCGCATGGCCTACTGCTGTAGATGACGTTTCAGATACAGGAATTGCTGTTGAAGCTGTGCCCTGCGCTGCGCCATCAGTTGCAGTAAAGGTACCTTCATAACTTAAGAATTGAACTAGTTTGCCAGTGTTATCGACTAATGCGATACCGTCAGGGCCACCATTTTGTAGACCACTCATGGCGAAAAATTTAGTACCAAAACCAGATTGTTGATCAGCTAAAGTGCCTGAAAGTGAAATAGTTTTGTATGCAGCACCGCCGTTGCCATTATAAGCTACTAGCTGCCAACCACTTAGGTCTACCCCTGCAGCGCCTGCGATTTCAACACCTTCGTTTACATCCGAGCCATTGTTGTCATAGTGAAGTTCGTTTATCCAAGGTGTTGCGTCACTGCTACCTGTTTCACCACCACCAGTATCGCCACCGCCAGTACCAGTGCCTGCACCTACGCCTGAACAATCACTTTCAAAGATACATGCTACAAATTCAGGGTGATCGATAAAAGGGTTGCGGTTACCTTGATATTCAAAAATCACATCGTTACGACGGCGCTCAAAATCATCAACTGGATCGTCTTTGTGCCATTGAATAAGCACTGTTTTTAAACCCATGTAAGCAACCGCTTCATTACCACCCGTCTTAGAGGCTTCAATTTTACTGCGATCATCGGTCAAAATAAGATCAGGCTCTACAAAACCATTGGCATTTGTACCACCTTCATAACGCACTGCTAAATACATTAATGCACGGGCTACATCACCTCGACGACCCGGCCAAGTCTGCCAAATGCCGTCTAGGGGGCCTGACCCCATAGTTAAATTAACTTCAGAAGACGAACCGCCACGGTTGTTGTTTACATCAGTGGTTTTTGTTGAGCAAGACGCACTAGTACAGTTTGCATAAGGTTTGTTATTTCTGCTCGAATTGTAGCTACTATTTGATATAAATAAGTGATGCAGGTCTGTATATGCCAAATTTTGACTGCCATCTTTTGGAAAACCATAAGACTTCGGCCAAGAGTGTTCGCGGTTATAGTTAGTATTGCCGCCACCCACTTTGCTATAAACCGCATTTTTATATACATCAACAACTTGAGACGAATTATCTGGGTTTTCATCGGCTTTCTCAAGCACGTCCCAAGTATCTGTACTTGATGATGTATAAGGAATTTTTGTGTGACCTTTGATAATTGTATGCAAGCTTTGTTTCAGCGTTGTTGCATTTGCATTATCAATGTTTTGGTAATAGTTTTGTGGCGCAGCAGCCAAGGATGCACCTGATAACGAGCTCATTAGCATCGCCATCGATGTCAATCTAAGTGAGAATTTCATATTTAACCGTGTGTTTTAATTAAAATTTATTTTTATATTCACCTTCCTTTGCAAACTACTTCCAAAAGCCGACCCTATGTCAGCGCGCAGAAGTATACACTCTAATTTGTTACAAAAAGATAACAAAAGAATAATTTATCTAACGTGTCAACGCTGACAAAATTTCAATAATAAAAATAATTTATATTAAACAAGCAGTTAATTTATTTACATTTGTTTACTTAAAAGAGATCTTGCGCGGACTAAAGACATTGAGATTGTGGGATCCAGATGTTAGGCAGTTTTAGTTGATAAATTGAATGTGGTTGGCAAATTCAAATTTCAGAAAATCACTCAAATCAGTGGGCTTCGTTTTCTCTGCTTTTGAAGCACCCAGAATACTTCAATTCTTATGAGCCAGATTAAATAGGTGCGCAATGTAGATATGTGCTTTTAGATGCAATGATAGAATCTCGGCGGGGTAGCTGATGAGAAAGTGTATTTTTGGTAAAAAACTAAGGTAATTAAGCCAATTTTACACTCGAGTAAACCCAATTATGAATTTCTACACCATGAAAATCGAACGTTAATTGTCCTACATTCGTAAGTCCTAAATGTTTATAAAAACCATTGGCGTCATTTTCAACCCAAGTATAAAGCCAGAACTTAGGGCCTAACTCATTTTTATACCAGTCCTCTTAATTAAGCGGTCTATTTTGAGGCAAGGAAAACTTGTCGATAGCTAGGCGAAAATTTTGCTATTTAGTTGTTCTAAATAAGAAATTTTCAACGAAGTTAGCGTCAGTTTTAGTCCCTCAAAATGATTGAGTATTATTGAGGATTGGTATAACACCTTTGCAAAAGTGCTTTACCGATACCCTGCCCTTTAAATTGTGCATCAACATAAAGGCGTTCAATTTCATAGCCAAACTTAGATTGGTCTTTATAATTGCTCTGTCTATTTGCGAGCAAATAACCTTGTAAAATACCCTCTTGTTCAGCGACTAAAACGGTTTTATTTGGGCTATTTATGTCTTGCAGAATTGATCCAGTATTGAAGTTATGAACTACAAAGTCTGCATACTCAGATTTAACCCCTTCTTTTGCGTAAGTCGCTAACCAAACCTTGCTACTCAAAACAGATAAGCAAGTGATATCTTGTTCTGAGGCTTTTCTTATATTAGTTTCTGCTTTCATAATTTCTTTGTAAATTTATTTGGCGATAAAATAAAAAATGGCTTGTACAAAGACAAGCCATTTTTATTTTCGTATCAAACCATTAATTACAGTGCACAGCTACCTGCAAGTTTCCACTGTTTATATTGACCTGCATTTTCTGATGGCAGATCATTCTTAGTCCAGTAATTAGCCTCGAAAATTTGACCGTTAAAGGTTACTTGGTCGCCTTTCTTATAAGCTTGGTTTTCGTACCATGCTTTTGGACACGTTGATTCTGGTACATCACAGCCATTTGCTGCAATAAAGTCATATGCTGCTTTTGCATCAACTAAACCATGACCAAACTCGTTATCTTTACCTTCAGCACCGATGTCCGTTGCAGTAAAGTTAAGAACGTCGCGGATTTGAGAGCCTGTACAATTTGGGAAGTGGCTCCATACTTTCGCTGCAACACCAGTTACATGCGGCGTTGCCATTGATGTACCTGACTTATACTCATAACCGTACTTGTTATATTCAGTTAGCATCAGGCCACTGCTATTAATTAATTCACCAACCACATTTGACACTGTTAATGTCGGGAAATCAGTTGCGTAGTCAATGTTGTGAACGTCTCTTGATACCCACTCTGGAATACCTGCTGGCACGTCGAAGTATGTTACTAGAACCTGACCTTCATTTGCTTGACATGCAGCTGTTGCAGCATCAAAACCCGCTTTGTCAGTAGCACTTAATGTACCGTCAAAGTACTCGCTTAGGAATGCATCAAATGGGATCTTGTAGAAACAGCTTTCGCTTAATTGTGAGATACGTGGATAAGGTGTGTTACCTGCATCAATTTGCTTAAAGCCAGAAGAGAAATAACCGCCAGTTTTCGCATTCCAGATAAAGCGATTTACATTTACAGACTCGCTATCAACAGTAGAAAGTACACGTGTACCCGGTGCTGCAATTTCAACTTGGTCGTTCACCGCAGAGAAAGTTGAAATTTCAGTATTCTGATCAACTGACGCGACTGACATAACATTTTTGTATGACGCTGGGAATAGGTATGAATCATCACCATCAGTTGCTGTTGAGCCATGGTTACCTGCTGCTGCAACAATTAACACACCACGATTAGTCAAACGGTCTACTACATCACGCTCAGTATCAGAAGAACGAGAACCACCTAGTGACATATTAATGATGTTCGCACCTTGGTTTGCACACACTTCCATTGTTTCTAGAATATGCGAAGTTCTGAAACCTGAGTTTGCGCCATGTGCTGTGCGAGATAGCTTTTGCACATATGTGTCTACGGCACCATTAGAAACTACACCTACAACACCTTTACCATCTCGGTTAGCAATGATAGTACCCGCTACGTGTGTACCGTGGTCAACTGCATCGTTAAACCAAAAATCAGAGTAATCACTGTGGTTACCGCTCAAATTAGTTGCTGCAAACTCTTCGTGGTTGCCTTGGATACCTGAATCGATAACACACACTTTGATGCCATTATTCGCAGGATCAGCAACTAAATCAGACTTAGTCAATGTAATGCCGTAAGGAGTTACTTCTTGTTGAGCTAGATTTTCGAACTCATTATTCGTGAAGTTCGCCACAGTGACATCGCTGTCAACTTGTTCCAGCACAAAATTACTTGGAGACTGAGGAAGAATTGCAAAACGTTCTACATCTAGCTCTACACGCACACCAGAAATTTGCTGAAGCGCACTTGCTTGCTCTTCTGTTAACGAAATTAAACCTACAGTACCTTTGGCAACTTGAGTGATGTTTTTGATAATTTGTTGTTGATACTCAGCTGGAAGGCTAGATGCTTCATAAGTAATTAGATAATCAGCTTTTTTGTTATTTGAGTCTAGCGCTGTGTTCGCAACAGCTACGCTCGAACTTAAGATTGCTGCGCAAATTAAGCTTTTTTTAAATTTAGATTTCATCTTACTTTCTCTATTTTTATGAATTATTAGATTTGTCCCTTTTACAGTACAAAAGTAACTTTAAGAAAATGTAAAATCAAATTTAAAATTATGATTATCTACAATATCAGGCAATAACATATAACGAAGAGAGCTAAGCCCTCTATAAGAAAATGACCAAACATTCAGTGTTAAAAGGGTCTGAGCAGCTGTTTTGCTAATGCGAGCCTTAACACCTCTGACCTGTTAAATTTATTGAGAAATGAGTTTATTTCAGTTGGTATGTCTGAATTTTTTAACCACTTCATCGTGAAGTGTCAAAAATAAAACGGTTTTATCTGAACAAAAACGCTTTAATTAAGTTCAGATATTTACTATAGATGGCTATTGTGCGTTAAGACAAAGAGTGCCTAAACCTAAAAAAATTGCTTTGTCACGTGTTTACCAGTCATGCCATAAACAGCTACTTTTTCGCTTCCTGCAGTTCAATTAATAAGCTGTATGAATCAACTCGACCAAAAGCAACGGTATTTGCGACCATTGATTTCACTTGCCAACCATCTCCATTTAAAGCGGCTATTTTTTCATTCAGTGCAACCGTATCAATACCACCGGACCACCAAGATTTCTTTTTGAATTCAATTACTCTTTGCATTGCTATTATTCCTTAAATACCTAGATTTCCCTTCCTGCTTACTAGGACTTAAAACAGGAAAGAAACGCCTATCAAAATATAAATGTGCTTTATAAAACCTGATAACTTTATATTCAAAGCCAGATCAGACCTTTATATGGGTGAGCTTTCAAAGATGACAATCTGCTTTGCAGATCACCCACATGTATTTCTAATTTATGACCGTCTGGGTCCAAAATATAAAGCGACAAGCCTTCACTTTTGTTGTCTTTCCACTGCGATACATGCTTTGCAGAAACACGCGCTTTAAAATCCTCAAATTGATCAGGTGCAATATCAAAAGCAATATGGGTATAGTCATCTTTGCTACAGGGGTCATCACATGACAAGCAAAACCATAGCTCACCAACAGATAAGTAAGCGCCATTGTCCCACTTTACATGTGCCGTGAACCCTAAAATATCGCGATAAAACAAAATAGAGCGCTCTAAATCACTTACTGCGATGGTGATATGATTGATCCCCAAAAGCATGATTTTCTCCCAAAAGGTCTTGAACTGAAACGTGATTAACAGACTTGCTTATTAAAGCTCATTTGCAGTGTCTTTAGCTTTTTCGTTAATTTCCTTTAAAAGTTTTAATGACACATCTTTGATACACAAAAACACCATAACAATAGCTGGCATGAGTGCAGAAAAGTTGTTGTTACCTAGAGTATCTAAACCAACTGAATCGTCCTCTGTAAGATAAAGAAACTGAATATGAGTCGAGAGCATTTGCATTGCACACACGATAACTATTGTGGCGATAGCCCATTTCATCACTAATTTCGATAAAGTTTGATGAGACATAAATAAACTCCTTGTTTAAATGACATTGTGTTTAATTTTTATATTTATTGAAAATCAATTCATTGAATGGGTGAAATGAACAGTATCTAGAAAGCCTAAAATGATCACACAGATAAATTATTGAGCAGCATGCCCGGCATAAAAAAGACCATGGATAAGCTGATGGAACCGGTTACGACAAAAGCAATCACACAAAAAGCGGTTTGCAAATAAAACATACGAGGCTTAAATGCAGTTGTACTCAGTAAAGAAGCATAAATGGTATTAATAATACGCTTGAATGATTGACGCTTTATTTCAAGCCAAGTGCGAATGGATTGGATGTACATCACCATAAAACCGAAGATTAATTCAATACCCCCTACTTGCATAAAAAAAGCAAGCTCAGGTAATAGCAAAACACCAATGATTGCAAGCATGCCAAAAATAAACTTCTTAAATAAGCTCAGGTTTCGCCAATGTTCCATAATTTTCCTTTTAAATCTGAGTTCTTAACACTTACTCATATCTGTGAGGTATCTATAATTTATAGATATTTATCGAAATAACGATATAGCGTTTCTCATATAGGTTCAACCAAACCTAATATAAATAACCAAATAAGCTATCTTCCCCTTGATAAAAATCATCACGCCCTTATTATGCTTTCACGCTTTTAATTTGAACATGTTGCTTTGATCCGAATTTTAAAAATTCTTGCTGTGCTGTTTATACTGTTTGCCGATGCCCCTTCATCTGCCGAACAGATTGCGCATGTGCAGATTAATGTTCATAGCCAAACTAGTTATCAAAGTCCATTTGAGATTGCTGTAAGCAACGAGTTTTCATCGCAGCAACAATCTCAAAAACATCATATTACTGCCGATGATTCTGGGTTATTTTCAATTATTGAGCGCCCTTCTCAGCAGCAGGCCATTCGTTTTTTACATCCAAAACAGCAAAGCGAATTTATTTTAGTTTTTGAACTGGTGACAGATACGTTCATCAGCGAAAACCGTTTGCGCCCTGACAAGCTAGAACAACCTTGGTATCAATGCAATACGCGGCCAAACCACGGCTTTATTGATGCCTGTAAACCTGCCAATTTAGTTTATAAAGCAAGGCTTACCTACCACGCTTAATTTCACTCTATCGCAAAGAATCTTTTAATTTTTTCGGCAAAACTGTGTTTTGCTGCCCTAGATGAGTGAATTATGAAAAATCAATTAAACCCTAAGTCAAACAACCGTTTGACCCCATGGGCGTTGCTGTTAGTCATTGTATTTCTGGCAATTAGCGCGCTACCAAACCTTTATCCAAATAACACGGTATTAAAGGTCAGCAGTCATAACAATACGTTATCGGCGACTCAAATTAGCCAATATCTTGAAGACGCGCAATTGCCTGTGCGTGAAGCGACAGTAAATCATCAAACCGGTGAAATTCGTGTGTTGCTTGAACATCCAAAAGCAAGTGTGAATGCGCAAGCCGTATTACAAAAAAAGTTGCAAACACAATTACAAAACGCAGCAAACATTAGCGTGCAAAGTGAAGCAACTACACCTGCATGGCTGCAAAGTTTTAATTTATCGCCTTTAAAACTGGGCTTAGATTTAAACGGCGGCGTGCTATTTGTGTTAAAAGTCGATACCGACAAAGCCCTCGAAGAGCGACTCGAAAAACTGCGTTTAGTCGCAAAAGATTATCGTATTGAGCACAAATTACGTGGTATCAAGATTGAAGCAGCCCGTGATAATAGTGTGGTTATAAAAGCCAACAGTAACCAAGCTGATAAGCTCGCGACTTTAGTGAAGCTTTTAAAAGCAGACTACCCAAGCCTTACGAGTATTGAACAAAACACGGCAAGCCAAGTGATTTGGCAACTTGGTTTTGACGAAGCCAACCAAAAGCAGATAGCTGAACAAGCAATAGGCCAAGCCATTAGTACTTTGCGTTCGCGTATCGAGCAATTAGGGATCACAGAAGCAGTTACACAGCGTCAAGGTAAGCAGCATATTCGAATTGAGTTACCGGGTGTACAAGATCCTGCTGCTGCAAAACGCTTAATTGGTGCAACTGCTGAGTTGTCTTTTCACGCATTGAAAGACATTGGAGGTCACACTTACAAGTATAAAGATGGCGGCACAGCTAAATTGAACCCATTGCCTATTTTTACTGGCTCAGAGATTGAATCGGCTCAGGCTGGTCGCGATGAGTCAGGGCAACCGCTAGTACAACTTATGCTCTCCCCTGCTGGCGGCGATAAGATGAGTCGTTTCTCGCGACAAAACATTGGCAAGCCAATGGCCACCCTGTATGGCGAATATCACCAAAATCAAAAAGGGGATGTGGTTAAACAACAAGAAGTGATTTCGGTCGCCACCATTCAACAAGCCCTTAATCGCCAATTTAGTATCACTAATTTAGGCACCATGCAGCGTGCACAAGAGCTGGCTATGGTATTGCGTGCCGGGTCACTTCAAGCACCGATCACCATTGTTGAAGAGCAAACGATTGGCCCAAGCCTAGGCGAGCAAAACATTGAAAACGGGTTTAATGCCCTCAAGCTGGGCTTAGCTGTCACCCTACTATTCATGTTGGCCTGTTACGGGCGACTCGGTGTAGTCGCCATCATTGCATTGGTGGTGAATCTTGTTTGTTTACTTGGGTTAATGTCGTTATTACCTGGAGCGGTGTTAACCCTACCAGGGATCGCGGGTTTAGTACTCACCATAGGTATGGCGGTCGATACCAATGTGATTATTTTTGAGCGCATTAGAGATGAAATCAAACAAGGTGCCAGCACGCTTGGCGCTTTAAAACGCGGCTATCAACATGCTATGTCGAGCATTATCGATGCGAACCTAACGACGATGATCACCGCGCTGGTTTTACTTGGTGTAGGTTATGGTCCAATCAAAGGCTTTGCTATTACGTTAGCCCTTGGGATCTTAACCAGTTTGTTCTCGGGCGTATTGGTGTCGTCTTACCTGTCGCCACTCTTTCTTAAACATGAGAGAAAAAAAGAGCATCAAAAAGATAAAAACAAAGCCCAACTAGAATCAGTAACAACAAAGAAAGAAGGAGCGCATCATGCATAATATTTGGCAGTCAGCCCGTAAAATGGGCTTCATATTTAGTCTACTTGCTATTGTTGTTAGCCTTGGCGCTTTAGCCCTTAACCCCATTATATTTGGTTTAGATTTTACGGGTGGTACCGTTTTAGACTTCACGTTAATGTCGCTAACCAGTATGAGTGAGCTGCAAACCACATTAAGTACCTTAACATCAGACGCATTTAGCTTATCGCAAAGCCAAGACGGCCACTGGCGGGTGTTGTTTTTACCCGACGTGGCTTCAGATTCAATCGCCGCTTTTCAAACTGCGATTGAGTCAAAGTTAAATGCCAATATCCTAGAAAGTAAGTTTTTAGGCGCTCAAGTAGGTGAAGAACTCAAAACCAGTGGTGCACTGGCGGCTGTGTTTGCTGTGGTGTCTGTGTTGATTTATTTAATGGTGCGTTTTGAGTGGCGACTCGCAGTGGCTGCAACTGTCGCTCTTTTCCACGATGTATTAATCACCATCGCTTTATTCACAGTGCTTGGTTTAACCTTCGATTTAACGGTACTGGCAGCGCTCTTAGCGATTATCGGTTACTCGCTCAACGACAGTATTATCATTGGCGACCGCATTCGTGAGCTCATTCGTGCCAAACCAGAGCAACAAATTGGTCATTCAATTAATGAAGCCTTGCAAAGTACATTACGACGCACGCTGATCACCTCGTTTACCACACTCGCCACGGTTTTTGCGATTTGGTTGCTCGGAGGCGATGCCTTAAATGGTTTTGCCAGCGCCCTGTTAATTGGTTTAACTGCGGGTACCTTGTCATCTATTTTTATCAGTGCAACCTTGCCTGAATTTATGGGCTTAAGTTTTGCAAACTATCAAAACCAAGACAGCGATGAGGTGAAAAAACTACTCGCTGAGCCTTAACCAGAATTTAGAGCATTTAGCTCACTCATCAATTATGAGTGAGCTTCTATTTATATTCATAGACTTAGAAATTACTCATTTCTAAAAAAGTAGATTCAAATTAACATTTTTGTAACTTTTAAGTGTTAAATCTAGCGCTCCCTTTTTTAGAGTAATTACTTATGTCTATTTCACGTCGAAGTTTTTTGAAAGGATCAGCTCTACTGAGCGTGATGCCAATGAGTTTAACACTCTCGGGTTGTACGTTTAAAACCAACCCTTTCAGCCATGGCGTTGCCAGTGGTGATCCGCTCCATGATGCGGTGATCATTTGGACTCGAGTCACCATTCCTGAAGAAATCACTCAAGTTGTCGATATCAACAGCCTGGTATTGTCTGTTCGCTGGCAAGTATCAACGTCTTCTTCATTCGCGACTATCGAAACTGAAAGCAAGGTTGAAACCAGTATAGATCGAGATTTTACCGTTAAAGTCGATGTCACAGGTTTAAATGCTGATAGCACTTATTACTATCGCTTTATCATCGAAGAGCTCGATGAGCCTATAGTGTCGCCAGTCGGTCGCACCAAAACTTTACCTCAATATGATGTGTCTGAAGTAAAGCTAGCGATGACATCTTGTTCACACTTTAGCTATGGCTATTTTAACGTCTATGCTCGAATCGCAGAAATGGATGATCTCGATGCGGTTTTACATTTAGGCGACTATTTATATGAGTACGGTAACGAAGATGTTTATCGTAACCCATTATTATGGAAGAGGCTGGTAGAGCCAAAACATGAAATGGTGTCACTCAATGATTACCGCTTACGTCATGCCACTTATAAAACAGATGAAGATTTGCAAACCCTACACCAAACCCACCCTATGATCTGTATTTGGGATGATCATGAGTTTACCAATGACACTTGGCGTGGCGGTGCGCAAAACCATAATGACAATGAAGGTGACTGGCAAACCCGAGCCAATGCAGCCATTCAAGCATATTATGAGTGGATGCCTATTCGAGAGCCTCAAAGTGGTAAGCGTGAAAAAGCGTATCGCAAATTCGAATTTGGTCAGTTGCTGCATTTAAATATGCTCGATACCCGTTATGTAGGTCGCGATGAGCAAGTCGATGTGAAAGACGATGCGCGCCTAGACCCAATGCGGACTTTGTTGGGCTTTGAACAAGAGCAATGGTTAGAAGACAATCTGCTCGATGCCAAAAATAATGGCGTGAAGTGGAATTTAATTGGTCAACAAGTGCAAATTATGCAAATTCAGATGTTTGGTAAACCCATTAACGCCGATGCTTGGGATGGCTATCCTGCCGCTCGAGACAGATTACTGAACTTTGTTGAACAAAGAGACATTAAAAATGTGGTGTTTTTAACTGGCGATGTACACTCATCTTGGGCTGCCGATATTGCTAAAAACCCGTACGACTGGCGTGAATATAATCGCTTTACCCATGATGGTGCACTTGCCGTTGAAATAGTCACACCTTCTGTCACTTCGCCGTCAATTCCTGTACCGGGTTTGCAGCAAATAGTGGGAGATGTCGGCAATATTCTAAAACCTGAAAACCCACATATTCGTTATGTTGACCTTAAAAACCGAGGTTTTGTTACCCTTAATATCAAGCAAGACAAACTCACTTCTCAATGGCACCATGTGCCAATTGTAGGTTTTAAAAATAACCAGTCATTCGTTGATAGAACCCTGTATGTTAATTCAGGCGAAGCCAAACTGCACAAATTGTAATCTGGCAATCAGCACGCGAATTTGAACATAAGGGGAGCTTAGCTCCCCTTAAAGTCATGTAGAAAAGTATTTATATGATGTTCATTGAAAAGAATAAACATTGACTGTTTTGTCTCGACCTTTGAGTTTTACATCTGCAACCCAAGCTAAATCCGACATCTCTGATTTTTCCGCGGTGTCTTCACTGACAAGTAATACTTGCCCAAGCTCTTTAGTTTTGCTCTCTATTCTCGCTGCGACATTAACTGTGTCGCCAATTACGGTGTAATCCATACAACTCAAACTCCCCACATTACCTGCAATGGCTTCACCACTGTGAATACCAATGCCAATTTCAAGCTGTGGAAGGCCTTGCTCGGCAAATTGTTTATTTAACTCTATTAGTTCTTTAAGCATGCCCTTTGCAGCATTTATTGCACCTTGAGCGCTATTCATTCCCGCTTGTGGCGCACCAAACACGGCCATAATGGCATCACCGATAAATTTATCTATCATGCCATCATGTTTAAAAATAGGATTGCTCATGGCTGAGAAATAGCGATTTAGAATACGAGTAACTACCTCTGGTTCATTGCGCTCACATAAGGTGGTGAAATTACGAATATCGGCCATCAAAATAGTCACTTCGCGGCGCTCACCGCCCGGCTCTATGTCAACAGCTCCGGTTTCTACCGCGCTGACTAGCTTTTCAGGCAGATAACGTAATAACCTTTCACGATGGCGTAAGCGCGTATAGGTATTGGTAATGTAATGAGAAATAGACCAAGCGAGTAACCCCGAGAATAGCACGATGATCTGTTCGTGGATCTCTATGGTTCGGTCAGTCTGGCTGTGCTCTAAAATAAGCGTTGTCGCAGCTAAACAACACAGCGTCGAAAAGTAAATAATCACGCGACCTTGCCTGAATGCACTCATGACATTAAATAGGATTAGCGCGCTGATCAGCATCAATTCAAATTGTGTTTGGTGCAGATCGCGTAAGAAGTGCCCTATTTCGGCCAAATATTCCATTTCTAATGTAATGGCTAAAATAATCACATAATCGAATAAAATTGACACATACTTGAGCCAAGGCTTATAGCTGCCTGTGGTTGCCCAGTGCCGAACCAGCCAACACCAAACTGCTGTTATAACCATCGACCCAAGATCGACACTGATTAAAATTAAATCCAGTCCCTGACTGAGCGTACCGACCAGTAATTCGAGTAAAAACAGCGCCATCAAACCAAAAAAACGAATTTTGTTGATGTGGTTTTCCATTTCCATTTCGCGCTGCTGGTAACAATCGGTCAAGAGCGAGTCAAAGCTGTCATCAATATGTTTTAACCATTTCATAAGTTTGAGTGTTCTGCTTTTTTATTAAACATAGCTTGTCATAACAATGAGTACGAAAAATGAATCAAAAAATTGCAATAAAAAGCAAAAGGCAATTTAGTTACCTAAATTGCCTTTAATAACAAAAGTATTGGGAATTTATTTAAAAACGTTACTTACAAGCGCCTTTGTTCGCCCATACATCCCAACGACCTGAGAATTGCTCAGGGTTTTGATCTATGTTCCACCACTTTGCTTCGTACAAATTGCCATTTAATGAAACGCGATCTTTAGATAAGTAAACCTTACCTGCTGACCATGTTGGCGTACCATTACATCCACCCGTATTGCCATCCGTTACCTTGATGACTTCAGATTTACTAGCAACTTGACCAACAGTGTCTCTTACAGTCAATTTAACAGTATACTCTCCAGCACTTGCATACGTGTGGCTTGGGTTTTTGCTTGAACTAGTTGCCCCATCACCAAACTCCCACGAGTAAGCAGCAATCCCTTTGTCGTCATATGAGCTGTCAGTCAGTTGTATGGTTTTACCGTTTAGCGTTACCTTGAAACTCGCAACAGGTTTGGCATCCCCAGGGCCTTCACATGTACTTGAAGCTAAATAGTCGTATGCTGCTTTTGCTTGCACAATACCATGACCATAGGAAGTATCACGCCCTGCAGCACCTTTATCTTTAGCTGTAGCATTTAATGCATCACGAATTTGTTGGTTATTACACTCAGGGAAATGACTCCATACCAGTGCTGCAACACCCGATACATGTGGCGTTGCCATTGATGTGCCGCTAATGCTTCGATAGTTGTTATTATTCCATGTAGAATTAACACCAACACCCGGTGCGGCGATTTCGACTTGGCTGTTGTATTGCGAGAATGACGCTTTGTTTTCACGGCTATCAACCGCTGCTACTGAAACAACCGAGTCATATGATGCAGGATAGCTCATGGAACTATTACCACCATTACCAGCTGCGGCAATATGCAGCATGCCTTGCGCATAGCTGTTTGCAAATGCTTGACGTTCTGCATTTGACTGGCCTGAACCACCAAGACTCATACTCGTGACATTGGCACCCGCTAGCTGACATTGCTCAATCGCTTTAACTAGGTCCGAGCCATAAGCCCAGCGGCCTGAATCGTTGAATACTTTTACGATATGTAAACCAAGCTGACCTGATGGGTTTACCCCCACCACACCTTGACCATTGCCACCAATCGCAGCAATCGTGCCTGCTACATGCGTACCGTGACCATTACCATCGTTGTACCAGTTACCTGTATTGTTACTGCCGTAGCCGTCATCACCAGTAATTCCCGTTGAAGGTAAATCTGGGTGATTTAAGGTATAACCTGTATCCATGATACATACCTTACGATTGCCCGACATGGTGTCTGACAACTGGTTAGCTTGCACCATATTGATGCCATAAGGCGTGCTTTCAGCCATTAGGTAACGCTTTGGATCTACTTCGATAGACAACACATCTGAGCGTGCAGCTAACAAAGCTTTTTGCTCAGAAGTTAGAGACATAGACACCGCATTAATTGACGGTAAAACTTGTTCAGCTTGAGCCGATACCGTCAGTGCAACTGACTGAAGACGATTCATTTGAAGCTGTTTGGTTTGTTGTGGGCTTAGCTCAAAAGGCTGCGCAATTGTGCCTTGCTCACTTTTAAGTGTAACGATGTAACGCTCAGCCTGATTTGTTTCGATACTGCTTTCATCTATCAGTGTCGATGCATGAACTGCTGGGACCAATGCACCGCAAAAAATAAGTGCCTGTGTAGTTTTGTTCAACTTGGTTTTCATTTTGATTCCTTATCTTGTTTTTAGAGCGCAAACGATTAACAAATCATTTACAAGCAACAAGAAAAGAACAAATGTCCAACGCTGTCAATTTGTTTTTATTATAGGTGCAAAAACTCTAAATACTTCATTTCCTACTGTAAAACCTCCATTACACTGGACTGTGAATGTTCATACGTCTAGACGTGTATTGTTTGAGCAAAGTTTGTACTAACTTAAATACAGCTGCACAGAATTTGTTACGAAATTGTTATAACCTAAAGTGATAAGGTATGATTTTATGATTTTAATTGTTCTAAGAAAATGGGCACTCACTTTAACTTTCAGCAAATAGTCAGCGGCCAAATGTCGTAATGAAATGTTTTATGGGCTTACAAAAATATAAGCCCATTTGAAATTAAAGTGATTTTAACAAGCGATAGCCATTGTCACTTAATTGAAAATGAACGCCGTATACGTCACTACCACCGAACATCACTTTCTTCGACTCAATTTGAATGCCATTATCTTTGAATAGTTTCTCTAAAGACTTAGCACCATTTTGAAGCGCATTTTGATCTGTGCTGAAACTCGATTCAGACATAATAAATACGACTTTACCTGACTGACCTGCAGCAGCTCTCAATTTAATACCTGCTAACTCAATATCTTTTGTAGCACCGGTCATGCCTGAACAATCTGTATCTAACAGCATATCGCTACAACTTGCTGCAACACTATATGTACCGACCATCTCACCATTGAAGTTGACTGATTCAGGCGTAGACATACAGCCAGAAAGTACAAGAGCAGCTGTTGCTATGGCCAACTTTTTCATTGTTTACCTTTTATATTTATTGTTTAACGAATGTATTCATATTGGTAGTCATCAATTGACCTACCTTTTATCACAACATTATCTTTAAGTAATGCGGCTTGGATGAAACCTGACTTTTCTAATAACTTTATCGAGCTCGTATTTTGAGTCGAGCAAATCGCTTTCAGCTTTTGTAGGTTAAGCACATCAAAAGAAAACGTCTTTACCCGTTTAAGTGCTTCAAACGCATACCCTTTGCCTTGCTTGCAAGGATTTAATAAAAACCCGACTTCGCCAATATGCTGCTCGTGATCAAGTATTTTGACCGAGATATTTCCGACTTTTTCACCTGTATTAGTGTCAGTGATACCAAAACATAACCAATCATGACTGTCGCTATCCCACGGCTGAGCAAAAGCCTCGAAGCTAGCCTCAGCTTCTTCTAACGTACTAGGATCATAACAGTGTTCCATCACCTCAGGGTCCATACATAAATGAATGAAAAGAGACTTATCGCTTTCATTTAAAGGGGCTAAGGTGAGTCTTTCGGTAACTAATATTGTTTTGTTCATTTATTCTATTACTTTTTTGGCGCTTTAATCACAAACCCCTTCTCGATACCTGCTTTAAAGCCTACCGACTCATATACTCGGTGCGCGCCAGTGAGATTCTCGCCTGAGAGCAGCATGACTTTATAGCAATTTAGCTCCCATGCTTTTTGAATGCTAAACTCAAGTACCTGTTGACTTAATCCACGACGGCGGAATTTTTCTGCGGTGATCACATGTTCAATAATGGCAAAAGGTCGACCACCATTCGCAATACTCTTATTTAAACCCAGTGCGCAAGTTGCGGCTAACCCCCCTTCGATATCTGCCACTACAATATGTGTTTCTGGGCAGCGCATCATCTCTGCCCATACTTGCTCAGAAAAAGACTTTTCGAGCTCGGGGTCATGCGGACGTAGTTCTCGGTATAAGTTGAGCACGTGTGGAAGATCTTCTAGATTTGCTAGGCGGATCATGACTTTTCCTTATCAGGTACATTCTCGACCATAGAAACATCTTCCTAAACAAAATGCAATCTGCTGATTTATTTTGTTATTTCTAAATAAGTTCTAGACAAAGGCTCACCGTTTAAAATAATCGTATCAATCAGATTATACGCTTCAACACTGTGCAAAGGGTTGGCATTGAGCAACAACAAATTAGCCACTTTGCCCGTCTCAACAGTGCCGTACTGTTTATCTAGCGAAAATGCCTTGGCATTATTCAAGGTTGCCGCAGCAAGAATACTTGCTAAACTCATCCCTGCGGCATGCATATCTTTTAATTCCCAATAGGTTGCTAATCCCGGTTGTGATGCATAGGTCGGTGCAGGTGGTGTGTCGGTTGCGAGTGAAATCAAACCACCGTTTTGATATATGTAATTTAAAACGCGTTTACCAAGCTGTTGGTTAAACTCAAAACGTGCAATTTTTTGTGCATCACTCATATTGCCCCAGCCTGATTTCATTTCTCGTGCAAACCATTGCCCTGCTTCAGTTTGGTACCAAGCAATTTGCGCTTCACTCAGCACTGTTTTGTACTCCGGTTGAATAATATGACCTTCACGCATCACATCTGTCAGCGCGCGCATGACATTGAGTGTTGGTTGATAAACAACACCTGAGCGAATAATGTCATCGGCGACAGCTTTTACTTTAGCTGGTAGTTCATCACTTACACCTTTTCTGCTTTCTTTGCTTTCGTCAAGCCAATTCCAATTACCATGTGCCATCACATCCACTTGATGATTCAACCCTAAACGCTGCATGTCGGTGGCATTGGCATGAGCCATCATTTTTAAACCGTGTTGCTCACTGGCAGATTTGAGTTCTTCTAGCGTGTTAGAAGCGATTAGCGGAATATCTGAACGCTCACCAAAACCATCCTCTAGATACACTTTGGTGCATATAGCGCCATCATCGGCCATGTGTTTTATTAATTGTTTAGGTGAATGACTTTCTAATATGTGGTTCTCATATTGATGACTCGGATCCCCATGTTGATGCACGAAATACGGGCGCTTTTCATGTAGGTGTTCATAATTTATACCTTGTGCGTTATATCCTTGATAAATTGGCACAGCACCGCAAAAATAGCTTGTTGGTGCCACACCGTTACTTTGAAATAACGACATACTCTCTTTACTCGCACCCGGCTCAAGCACTTGAGTTACACCGTAATATAAGTAATTCTTGCCCTGCCTTTGCAGGTATTGCTGCTGTAAACTTTCAAGCTCTGCAATCTCCTTTTCATTAAACTTGCTAAGCTCAAAGGGTAATCCAGGCATGCGATTTAGGTGCACATGGGCGTCCATCAAACCGGGAATTACAAACTTACCGGTGCCATCAATCACATTAGCGTCAACGTCGTTCAAGGCTTTTGTCGATATGGTTTTAATTTTGTCATCTTGAATGCCGACCCAACGTTTATCTGCAACGCTGGCTTGGTATGGGTTAAGCGGCGAAATAACGGTAACGTTTTTGATGATGACATCAAACTCTTTCGCATTTAAAGCAAAAGGTAATAGTAAGCTAGTTAGCATAAGTGTTTTCATGGCGACTCCTTTTTTGAAACTGACGCCACCTTAAAAAAACACTGGGTTAATTACCTAAAAAGCATATAATTTTACTCTGAATTTTGTCTCAAAATAAAAATAAGTATAGTTATCATAAAGATGGAAAAGACAGAGGCCCCTTTTATACTCGCCAATTGGTATGTAGAGCCGCATTTGAACAAGCTCACTTTAGCCGAACAATCGTTCGAGTGCTCGCTGCCGCCTAAAGTTATGGCTTTATTGGTTTTACTAACTCGCCATCAAAACACACCGCTGAGTTTAGATTTTATCGCCAAGCAAATTTGGCCCGATCGCGTAGTTACTGATAGCTCTATTTATCAGGCCGTTGCACAACTCAGAAAAACACTTCATCAAGATAAAACCATTACTGAAGCCATTGAACAGATTTCGGGAAAAGGCTATAGGCTCTCCCCTCATATTGATCTGAGCTTTGAGCATGAAGCACAAAATTCATTAGCAAAAGGCAGCTCAAAGAAACAAGCATTACAACAAGCGCCGGCTGAAAAAATAACGAAAAAGCATAAGTTAACGGCTTTCGCTGTATGTGTTCTTGTGTTTATGGTTATCGTTTTTTGGTTTATGAACAACGGCTCAATCAAAGAAGAGTTACAAGCGCAGGTAAAAAAACAGCCAAATGAACAAACTTATTTTGAAGATTTAACCCTTGCAGATCATTTGGTCAAACAACGTGATGTAAACTCGATCAACAAGGCAAGTAAACTCTATAAAGCCATTTTGAATAAGAGCCCTAACAACGCTAATGCCCTGTTTGGTTTGTGTAACAGCGATTACCAATTGCTTGTTTACGGTCAGCACAGCCAAACGAAAACCTACGCAAGCTGTTTACCCTTGCTGCAAAAAGCCATAGAAATTGCTCCCCATCATATTAATGCCATTGCACTACTTGGTGCCCTCCACCAGCAAAATGGTGACTTTGAAACAGCAAAAACCTATTTCGAGCAAGGACTATTACTAGAGCAAAAAAGTAGTTTATTTCACCTTTTTTATGGTGATTTCTTGCTATCGCAACAACAAACAACAGAGGCACTCACCTCACTGCAAACTGCGTTCAAGCTAAGCCCAAATGATCCTGAGGTGCTCATAAAATTAGCCTATGCCTATTTAGTTAAGCGCGATCGCAAAAAAGCGCAGCAATACTTTGAACGTGCCCGCTTAATTGCGCCAAACTTACGAAATGCCCCGCTTTATGCGCTCGATTTCTATCCGCTCACTAAGCCTATTGCTGCGGAATACGAAGCTTGGTATGAACAATACAGTTACGAAAATGAAAGTGATGAATACAAAAACAAATTTGCCCACTTTCAATTACAGCATGTGCTGTTCTTACTCAGTACAAACCAATTAAAGGATGCGCAGACTGTTTTTGAGCAAACAAATAAACAATATATTCCTAACGATTTTACTTTTTATGTTGAAGCGGCACTTGCTGCTAAACCAGAGCACTTAATTGTGGCACTCGAGAAGCTTGAGCAAAGGTATCAACTCGCCCCAGCATTAAATCGCTATGTTATTCCTTACATTCATGGACTAATAGCTAATAACGACCAGCAAATGGCGCTTAATTTATTTACTAAACACTTTGCTGAGTTTGCGAGTTTAACAACACCTGTTGAGCAAAACCTTGGGTTGTATCTGACTTATGCGCAAATTTTGCAAGGTTTAGAAAACAAGAATACAGAACATGAAAATACCGAAATAAGCCGAACACTTGCAAAGCTCACACAGGACTTAGCACTATGGCGTGAACTCAACGGTGAGTTCAGCGGTTTCAATGAAGTTAAGTGGCATGTCATTAAACAAGATGATGAAAACGTAAAATTAGCCGCGACCAAATTGCTCAATAGCGACTGGTTACCTGACTATAATGACAATATGTTTACAGAAACTCTATTAAACAGGTATTTAAAAGAACATAGAAAAGAACGAAAGTGATCTTACCTTCTTCATTCATCCTAAATACTTGTATTTATTTATGGAACGTTCCAGACTTATTTTAATTTTTACAACAGGCCTATAAAAATGAAAAAGTTATTATTGGCAGCCTTGGTGTTAAGCGCCAATGTGTTTGCTGCCGACACCTTTGATGCACAAACCATTAAAGTCACCGAGCAATTAAAAGAAAAGTCGCTTAATAGCGAACTGGCTTACGATATTGTGGCAAGGCTGACCACAGAAGTTGGGCCGCGTATGGCAGGCACGCCTAAAGATCTTGAAGCCGTAGACTGGGCGATGAAAGAGCTTCAGCGTTTAGGCTTCGACAAAGTTTGGAAAGAACCTGCAAAATTCCCAGCTTGGCTGCGCTATTCTGAATCAGCCGAAATTATTCTGCCGTCAAAGCAACCTATTCACATCACCGCACTTGGCAACAGTGTCAGCACCCCAAAAGATGGCACGCGCGCACCTATTGTCATATTTGAAACGCTAGAAGAGCTAGAAGCAGCGCCAAAAAATGCCGCCAAAGGTAAGATTGTTTTTATCAATTACCGTATGGACCGCAGCCTAGACGGCAACAGTTACGGCCCTGCTGTACAAGCGCGTAACCGGGGTGCCGTTGTTGCCAGCCAAAAAGGCGCGGTGGCATTTATGATGCGCTCGGTCAGTACTGCAAAACACCGCTTTGCACACACTGGCGGTAACCATTATAAAGATGGCATTAAAGCCATTCCTGCCGTCGCACTGGCAAACCCAGATGCCGACCAAATTGAACGTTTATTGCAACTGGGTCATAAAGTTGAAGTTAATTTAAACGTACAAGCTGAATCAAAAGGCATGGGCACTTCTTACAATGTCATCGGTGAGTTTACCGGCACAGAAAAGCCAAACGAATACGTGCTGTTAGGCGCGCATTTAGATTCATGGGATTTAGGCACAGGCGCACTTGATGATGGTGCGGGTGTGGCAATTATCACGGCTGCGGCAAAACACATTAGCGAGCTAATAAAGACTAAACGCAGTGTGCGAGTGGTGTTATTCGCCGCTGAAGAGCAAGGTCTTTGGGGCGCAAAAGCTTACGTGAAAAAGCACCAAGATGAGCTTGGTAATATTGTTGCTGCGGCTGAGTCTGACTTTGGTGCCGATCTTATCTATGCAGTTGAATCTCGCGTTGCTTCAAACTCATTACCGACAGTACGTGCGATTGCTAAGCATTTAAAAGATTTAGGGGTTAAATACGATGCGCGTAACAACGCTTTTGGTGGTCCTGATCTAATTCCATTTAAAGACTCTAAAGTCGTGCCTATTTTCTCTCTACATCAAGATGGTACTGACTATTTTGACTACCACCACACTGCTGATGACACATTAGATAAAATCGACCCTGCAAAGTTAAACCAGAACGTAGCGGTTTATGCTGTATTTGCGTACCTTGCAGCGCAAAGCCCAACCAAAATGATGGGCAAGTAAGTTTGTATAATTAACTAAACTCAGATTTATAAGGAGAAGCCCCCCCTGCTTCTCCTTTTTTATTCATCCATACCACTTTTAAAACCACTCATCTTATACCCCGCTGACAAGGCGAAAATAGTGACAAATTTGTGCAACTCGCCGTATAATAACGCCCCTTTTTAAAGCCTGTTTTTATCAGAGCTTTGGGATTTTGTTATTTTAATCTCGTTTCTGTAATTGAGTTGTTTGAAGGTCGTGTCATTTATGAATCAAGCTGTACTTATCACTAAACATGATAAAGCCAAGTGCATCGCAAACGCACTCGCGCCGCTTGGCTTTGATGTGGTTGAAAGCAATGCGTTTGACACCGACAGCTTAGGCACGTTTGCAGGCGACATTGAACGTACGCTCAGCCCTAAAGAAGCGGCTTTAAAAAAAGCAAAAATGGCGTGTGAGTTGCTCGGTGCCGAATTTGGTTTGGGCAGCGAAGGGAGTTTTGGCAATGGCCCTTATCCGGGCATAGTGAACTGGAATGACGAGATTGTATGTTTTTATGAACGTGCAACTGGGCAAGCAATTTATGCAACCGCTTCAGGGCCTTTTGCAATCTCAAGTATTCAAGTAAACAGTGATACTTGCCGCGATACCTTGTTAAAAAAGCTCAATCATTTTCAAGGTCAGCGTTGGTTGCTGAAATTTGATGAGCAAGTCTTAAAAGGATTAAGCAGCGAAACGTTGATTGAAACTTTAGCTGACAAGCAATTAACCGAAGCGTTAATTGAACCAGATTTACGCGCTATGTATTGCCCGCTTCGCCAGCAAATGATCAGTAAAGCTGCCGACGATTTAGCAAACAGGCTCAGTGCCATTTGCCCTAAGTGCAATGCCAAAGACTTTGTTGTAAAAGAAGCCATTGCTGGTCTGCCTTGTGAACAATGCGGCCTTGCAACACAACAAATCAAGCAGCATAAATATCACTGTGAATGCTGCGACCATACTGAGTTAAAAAATACCGAACAAACCGCTGCCGATCCCTATTATTGTCAGCTCTGTAATCCTTAAGGTTTACCTATGAATGAATTTGAAACACTAGAGCTTCTCACCGGAGACGAAGGGATCGCCCAAGCTGTTAAGCTTCTAGCACAAGGCGAATGTGTCGCCCTGCCGACTGAAACCGTGTACGGCCTTGCTGCGGATGCAACGCAACCTGAAGCCGTGGCAAAAATATTTGCAGCAAAAGGCCGCCCATCAAATCATCCGTTAATCGTGCATATTCCCGATGAAACGCATATTGCACGCTGGGCAGAGTCCGTTCCTGCTGATCTTAAAAAGCTTGCTGATGCATTTTGGCCGGGGCCATTGACGGTTATTTTAAACACCAAAGCTGGGCTGAATAACCCAGTAACCGGTGGTAAAGACACCATCGCACTACGCGTGCCTTCTCACCCGCTGTTTTTGAAAGTGTTAATTGATTTAGACACAGGATTGGCCGCACCTTCAGCAAACCGTTATAAGCAATTAAGTCCAACGGTGCCTGAACAAGTGGTTGAGCAATTAACGGGTCGTATTCCGGCGGTTCTAAAAGGTGGCTCGTGCGAGCATGGTCTTGAGTCGACTATTTTAGATTTAACATCAGATGAACTAAGAGTTTTACGTGCAGGTCCAATTTCAGCTACTGAAATTGAACAATGTTTAGGTAAACCGGTCACAACACCAATGGAGCATAACGAAGCGGTACCGGGTAACGTTAAAGCCCACTACCAGCCAAATGCGCCGGTGACTTTAGTGAAAACTGCGGAGCTCACTCAAGCCATTGAAAATGAAAGCAACAAAAACATCGCAGTACTTGCCTATTCAGAGCAAGTTTTGGCTGAGCTAATTGAATTTGGTTTGCAGCCAGAGCTCATCAAGCAAATTGCCAGTGATGCTGCAGGTTACGGTAAAAGCCTTTACTACGATTTGTACTGTTTAGATAAACTCACACCGGCTAAAATCTTTGTCGAAACACCCCCTGTGAACGACGACTGGTTAGCGGTTAACAACCGTCTTTCTCGTGCCGCATCTTTTGAGTTTATTCCAGAATAAACGTCCCAGTCTTGTTAGCCTAAACATGCTTTAGGCTACTTCCCTCATTTTACATATACTTTCTAAAGCACCCAATAAAACGGGTTAATCTAAATTCAACACGTCCTTAAAATCTTTTTTTACTTTTTCTTTGCATAAAACTCATTAAACATTAATTGCTTAACATTTTGCGTCGAAAAAAACGTCAAAACACCGCTTTTTTATTATTCGATTTTCCTATATTATCGCCGCCGTTTTAAACCCTCAACAAAATTCATGGAACCTATTTTGCGTAAAACAACCCTTCTGATTTTTGCTTCATGCTTATTAACCGGCATGCAAAGCAAAGCCAATGAATATGGATACCAACCATTAAAAAAGACGGCATTCACTCAAACACTCGTGACAAGTGAACTTAAGCAAAACTTGAGATACGCTTTCGATCATGAACAAGATGGATTAAATTTAAGAATTTCATTTTACTCAACAATGAAAAGTAAAAAAGTCCAACTAATCAATAACTCGTCATGGCCTATTCAGGTATCAGCGAACTCTGGCCCTGTTCTCAATTTATCTGCCCATGGACAGTTTGATTTACCTTGCGATGCCAATTTTGCGTTTGCCGAATTAGCTTTACTTACGCCGTCACAGACTGTTGATTTACACGAACCTGCGCTTTGTGCTGATTTAGTTGTTATTGAAGAATTGGGAGCGAAATAATGAGGGCTTTTGTATTTTTAGTTTCGTTATTAAGCTTAATCGTTAGCGCGTCTAGTTTTGCAAACTCGCAAGTTAAGTTTGAAGGCACAGGTAACTTTTCAATAAATGGCGATCAAGTTTCAGTATATGTACCAAAAATCTCGAATCAAGGTAATAACCGTACTGGAACTTTGTATTTAAAACTCATTGCTAACACACAAAATAGTCCAACGGGTAATGCTGTTTATGTATTAGCTGAAGGTAACCTTTCAACCTTTAAAGGCAGTACTGAGTACGGTACATTAGACCCAAACCAGTCATTCGTAAATGTACGTTTTACTACAGAGTTTAGAAGGCCTCCAGCTGGCACCTACTATTTATTCTTGCATGTATCTGAATATCCTAATCTAAATACATCTTTAGACTCGATGGCTGCAACAAACAACCCTTTCGTATTCAGCTCTAACACTAGCGGTGGCGGAGAAGGCGGCGGCAGTGGCGGCTCTGGCAATGGTGGTGGTAGCTCATCTAACTTTAGTTTAGATTGTCCATGCTCTTACGATCTCAACAATGGCTTAGTTACGCTTAAAGTAAGTAAGGTTGTAAACAATCAATCAAACACCACAAGTGGCTCACTTAAGCTCAAGCTTTATGCGACTAAGCAAGCCTATAATGGTGGCTCAATTAATGGCTATGTCCTTGCTGAAACTAATTTAGGACAACTGCAACCCAATACATATTTTCACAGTATCAATAGACAAGCCAGCTTCAATCAGCCACCAGATGGCGAGTATTACTTAACACTGGTTCTAACTGAGTATAATGGCCAAGACTATATTGTGGCTTACCAAAAATTTAGCGGGACAGAAACATTTGATAGTGGCAACTCAGGGTCAGGTTCTGGCGGTGGAAATGGTGGCGATAATGCATCACAGAACATTGACTTAGAATGTCCATGTAGCTATCAAATTGAAGGCAGTCGAGTAAACATTGAAGCTGCGAAAGTATCTCACTTAAGAACATCAGGTAGCAGTGGTACTTTAAAACTGAAATTATGGGCAACAAATTCACCTTACAGTGGTAGTGGAAGCATTAACGGCTATGTTATTGCTGAGAAGCAATTAGACCCATTACAAGCAAATCAGTACTATCATAGTATCCGTTTCTCTGAAGCCTATAATACCCCTCCAGAGGGCAGCTATTCGGTTACTTTAACAGTAACTGAAGTGCAAAATGGTCAAGAATACCTAATGGATCACGTTACATTTTCGAATCCTCTGGTTGTTTCTAATCAACAACTATCAGGCTCAGATGATTTAGGCCTTGATTGTCCATGTAGTTTTGAAATTTTAGGCAGCACAATTGAGCTTAATGTAGACAAAGTTAGCAACTATAGTGATGACTATAAAAACAGAGAGATAGAGTTAAAGTTGTGGGCGACGAGTACACCTTATAACGGTGGTACAATCAGAGGCTATACGATTGCACAAGTGAACCTTGGCTCTCTAAATGCAAATCAATACTGGCAAGATATCACTCGATTTACAGATTATGATGAACCACCTTATGGTAATTATTATTTCACAATGACGCTCCATGAAGTTGGCACAGATAATACTATCAAGGCCTACAGCAATTTCTCTGATGTAAAAACACTAGGTAAAAAGCCTGTTGTAGATACCAGCACTGGTAATAATGATGACTCTTCATATTATGAAGAGGAAGAGAGCGCGGGCTCACTCCATATACTTTGGTTAATACTACTAGGTGGCTTTGCATTACGTCGCAGAGCATAAAAATCTATAAACTTTCATAGGTTAAGTTAATTATTATAGGCCAGCTTATGAAGCTGGCCTTTTATTTTTATAACTTAAAGATTGATAAAGATAATATATTTATCATCACTTTCAATGTATTTTTGATAATGAGTAAAAATATTGAGTAGGTGAGATCTTGAATATAGAGCACTTGAAGTTATTTATACGAATTGCTGTTTGTCACAATATCAGCTTGGCAGGTAAAGAATTGGGCTTATCTCCTGCCGTTGCTAGCAGTCATATTAGTAAACTTGAAGAAAGCTTAGGTGTTCGTTTAATACATCGTACAACAAGAAAAGTTTCTTTAACCGAAGATGGCGTGGCATTTTTGCCTCATGCTCAAGAAGTACTGAGTAGTGTTGATGTCGCATTCGCTTCTGTCGGCTCTGGTAATATGTCCCCTTCAGGTAGACTGCGTATTACAGCACCCGCTTCTTTTGGGCGAATGCACCTTATTCCTGCTTTGAATGGGTTTATGGCCCAATACCCTGACTTAAGTTTAGATTTGCGTTTAAGTGACAGTATTGTTGATATGGTCGAGGGTGGATTTGATGTGGCTATACGCAATGCCGCTTTAAATGATTCAAGCCTGGTCGCTCGAAAAATTGCACAAGATACTCGCCTTGTCTGCGCATCTCCTGGCTATTTAAATAAACATGGCACCCCTACCAAACCAAGTGACCTACTTAATCATCAATGTATCGATCTCATGGGACTAGATACTTGGATTTTTCAAACTAACGAAGGGCATCAGTCAATTAAAATCAAACACTTCTTGCGTGCAGATAACGGCGAAGCAATTCGTGACGCAGCAATCAATGGCTTAGGTCTAACTATTTGTTCGCAGTGGTGTGCTTACAAAGCAATTCAAGCCAAACAGCTTATCCCCGTGCTCACAGATACGCCGCTTGTGAGCAATACCTCTATTTGGGCCGTTTACCCTAGCTCTAGATTACTCGCTCCCAAAGTACGTGTTTTTATCGACTATTTAAAAACACATTTTGGAGAAACACCATACTGGGAATTAACCTAATGAAATTTGAATAACTTTCATTGGAAATAATATAATTCCTTTTCTAAGCTAGGAACTAGTTTATTTTATAAGCATGCAAGGATGTGTTCATGCCCTCAACTAAAAAGTGGCGTTTTTCGATTCGGTTTACGCTCTTTTCTATATTTGTCATTGCCACAACATTAACTGCAGGCATTGCCATTTTACTGCAATATCATTTTTCAACTCAGCAAGCAAAGCAAAGTGCTTTTGAGCAGTTTCAGATGTCATCTGAATATACACGAGATTATTTAGCGGCGATTGATCACCAAGCCAGTGAGTTGACGGAGTTACTTTCTACTAATAATCGCTTTAACCAAGTCGAAGGTTTATCGACAGAGCAACTGCAAATGTTTTCCAAAGCAATGGAAAAAAACCCACTTTATTACTCTATTTTCATTGGCCACCCCTCTGGCCACTTCGGGCAACTTATCAATCTGAATTCCCAAGAAATTAAAATTCAATTGAATGCTTTGGCTTCTGATAGGTGGCTAAAAATTGAAATAGCACCAAATGCTGATATACCGACTAGAACCGTCACTTTTTTAGATCAAAACTTAACGCCTCGCATCAGTTACAGTGAATCCCATGAATTTGACCCCACTTCACGCCTTTGGTTTAAAGGTGCAAGTCATGAACAGGTTTATAAGTCAGCACCTTATCAATTTAAGTCTCTTGAAGCACCTGGGTTAACCTACTCTAAGAACATGCTAGCATCAGAAGCTGTTTTAGGTGTTGATATTGCACTTTCTAGCTTATCTATGTATCTAAAGAAACATAGTCTCGCCATAGAAAGTAACTTATTTGTTTATCAGGCCACCGGTGAGGTTATTGCAACCAATCAACAACAAGCCTCAGAAAATACCAGCTTCGAATATAGCAATTTTTCACTCACAGAAAGTGAAAAAGAAATCGTCCGCAATGCACCTTCATTACAAATATCTAATTCAAAAGACTGGAGTCCTATCGACTTTGCCATTTCTGGTCAACCAAGGGGCTATTCAGTAGATAAATTGAAGCTGATCGCTCAAATGACAGGGTTAGAAATAGAGTTTGTGAATGGCTTTACTTGGCCTGAACTCGTTCGAAAATATAAAAATAATGAATTAGATGGGCTACAGGCAATCTATAGAACACCTGAAAATGAAAGTATGGGTTCCATTTCTGCACCTTACCTCAATTTACCCTATGCCACAGTCACTCGAGCTAACGCGTCTAAAATTAATGTTATTACTGATCTGAATGGTAAAACCTTAGCAATTGCGAAAGGTTGGTCAATCATACAACCACTAAAACAGCAGTTTCCCGCAATCAATCTTTTAGAAGTAAACACCATTAGAGACGTCTTTTTCGCAGTACAAAGTGGCAAAGCAGACGCTGGGCTTGATAGCCATTTATCACTTTTACAAACACAGTCTCAGTTTTTTATAGAAGATGTGATAGTCAATGAGCCTCTATCATTCTCACATTATGATTTTCCGTCTAATTTACATTTACTTCTCAAACCAGAGTTTGAGAACCTAATTCCAATTATAAATCGTGCAATGGAAAGTATCTCTGGTGCTCAAGAGGCAAGCTTACGGAATAAATGGTTAACGAAATCTGATCCTCAGCAATCTAGCACCCATGCCTTTGCTGTTCCTCACAAAGTCTTATTAGAAGCAATCAGCGAAAATAATCTGCAAAATACTCTGCTCACTGTCAGCATCGATAATCAAGAAACATATGTTTATATCAGCCCTGTTAAAGTAAATGACAGACAAGAAACCTTTTTCGCTATTGTCACCCCAAGTAACCAGCTATATCAAAAAAGCTTAAACCAAGTAAAGGTATCTATTTTTCTCACCGCTGCATGCCTTGTTTGTTTGCTTCCTCTGTCTTACTTATTTTCAGCTCCCATAGTACAGCCCATCCACAAACTGATGGCACAGAACAGAAAAATCAAACGTAGGCAGTACGATGACGTTGCTATTGAACACAGCAACATCAAAGAGCTTGACCAGCTTGGCGCGTCTTTAGCTGAGATGTCGGCCTCGATTAAACAACATGAAAAACAGCAAGCTGCATTACTAGAGTCTTTTGTAGAGCTGATAGCACAAGCCATCGATGACAAATCTCCTTATACTGCTGGACACTGTAAACGCGTGCCAGATATAGGCATTAGGCTAGCAGAAGCAGCCTCATCGGCCAATTACGGCATGTTTAGTGATTTTAATTTGAAAACTGCTGAACAAAAACGTGAATTTAAAATGGCTGCTTGGTTACATGACTGCGGCAAAATAACTACACCTGAATATATCGTCGACAAAGCAACCAAATTAGAAACCATTTATAATCGTATACATGAAGTTCGCATGCGATTTGAAGTTTTATATCGAGATGCTGTCATTGAATACCATCAAAACACACAACTCTACCCTGAATCTCAAGCATTTTATAAAACCGAACTTGAGCGAAAATTCAAACAATTACAAGATGACTTTGCATTTATTGCTAAGTGTAATCAAGGTGGAGAATACCTCAGCGATGAAGAAGTTGCCCGTCTTGAGAATTTATCTGTTATCACTTGGGAACGACACTTTGACGATACGCTTGGTTTATCGCAATTGGAACTTGAAGCTAAACACGGGTTAAAAAATCCTTTGCCTTGTGTTGAAATGTTGCTCAGTGATAAAACTGAACATCTTCAACCCAGAACAATCAAGCCTGAGTATGCCGAAAAATATGGGATAAAAATGGATATCCCTGACTTACTTAGCAATAAGGGCGAGCTTTATAACCTAACCGTCTCTCGCGGCACACTTACGCATGAAGACCGATTCAGAATTAATGAGCACATGATAAGCACCATAAAAATGCTCGACAGCCTGCCATTTCCTGATGATTTAGCCAATGTACCGCGTTGGGCATCAACCCATCACGAAACCTTGATAGGCACAGGCTATCCAAGAAAGCTGAAAAAAGAAGATTTATCTATCCCTGAACGCATCTTGGTTGTGGCTGATATTTTTGAAGCCTTGACCGCTGCAGATAGACCTTACAAGAAAGCGAAAACCTTATCTGAATCATTGAAAATTATGCAGTCTATGGTGAAAGATCAACACATAGACTCAGACGTTTTTGAGCTATTTTTAACCTCAGGTGTGTATTTGGACTATGCCAAGCAACATCTCGCCTCTTCACAAATTGACGAGGTTGATATTGATAGATTGATTGGTAAGGAAAAAGTAGCTTAATCTGGCCGGGTATTATTGTATTTTGACACTTTGATGAAGTGTCAAAATACAATTAATTTCTCAAATTTATTTTCACCCCTTTTCAAGCTGTGAATCGTTATACAAAAATAATGATAATTTCAGGGAAGAATTTCCATGTCAAAATTTGCGCATCGCATAAAATCAAACAAAGCTCTTTTTGCTTTTTCACTCATATTATTCATCTATATCTTGCTTCGCTTTGTTGCCTTTATTCAACACCAAACCATTAAGCTGCCCGGTCAATACTTCACTTATCAAAACAAACAAGTTCGGTATTTATGCAAAGGAAATAATGCACCTTTTGTGTTCTTCGAAACTGGATTTGCAGCTGACTCACAACAAAGCTGGGACACTATCACAAAAGCTTTACCCAATAACTTTACTAGCTGTTATTACGACAGGCTTGGTCATGGTGGTAGTGATAATGTGCCAGTTACTTTTACAACAAGTGAAAAGTCAGCACTGCAAACTGAACTGATAAAGCATATAGCTGGCAATGAACCTGTTGTTTTAGTCGCCCACTCTTATGGCGGCATTATTTCTAGAAGAACAGCAGCAAAAAATGAGATTAACTTGGCTGCACTTATCCTTTTAGACTCTGCCCATGAATATCAGCATGAAATTATGCGAGGAAAGTTCGACCCAATTCCCGATTCGGTTAAAAACTTACAGTATCTCAACGCTGCATTTGGATTATCTGATATAAAAAATATTTTCAAACACTATGACACACCGATGCAAAAACGACTTGACCAATATTATGGCAGCTTCAGATACGCCCATGTCCTTTCAAGCTATCGATATGAAAAAGGCTTTTATACGCCTTTAGAAACGTTCGACTATGACTTTGGCAATTTAAAAATGCTGGTAATCAGTCATGACAAACAAGCTTATGCAAATAACCCTCGATTTTTTAGCATTACCGATAAGTGGCAAAGCATGCAAAAAAGCATCGCTGCGCTTTCTAACAATTCTGAGCACATCATAGCAACAGGTGCGACTCATAATATTCCAGCAGATGCTCCTGATTTGGTCATCAAAAAGATACGCGAAACTGTCGAGCTAGCGAGAAACCAAAACATTAATAGTCTATAAAGTTAGAAATGTTTGTTTACCAATCAGTTAATGTTTTCAAAATAGCATCGCGTTAAAGTAGCCATTACGTTTAAAGAAAATTATTTAACAGGACTCAGAGTGAATATTTTCCTTATCTTCGCAGGTTCTTTAAGTGCCCTCGCCGCAGTTATGCACCTGGGTTGCATTTATTTTGGCGCGCCTTGGTATCGTTTTTTTGGTGCTGGTGAGCAAATGGCACAACTTGCAGAGCAAGGCAGTAGTAAACCCGCTCTTATTACCAGCGGCATCGTGTTCATGCTTGCTATTTGGTCTGCCTATGCGTTTTCTGCTGCAGGGCTTATTACAAAATTGCCGCTTTTAAAAACCGCTTTAATTTTAATTACCTTAATTTACACTGCCCGCGGTGTGGCTGGATTTTTCTTTATTAACAATCCTATGGGTCGCTCAAGTGAGTTTTGGATTTGGAGCTCATTTATACCAGTCTTCAATAATACTCGATCATTTAGAGGGACTAAAACTGACGCTAACTTCGTTTAAAATTTCTTATTTAGAACAACTAAATAGCAAAATTTTCGCCTCGTTATCGCCAAATTTTCTTCGCCTCAAAATAGATCGCTTAATTAAGAGGACTGGTATTATTTTCTTATCTTTTGGGGTAGAGCATTTTATCGGCTTAAAGCAACAGTGGAGTAGCTTATGAAAAAAGAAGAAATTTTACTGGTTTACGATAAAGACTGTCCTGCTTGTGAAAACTACTGCCAAGTCGTTCGTATTCGAGAAAGTATTGGTGAGCTCAAAATTATCAATGCTCGAGAAAGCAGTGGAGTGTTAGAAGAAATCACTCAACTCGGACTCGATATTGATCAAGGTATGGTATTAAAGATGGGCGGCGTAATTTATTACGGTGCGGATGCCATTCACGCTCTCGCGCTAATCAGTTCTCGTTCTGGTGTTTTTAATAAATTGAATTATTGGCTGTTTAAATCTAAGCGGGTGTCAGCCGTCTTATATCCCCTGCTACGCAGCTTTAGAAACCTACTTTTGAAGATGCTGGGGAAAACAAAAATCAATAACTAAATAACCTGAGCTCCGGATAATAAATCTATCTCCAGCGGCTACTTTCAACGTTAACTGCGTTGAATTTACTTGCAATAGGCCAGCTATTGACGCGTAAATTCGCCTTGTTATCGCTAAAAGTCTCCGGCTGCAGACTTGAAAAAGAACTTATCACTTCAATATCAATACGTTAGTAAATCTCTTAACCAAAGCTCAGGTTAGATAGCTCAGGAAATGATCATTTCACCAGCGGTAACACTTGTTTAAATACAGGGTCGTTCGCGTCTCGTATCAGCTCATACAAACACATTTCAAAACTTGTAAGTTGAATACCTGCTTGATTTAACTTTGTTAACGCAAGCTCCTTGTTTTCACGTGTTCTAGAAGAAACACAGTCCTGCACAAGCTCAACACCAAACTCTCTTTGTTTTAAGCTCATCGCCGTTTGATATACGCAAATATGGGCTTCAATGCCACACACCAGCCAATTATCGACGCTTGCAGCATCGATGGCTTGTAAAAACTCTTCGCTGCCACAACCATCAAAGGTGCTTTTCACTATGGCGGGAATATCTTCGAGTAAAGCTTGTAATTCAGGCACAGTATGCCCTAACTTTTCTGGCAATTGCTCTAAAAAAATAATCGGAATATCGAGTAATTTAGCTGCTTGAATCAGTTTCACCGTTTGCGCGATCATCGCTTCACTATCATGCACAAGTGTGGCCAACTTACCCTGAATATCTACAATCACTAGACCTGTGTTATATCTATTTAGCATTTAATACTCCTTGCTCTAAAATTTAACAGCCGCCATCTGCTCCACCACTACTACCGCTATCGAAACTACAAGATGAACTAGACGAATCATTTGAAAGGTTGTGAGTTGTGATACTTGCACCAGCTATGATTGTGGCGTTGGCGTTATCAGTACCTTTATCAACCGTTGTAGCAGTGCGAGTAGGCCTTTCAGTTTTTTTCAAAGTCACAATAAAGAGTAATGTACTTAATGCCGCAGTCGCAATCGCATAATTAACTCCTTCAAAAACTTTGCATTACTTTTTAATCACTAGATTTCTCTTTCCACGTTGCGACACTTTTCGACTAATGTAAAGTTTTTGGGTTATGTTATTCGCTCAATAAAAAAGCGCTCACTTCAAAATGAGCGCTTTTCTGAATAAACTAAGAACTAACTGTTACTTAACAATGTTCATTTCTTTTAGTAGGTTTTGTGCATTATCTACTTTATCCATTACCCAAAGCATATAACGTGAGTCTACGTGGATAGAGCGATTAAGGTTGGCGTCATAATCCCAGTCACCAATGATACTTTCGTACACACCGTCGAATAATAAGCCAACTAGCTCTGCTTTACCGTTTAGTGTTGGTGAGCCTGAGTTACCACCCGTTGTATCTACATTTGATAAGAAGTTAACAGGTACTGTATTCATGCCACCAGTGTATGCACCGTAAAGTTTTTGCTTAATTAATTCATTTTGTTTCTCTGGCGAATTGAACGGCTCAACACCGGTGTTTTTAGCTAATAAGCCTTCAAGAGAAGTAAATGGTGTCGCCACTAGACCGTCTTGCGGTGAATATCCGCCAACGGTACCGTAAGTAACACGTAATGTGCTGTTTGCATCAGCATAAACTGGCTTACCTAATGACTTATTATACGCGATGATTGCTTCCATTAATGCCGGACGAGCTGCTTGCTGTTTACCCGCAAGCTCCTTGTCTTGATCTTCAATTTGCTTCATCACAGTAAAGATGGCTTTAGCATATTGAACGAATGGATCTGCACTTGCGTTAATTTGTGAGAACTCAAGGTCTGCCATCCATAAACGGGCTTTTTCATCAGCCAGTTTAGAGTTTGCATACATGTCATCTAGCAATGCTTTTTGTTTCGCTTTATTAAAGCCATTAGTTAGATTGAATGCTTTATCAACTTCAACTAAACGCTCTGACTTTGGCAATGCAGCATAAAGCTCTAAGAAGTGAAGTAAGATTGCCTTATCTACCGTTTCATCATAACGGCGGCTCATGCTCTTAAGCCGCGCTTGAATTCGTGGTAAGTCACGCTCTTGATAGCCGCGCTCACGCTCTGCATCTGGCTTTTGCTTCTCAACTGCTAGACGGTAAAGCATACGTGCCGTAGAAATCATTTGTGAACGGTGCACATAACCTAGCATACGGTCACGTTGATTATGCGCTTGAGATTCAGCAACTAGTTTATTCAGATCAGTTAACACTGAACCATATTTTGCTTTACGATCGCTATTGGCATTGATCCAAGCCGCTAAGTCTTGTTCGAACTGTTGCTTACGCGTATACATTGAGCCTTTTTTGAAGCTTTCAATCATAGAACCATAGTTCTTGATGTAGTTATTGTAACCTGCAATGGTGCTCTCGTAAGCAATGCGCGCTTGAGAGCCTTCAGGGGCATTTTCTTCAATCAACTCAACATACTTAGAGTTATGCTTTCGTGCTAGCGGGTAAGCCGTATTGAACACGTAATCCACTTCAGTCGCAATACGGTAACGGTTAGTACGGCCCGGGTAGCCGGTTACCATCACAAAGTCACCTTCTTGTACGCCCTTGGCGCTCACACTTAAGAATGAATCAGATGCAAATGGCACATTGTCTTTTGAATACTCTGCTGGTTTACCGTCTTTACCGACATAAGCACGGTAGAAAGCAAAATCACCTGTGTGACGTGGCCACATCCAGTTATCGATATCGCCACCGTATTTACCAACACCCATCGCTGGCGTGTAAGCTAAACGTACATCTTTGATTTCAAGTGATTTGATTAGGTAGTACTCAAGACCACCGTGGAAGGTATATACATTACAACGGTAGCTACCGTCTGCTTCACACTCAGCAACTAGGGCTTTGCGATTTTTATCAATTGCTTCGTAACGTGCTTTACCCGATAAACCGTCTGTGCCCTGGTTTACTTGTGCTGTCACATCCGTCACTTCTTCAGTTACATAAACACGTGAGCCCGGTGCTGCAGGTAAATCTTCTGAAGGTGTTTTCGCTAAGAAGCCATTTTCTAAAATATTGTTATCAGTTGTTGAGTTGTACTGAATTGAACCATAAGCACAGTGGTGGTTTGTAACCACTAGGCCTTTTGGTGATACAAAAGATGCTGTACAACCACCAAGACTAATCACCGCATTCATTGGGAATTCTGTTAGTTTAGAGATCGATTGAACGTCAATTTCTAACCCTTTTTGTTTTAATACAGACTCTAATTCAGGTAATTGATGTGGTTGCCACATACCCTCGTCAGCAATCGCAAAGTTG
The DNA here is from genome assembly GCF_049257195.1 of Pseudoalteromonas sp. SS15. Lineage (NCBI taxonomy): Bacteria > Pseudomonadati > Pseudomonadota > Gammaproteobacteria > Alteromonadales > Pseudoalteromonadaceae > Pseudoalteromonas > Pseudoalteromonas sp. SS15. The sequence continues at coordinate 338,935 of NZ_JBMMUD010000005.1, forward strand.
CTTGCTGCAAGCACAATAGCGGCTGTTAATGCTTTAATACGCATGATTTCCCTCAATATTATAATTGCTGAATTTCTATTTTTATTAGATTCAGCTGCTTGTTAGTGTTTTCACTTATCCCCAAAGGGAAAGAATTGGGTACTTTAATGTGCGCACCTAAAATAGCAATTGTTTGCGGTACGCTCTGGTAATTAAATTGTTTCAATTCGTTACAGAAAAACAAAGTTTTAAGTAATTACACAGACTCGTTTGTGTCTGAACAGAAACACCTTTTTATTATTGCCAACTCTATCTTTTAGCGGCTGAAATACAATGCTCGAGCAGCATTAGCGTTCAAGTTTACGCGCTCGCCATCATAGACCTTTTGTCCATTTACAAAGGTCGCAACGATTTTATGTGAAAAGGTTGTGCCATGAAAAGGCGTCCATTTACACATATAACGAATTGACTCATGAGTCACATACGTAGAGGCATTCGGGTCAACCAAAACGAGATCTGCAAAATAGCCTTCTTGAATAAAACCACGCTTTTCAATCGCAAAACGTTTTGCCACATTGTGTGCTGTTTTTTCTACTACCTGAGTCAATAACATAGTGCCGCGTTTAACTTGCTCTAATAAGCTTAAAAGTGCATGTTCTACAAGCGGTAAACCTGCTGGTGCTTGTTCATAAGGGACTGACTTTTCTTCCCATGTATGAGGCGCATGATCGGTCGCAATAATGTCTATTCTATCTTCTTGTAATGCAGCTAAAAGTGCTAGTCTATCTTGCTCAGATTTAACCGCAGGGTTGCACTTTATTTGATTTCCGAGCGCGGCATAATCGTCTTGGTTAAACCAAAGATGATGCACACAGGCTTCTGCTGTAATCTTTTTGTTCTCGATTGGGCCAGGTTCAAACAAAGCCATTTCTTTAGCCGTGGTCAAATGTAAAACATGTAGGTCAGAATTGTATTTTTTCGCCAGAGAAACAGCATATGACGAGGATTGATAGCAGGCTTCTGCATCTCGTATTACAGGGTGATGCTCAATGTTTGACACACCAAACTCAGCCAATACTCGAGCTTGATTTTGTTTTATCACCTCTCCTTGCTCGCAGTGAGTCGCAATTAAAATTGGGCACTCTTTAAAAATTTTCTCGAGCGCATCTGGATGATCAACAAGCAAATCACCTGTCGACGCGCCCATGAATACTTTTACACCACATACTCGATTAACGTCGACCGCTTTGATTTCATCAATGTTGTCAGGTGTAGCGCCTAAATAAAACGAATAATTCGCGACAGAGTCTTTTTCTGCTATGGCCATTTTATCTTCCAAAGCTTGCCGTGTAGTCGTTGAAGGTGACACATTAGGCATTTCCATAAAGCTGGTTATTCCACCAGCCACTGCAGCAGCCGACTCACTCGCAATTCTGCCTTTATGCGTCAAGCCAGGCTCTCTAAAATGCACTTGGTCATCAATCATACCGGGTAATAACCACATCCCTTCTGCATCAATAATTAAATCTGTATCTGAGACTGCAATATTGGCAGCAACTTTTGTGATTAGCTCACCTTCAACTTTCACATCACAAACTTGCATTTCACCATTATTCACTAAAGTTGCTTGCTTAATAATTAATGCCATAAAGCCTATACCTTTCAACGGAGTGTCATACCAAACAGAAAGCGAACGATAAATTAACTTGGTCTTACCACTTATCGTGCAACTCTGCCATTTAGCGCAATAAAGATTGCATCAAGCGGTGTTACTTTATAACATATCACGACATTCAAGTTTTTCAGAAGCACGTTGATGAATAAATCTTTCAAACACTCACTTATTGCTTGTTGCGCCACTCTCGCACTCAGCGCATGCAATATGGTTTCTAATCCAGAAGAATCACTGGCGGTTGCTACATGGAATATTGAGCATTTGGCTGAAAAAAATGGACAAGGGTGTAAAGCACGCAATCAAGCTGATTATGAAAAACTAAAGGACTATGCAAGTAACCTAAAAGCAGACGTTGTAGCATTACAAGAAGTTGAGTCAGCCAAAGCAGTTGCGCGTATTTTTCCTGAAGAAGAGTGGCAAATAATCATCTCAGACCGCCCTGATTCTCAAACTTATACCTGTAGAGAAAGTGGCCTGACATCGACACAGCAAAAAGTGGCTTTTGCGGTAAGAAATTCACTGAAAATAAACAATGTTGAACAACTAAAAGCGATTGCTGTACCTCGACCAGGCTTAAGGCAGGGGATAAAGTTAACTGTTCAACATGCTGATGAAAAGCTTCACATTGTCAATCTTCACCTTAAAAGTGGTTGCTTTGTAGATGATTACCTAGACTCTGATAGAGAGTCTTGCGCTGTTCTTGCTCAACAGGTAAAGGTTCTTGATGACTATTTAGAATCTCAGGCACTAAATCAAGAAAACTGGATTGTGTTAGGTGACTTCAATCATAGACTGGCGACCCCTAACAATCGCTTCAGAAAAGATTTATTTCACTCACCGGGTTTATTTGCTGACACCAGCTTACCTAATAAGCAATTAGAAAACCTCACTGACGGCAAAACCGGTTGTCATCCGAAATACTCAGCACCAATTGACCATATTTTTATTTCTAGTGCGTTAAGCACTAAATTCAACCATGAGTCTTTAAAGTTTCATTTTTTCGACAATATGAATATTGACGACATGTTAAGTGACCATTGTGCTTTAAGTGCACGCTTTTCCTTTTAACCATCTTAGTTTTAAACACATAAATAGAGAAAAACAATGAAAACACTGATCGCTACCGCTATTAGTTCAGCACTTTTATTAAGTGCTTGCTCAGAGCCAAGCAATACAACAACAAATAACACTGCGCAAAATGAGCAAGTTTCTGCTTCAATTGAAAGTACAAACCCACTTTTTGTGAAAAGTCCTTTGCAATTTCAAACACCACAATTTGATTTAATCAAAGACGAGCACTTTGTGCCTGCTTTCGAGCAAGGCATGAAAGAGCAACTTGCTGAGATTGATGCTATTGTGAATAACACTGAAGCACCTAGCTTTGAAAATACCATTGTTGCGATGGAAAAAAGCGGTGAGCTACTGACTCGTGCAAGTCGTATTTTCTTCAATTTAAACGGTACTGATTCAAACGACGCACGCCGTGCTATTCAAACAGAAATGGCACCAAAGTTTGCGGCACATGGCGACAATATCAACTTAAATAAAGCACTTTTCGAACGTGTTGAAGCGGTTTATAACCAACGTGCTGCACTTAACCTAACCGCTGAAGAAAAGCGTCTCGTAGAAGTTCTTTATAAAGGCTTTGTTCGTTCAGGTGCGAAACTAAACGAAGACCAAAAAACGCGTATTCGTGAAATCAATAAAGAACTTTCTACAATTGGTACTCAGTTCAGCCAGAACATTATGGCGCTGATTAAAAACAATGTCGTAATTGTTGAAGATAAAGCGCAACTAGCAGGTCTGTCTGATGCACAAATCGCTTCACTTGCAACTGCTGCGGCAGAAGCGGGCCATGAAGGCAAGTACCTTATCAAAATCACGAATACGACACGTCAACCAATTCTTGCCTCTTTAGAGAATCGTGACCTTCGTGAGAAAGTTTGGCGTGCATCTGCTGAGCGTGCTCTGACAGGTGAAAACAGCAACGCTGATATTGTGCCTACGATCACTAAATTACGTGCTGAACGCGCTGCACTATTAGGCTATGACAGTTATGCGCACTTTGGCCTTGAATCACAAATGGCAAAAGAGCCACAAGCTGTGTTAGATATGCTTTCGAGCATGGTACCTGCGCTTCTTCAGAATGTAGATGCGGAAGCCGCTGCAATTCAGGCTAAAATTGATGCCTCTGGCGAAAACTTCAAACTAGCACCATGGGACTGGTTCTTCTACGCAGAGCAAGTACGTAAAGATAAGTACAACCTAGATGAAAATGCGGTAAAAGAGTATTTCGAATTTAATCGTGTACTGAAAGATGGTGTGTTCTTCACTATGAACCGTTTATACGGCATCACTTTCAAGCCGCGTCCAGACTTACCGGTTTATCATGAAGACGTAGAAGCTTATGAACTATTAGACGAAGACGGCTCTAGCCTAGCTATTTTCTACGCTGACTACTTTGCTCGTGAAGGTAAGCGTGGTGGTGCATGGAAAAGTGCCTTTGTTAAACAGTCTGGCCTAGACAATCAGCGCCCTGTGATTGTGAATGTAATGAACATTCAAAAAGCCCCTGAGGGTGAGCCAACGCTTATCAGCTACTCAGAAGCGACCACTATTTTCCATGAAATGGGTCACGGTGTTCATGGCATGTTATCTCAAGTGAAATACCCTACTCTTTCAGGTACTTCTACATCTCGTGACTTTGTAGAGTTCCCTTCTACCTTCGAAGAAGACTGGGCAATGTACCCTGAAGTTATTGCAAACTATGCAAAGCACTACAAAACGGGTGAGCCAATTCCAAAAGACTTACTTAAAAAAGTGATCGAGTCTCGTAGCTTCAACCAAGGCTTCGATACTTTTGAATATGTTGCAGCTGCACTCCTAGATATGGAATGGCACTCATTACCTGCTTCTGCACCAAAGCAAGACATTGTTAAGTTTGAGCAAGCTGCGCTTGAAAAACATAACGTAAACATTGATTACATCCCGCCTCGTTATAAATCAGCCTACTTTAACCACTCAATGGGTGGTTATGCAGCAGGTTACTACGCATACATGTGGAGTGAAATTTTAGCGGCAGATGCGTATGCGTACGTGCAAACCCAAGGTGGTTTAAACCGTAAGATTGGTCAGAAGTATCGTGAGAATATTCTTGAAGTAGGTAACACTCGTGACCTTATGGAATCTTATAAAGCATTCCGCGGACAAGAGCCAACGACTGAAGCGTTACTTAAGCGTCGTGGTTTATCGGTAACAGTTAACTAATTCAACATCATAACCAATTAAAGCAACTAGGTATTGTGCTAAGGTCACTTTAAACCTAGTTGCTTTTTTTCAGTATTATTTTCTGTATATTCAATTACATTAAGCACATTTTTTGATGTGTATTTTTGCTATATCAATCAACAATATTAATAGGTAGTATGAAATAAAAAACACATCCAACTACGATGCATCTATCACTTCAACTTTTTCCTCTGTGGGCTGTTATCAGCTCTGTTATTGCTTACTTTAACCCTAGCCTGTTTACAGGTTTTAAATCCAGTATTGTGCCGCTGTTAATGTTTATCATGCTAACGATGGGTTTAACGCTAAAACCAGCTGACTTTAAACGGGTCGTTGAAAATAAAAAAGCAGTAGGGCTCGGTCTAGTTTTACAATTTACGATTATGCCAGTCACCGCATTTTTGCTCAGCCAACTATTTGCATTGGACACTCAAATGCTAATTGGTATGGTGCTTGTTGGTGCTGTTGCCGGTGGCACCGCAAGTAATGTGTTGTGTTATTTGGCAAAAGGCGATGTTGCTTTGTCTGTGACTATGACAGCAATCAGCACCTTAGTTGGGGTGATCATGACACCGCTTTTAACAAACCTTTTGATTGGTCAAAATATTGATATCCCTGTGCTTTCGATGCTGAGTAGTTTAGCAAAAATTGTCTTATTGCCATTGTTGCTAGGCGTTACACTGAATTACGTTTTTGCAAATGTAATAGAGAAAATAAACAGCAAACTGCCGATAATTGCCATGCTGGCAATCATTTTAATCATCAGTATTATCGTTGCGTTAAATCAACCAAAGCTGCAAAGCTTGAGCCTATTAATTGTGGCAGCTGTGGTTGTTCATAACCTTATCGGGCTAACATTAGGTTATTGGGCACCGAAAAAATTAGGGTTTAACGAGCAAGTTTGCCGCACAGTAGCATTTGAGGTGGGTATGCAAAACTCTGGGTTGGCAGTGGCGCTTGCGATTAAATTTTTTACCCCAACGGCAGCCATTGCGGGTACGCTATTTTCAATTTGGCATAATATCAGCGGGTCAATCTTAGCCGGATATTGGCAAAGAAAGCGCGTCGATTAAGGCGCGCTAATTCGACTTTAAATATTACTTTTCTTGAAAGTCTTCAGCTTCATAATAAAGCGGCTTTAAAGTACCACAATTCACAAATTTATAAGTCAATTCGCTTTCTTTTGGCACACGCTTCGATGTCCTGAATTTTTGCAAACAGGCGCCTGTCATATCAATATGAATTAGATGGCTAAAGCTTGGGGCTTTTTGAATTTTGTGAATATACAAACGCTCACTGCCTTTGATATCCACGTAATCATAATCTTGCCACTGAGAAGAGTCTTGCAAGTCTTTAAACTCTCTTGCATAAATTTTATCGGTAAATTCTATGGTACGGTTTGCATAAAAAAGGCTCCCCCCCCTATCGAAATGCCCCATATAAACATCGGCAGTGACCGTGATTTCTTCACCTCGAAGCAAACGCTGGATGTTAAATGCTTGCGGTTTAATCGTGACCAGTTCCGCATCTTTGACTAGATTTAAAAAAGCAACATCGGGGTTTTTAATTTCATACACAACTTGTAAGTCATGGGGCATACGATAACCAGACATATTCATAGCATAAATATTTGAGCCTTTATTAACGAGCACCATAGGGTGCTCAGCATGATATCCAGGATCTAAAGGTTCTGGCTCTGGCTTTTTTTCTTCTTCGGCAATGACCGCACATGTAAAAAGTAAACCCAGTAACAAATAAACTAATCTCATATTACTTCTCTTTAACCTTATGATTAAAAAGCAGTATAGCAGTTGGGATTGGTAATTATGATGATTGAGCAATAATATTTTTAGTATTTTGAAATTAACCTAGGCAAGCATTTAAAAAGGCTTTGATGATTGGGTGTTGCTTATTCTGTAAAGCGCTTCGCTCTGGCTGAAAAGCCGTACCAATAAAGAATGGGTGAGATTGCAGCTCTAACGATTTTGGGTCTCCATGGTGGTCAACACTACTAAATAGCAAATCACTTTCTGCAAACAAATTTAGGTATTTTGGGTTCACACCAAAGCCGCAGTTAAATTCTTCTGTAATTTCTCTTTGATCATACACACCTTGTATTTTGCTGTTTGCTTTTAAAATAACGCCATGTTGCTCATGATTTAAGCGGCACACTAAAGCACTGATCAGAGGCATGGATGTTTCTAAATCCACTTCTGCATTTCCCGCTTGTTCATACCCTAACGCATTTCGCGCAAACTCTAGCGCAGCATGTTGGTAACCCGCGCAAGTGCCTAAGAATGGCTTTTTATGCTCACGAGCAAAACGGATCACAGACAAAACGTTTTCCATATTGTCATATGGGCTTTTCGGTACACACCAAATGCCATCGAACTGAGATAAGTCTTTTAAGTCGACCTTTGATGAATGGATCCAGTGATATTCAATTTTCTGAGAGGTATTTAACTTCAATGCCTTAGGAATGGCTTGGTGGGCAAGGACTTGTAGATCGAAGTCTCCGATTAAAGCAATTTTCAATATCGCGTTCATTAACTGTCCTTTAAGCAATAACAAACACATAAATTAACCAATTCAGGAACAAACTGCAAATTCGTCAAACTCCCTTTACACCGTTCAGTGTCGATTAAGCCTTTATAAATGCATCTTTGCGCCAATTTCTATATCATGCGCGCGAAAAATAATTCTTATTAATTTCTAGGACAACAAGTATGAGTAACTCCCCAGAAGCCATGACGTTAGATATGTCTTCAGCCAGTAGGGGTGGCTGGACTCAGCACGATACGCAATGGGTATTAAGCCTATTCGGTACAGCGGTCGGTGCGGGTATTTTATTTTTGCCAATTAACATCGGTATTGGTGGTTTTTGGCCGCTACTAATTATGGCCTTACTAGCCTTCCCAATGACATTTTTAGCACACCGTGGTCTTGCCCGTTTTGTGCTCTCATCAAAACAAGATAACGCAGATTTCACCGACGTGGTGGAAGAGCACTTTGGTGCTGGTGCAGGTCGTCTGATCTCTCTACTCTATTTCTTCTCTATTTACCCTATTCTACTTATTTATGGTGTAGGTTTAACCAATACAGTAGACAGCTTTATGGTGAACCAGTTAGGCATGGAGTCAATCCCTCGTGTGGCGCTATCTGGCGTTCTCGTTGCGTTTATGGTGAGTTTAATGTTGGGCGGTGAAAAGCTGCTCATGCGCGCCTTCTCTGCTTTGGTTTACCCGTTAGTGGCGATTTTATTATTCTTATCACTATACCTTATTCCAAACTGGCAAATGCCAGCGGTGTCAGCGCCAGATATTGGTGAACTGAGCAGCACATTATGGCTATCAGTGCCTGTGATAGTATTTTCATTCAGTCACGCTGCGGCAATTTCTAGCTTTGCCAATGTGCAGCGTCGTCATTACAAATCTGAAGCGGTGAGCAAAAGCGAAAAGATCCTAAAGTACACCTCTTTAATGCTGATCTTATTTGTATTGCTTTTTGTGTTCTCTTGCATTTTCTCTTTAACACCAGAGCAAATGGCACAAGCAAAAGAAGCAAACGTGTCGGTTCTGTCATTCTTAGCTAACGTGTATGACAACCCATATATTGCACTACTTGGTCCTTTCGTAGCATTCGTTGCCATTACCTCTTCTTTCTTGGGTCACTTCTTAGGTGCGCGTGAAAGCTTTAATGGTCTGGTTACAAAGCAAACTAAGCTAGGTAATGCGACTGCGGATAAAATGGGCGTTGCTGTGATGTTTGTCACAATTTGGTTCTGTGCGGTAATTAACCCAAGTATTCTGGGAATGATGGAAGCAATTTCAGGCCCTATCATTGCGATGATTTTATTCGTCATGCCAACTATCGCCATCTATAAAGTACCAAGCCTGAATAAATACAAAGGTCGTTTAAGCACATACTTTGTATTAATTGTTGGTTTACTTGCAGTATCTGCGTTGTTATTCAACTGGTGATCAATGCTTAAATAATATCAATCCTCCATCACGCTAAATTAAGAGGATTAATATAAAAAGCCCAGACTGATTAGTCTGGGCTTTAATTTTTTAAGCGGACTTTGTTTTTAAGGAAACTAACGCTTTCTTCTAACAAATAAGCCTGTACCTAACAGCATCAACATACTAAATAAGCTACCAGAACTGCTTTCTGAATTATTATTACCTGTATCAGGGGTAGTCGTTGTCAGCAACGTATTTTTCTTAGGCTCTAAATTTTCTGCTGTATTTTCACTGTCATCAATAATCGTTACCGCATTGATTGTTATGAAATTGCTCTCGTCTGGATTGACCTGATCGTCAGCACATTTTTCTTGCGAGTAATCAACCAAAGGAATTGAACCACAACGCTCTAATTTAGCAATTTTATCAACGATATCCATGCCATCACCAATCACCTGGCCAAATACAGTAAAGCCACCGTTTTGCACGTCTAAATTAGCACTATTGTCTTTAAGGTTAAAAAACCACTGACTTGATGCGCTATTTGGATCACCTGCCAGTTTCGCCATCGCAATGGTACCGCGCACATTTGAATAAACAGGCTCATTATCTACATTACCAAATGACTCTACTTGGCTTAGCGGAATACTGCCTTCATAAAAGAAGCCGCCACCTTGTAACACAAAGTTTGGTTCTAAGCGGTGAAAAATTACATCTTGATAACGGTCCGCATTGACATACTTCATGAAGTTTTCAACTGTTTTCGGCGTGGTTTGATCAAACAAGTTAACTTGGAAACTACCTTGGGAAGTTTGGAACTCTACAATGGTTGCCATTGCTGAACTGCTAGCAACTAACAGTGCTGCTGAAAATAGATGTTTAATCAATGTCTTTGCCTCGAATATAAAACTGGGTGCTAAGACTACTGGTTAAAAGATAAAATGAAAAGAGAGTGCAAGCTTTGCGTAACAATTAATAACAATTACAAACACAAAGCTCTAATTCATTGACGGTGGGCTATTGTAAAAAGTTGATAAAACTAAGACCTAGCAGCCTGCTTCGCTGCGCGCTCTTCTTGCCAACCATAAAATAATAGCATTCCTGCACCGGCTAAAATAAACATATCAGCAATATTAAAAACTCCTGTACGCAAGCTACCGATGCCCACATTTAAGAAATCAATAACACCACCATCATTTAATACTCTATCTAGCCAATTACTAGCACCACCAGAGACAATCAGTGCCCAAGCGACCGCCATTGGGTTTGTCAGTTTCTTATCTCTTAATACGTAAATGATAATTCCTAACAGAAAAGCCCCGACCACACCAATGAAAGCGACCTTTCTCATAGATTCAGGCATTGCGCCGCCCAAACTCAAAAAAGCACCATGATTCTCAGCATAACCAATTCGAAACACATCATAAAAATAACTCGCCATTGGCCAAGGTTCTAGAGAAGTAGCAGCCCAGAACTTAGAAAGTTGATCAAAAATCAACGTAAGTAGTGTCACCACAATAAAAACTGTTTTAGGGGTGTTTTTTGTAAACATAAGTACGACCGAAATAAATATGTACCAAAATTTATTCCAAAGTATCTGAGTCTTAAATGAATGGCAATCATCTTGGGTTGAATGGCAAAACCAAACAAAAACATGCGCCGCCCAAACCCTGGTGTTTTTCAATAACAGTTAATTCACCGCCATGTAAATGTGCAATTGATCGCGCTATTGCTAACCCTAGGCCGCATCCGCCAGAATCTCTTGAGCGACTAGGATCAAGGCGTGTGAATGGTTCAAAAATACGGGTTATTTTACCTGGCGGGATCCCAATACCATCATCTTCAACAATACAGAGTATTGAGTCGCTCTCTAAAGTTAAACTGATCTCACATTTACTTTTAGCAAACCTGCCAGCATTACGCAGTATATTAATAAGTAATCGAGTTAATAAATGTGTATCAACCTCAGCTTCTATTTGACTGTCTTTTACCTCAAATTGAATGCTTGGGTAAAAAGCCTCGACTTGTTTCTGTGCTTGCCTTATCAGCTCAGTAAGTACACAAGACTCTATATTTAGCACTGTTGACCCATCTTTTAAACGTGCATAAGAAAGCAGTTCTTTTACTAAATCATCTAGCCCCTGCAATGCCTTTTGCATTGATTGAGTTAAGTCTTGCCTATCTTGTTCTTGAGCATCTTCTAGCATATCTAGTGCAAACTGAATACGTGCCATAGGGCTTCGGAACTCATGAGCAACACCATGTAGAAGATCTCTTTGTAAGTTTAATTGAGTTTGATTTTGCGCACTAATATCGGATAAATAATGTTTTATTTGGATAATTTGCTCGTCAATTGACCTTGAACGAGGACTGCTTTTCTCATTAATCTTTGAAATGTTTTCTTCCAAACGCTTTTGCTCAGACCAACAATAAAAGGTAAATAAAGCCAATGCGCCGAGATTCAGCACACTAGATACCAACCATAAAAGCCAATCAGAGAGCCAGTTCGTTACACTATCAAAATACACATTTTCGAGCATCACCAATTGCTGATCATCAAGATTGTAAAACACACTGGATGTCGAAAGGTCTATAAAACTCTTTTGATTCTCTACAAGGGCTCTTGAAAATAAGTCTTGCTCATACGCAGCAAGATTTTCAACCAATATTATATAAGCATCAGATCCATAACGTTCACTGGCTTTAAGCGCTTCACGCTCCCAATGTGTCGCTGAAGTATTAGTAAAGATTATTTCAAGATCATTGGCTACTTCATAAAGATGTGCTTCCCATTCATCAATGGCCTTTTCAACTAGAGCAGGTTGAGCATAGTGGTAAGTGACATGCGCTGCCACTAAATTACATAGAAGCAAAAAAAGAGCGCCAAGAACGACTTTATTCAGGTTAAGTTGCAAGTAAATACCCTTTATTTCTCACTGTAGTCAATAACTTAGGCTGCTTAGGATCATCTCCTAATTTTTTTCTAAGACGAGATACTCTTAAATCTATAGATCTATCCATGGGATCATAATCAAGCTTAAAAATGCGTTTATGCAGCTGTTCTCGAGAGAAAATCTCGCCAGGTGAACTTGCCAAAATGACCAGTAAATCAAATTCAGCACTTGATAAATCAATATCTCGAGACGAATGTTTAACACGTCGATTAGGTAAATCTATCTGCAACTCACCATGACAAGACACTAAGGTTGTTTGTTGCTGCTCTATTAGACTTGATTGCCTTCTCAACTGGGCTCGAATATGTGCCAGAAGCACCCTAGGTTTGATGGGTTTACATAAATAATCGTCAGCACCCACTTCTAAACCAGTCACTTCATCTATGTCATCGATTAAAGCAGTGAGCATAATGATGGGCCCAGTAAAGCTTGGCCTAATAGCTTTACATATCGTAAGCCCATCAGTGCCTGGTAACATTAAATCAAGAATAATTAAGTCTGGCTGCTCAGAAGCTATTTCTTTGATTGCATCACTGCCATCATTAATAACACTGACTTTATAACCATTTTGAGTTAAAAATTGGCTAACTAAGTCAGTTAGCTCAATATCATCATCTATTATTAAAATTGAATACACGTCTGTATGCCCTGCAGTCAAACATTTTTCATCTAACATAAGTGTATCATTCAACTGTGTATTTTGAGTCAGAAGCTGAATTCAAACAGTGCTTTAAGATAGCTAGGTTAAAAGATTTTGCGAAAGCATAAGCATCTCTGCGCTTTTGTTTATCTTCTGTGTTCTTAATAATGTCTGTGCTGTTGTCGACGTAACGCACTCCACAGATTGTCTTTAATGTTGCAGAGTCTTCTTGCTCTAAACCCGGAAAAACTAACCGCCTGCTTGCCAAGGCTAGTAACCTATAGTCATTTTTTTCTAATGCCTGTTTTATTTGTTTTGTAATTTCACGTTGACTACTTTGCTGGGCACTTGCCTGAGTAGGTTGTGCAGTATATGCACAACCTACTAAGCACCCAGCTAATAAAGCGATACTGGTGAGCTTTATCATTATTATTTCCTCACTCTTCTTAAGAATAATGCAGCAAGTCCTAGCAACGACCATAAGCCGAATGTTCCAGAACCACCATCATCATTACTTGGCTCAGGCGTTGGAGGCGTTACTGGCGTCGGATCCTCTTTCACTGTGACTTCGACCTGTGCGGTGCTTGTACCACCATTACCATCTGATACAGTATAATTAAATGTGTCTTTCCCTGAAAAACCGCTCGGTGCTGAATAGACAAGCTTGCCCTCTTTAATCTCGACTGTGCCTTGTCCTTGGTAATCAACACTCTCAACAACCAATGTGTCTAAATCTATATCTGAATCATTGCTAAGTACATCCAACGTCACTTCACTGACTTCAAAGTCCACTTCAAAAGTGTCATCTTGCGCAACAGGTGCATCATTTACCGCTGCAACCGTAATTGTTAGCTCAAATAACTCACTGATGAGCTCGCCTCTAGATGCGGTAACCGGCACTTTAAGCGAGCCATTAAAATCAGCAGTAGGCGTGATGGTTAAGTTGTCCAGTGTATAATTTTCACCTGACTGCAGGGTGAGCTTATCAACGGGCTTTGCTGTTGCATAAGTTAAATCAGAGGTCTTTATCGTGACGCTACTATCTTCATTCACTGACAGCGCGACTTGACCCGTAATTTGTGGTGCGACTTCTGTGATTGGGCCCTCTCCAACTTCAATGGCAAAATTACCAGAATTAATCGCAAAAAAGATATTATCGCTACACATCACTTTTACTCGGGCTTGAGTCGTGGTTACATTTTCGATCTGAACATTGAATTGACCGTTGTTCGCAACACCTTGCGCCAAAGTGGTTTTAAAGCTTTGTCCGGCATCATCTGAAAGTAAAATATCCACTTTTTCACAAGAGACCGGCGCATTTTCAGTACCCGCTGTATGCCAAGTAACAACTTGTTCATTATCACGCCAATTACTTGATTGGTCAGGTAGCGTGACAGAAAAGCCCTGCTCAACTTCAACTACATTAACTTGCATGGTGTCGTCACTGACACCGCCTTGCCCATCGCGAACAACTAAACGAAAGTCTAGCGCACGTGTTGTGGTTGCAAACGCTTCACCGTAACTCAACTCACCTTTCAGGAGGTCGCTCATCTGAGGCACAACACGGGTTGGCTCTGAACTTGGATTAAACGTTCTAAACAAGGGTCGCTTACCATCATCCACACTGTCTTGTTGTTTATCTGCAGATGCAGGCCCTAAGTTAAACTGTTGCCAGCTATAATTGAGGGTATCGTCATCGCTACCTTGAGCTGAACCCACCAATCTAAACGCAGTTTTAGCTGGAATAGTATAGTTTTGACCTGCTTCAACAGTAGGTTTTGCATTCGTTCGTTGTTTATGAACACCACATGTATTTCCTGCACCTAAACGACTGAACTTATTCATTTGGTCGAGTGAATGGATGTGAAAATAAGGATCTGAGTTGGCCTGCAAGTCTTGCTCATCACAAATCCCCGTGTAGCCCATGATGGTAGAGCCGCTGCCTGGTTCATAGGCGCTGTTTTCTGCTCGATTACCATCACACGCCCCAGCTAAACCATTGAATGTATGATCTGCACCTAACTGGTGCCCTATTTCATGGGCAACATAATCAATGTGAAATGCGTCATTAGTTGGCGCTTCACTGCCAGTCACCCCCTCGGCTTTGTACTCAGTACACACCACTTCAAACCCAGCTAAACCGCCGCCTCCAGTCCCTACTAGGTGACCAATATCATAACTTTCTTCACCAATTAATTCGTTTATTTTTGTGCTCAAAATATCAATGTCTTCATCGGTGTTTGCAAATGGATCTGTCTCGGGATCTAAGAAAATTAATTTGTCATTATCTCCCACTATCTCAAAAATCATGGCTAGATCTCGCTCATATACATCATTGAGACGATTCACCATGGTCACGATAGCCGCCATCACTTTTTCTTTTGTGCCACCATGGAATTGGCTGTATTCCCCTGTGGTGGTAAAAGCGATACGGTATGTGATGTGTGTATTGGGTAAAGCATTTTCTTCCGCCTGAGTTTCGCTTGATTGAACTTGTTCACGTTTTAACTGGCTGCTTTGTAGGCGCTTAATTGGAGCGCCTTGCTGAATTAGTTTAGATGTATGCAGTGCTTTAGCTTCGTAACTTCGATATACATGATCTGACGGCTCTGGATCTATAAATACCCGTGATTGCCCTTGATTAAAAACACCAAAGAAGCCTTTCGGACCAATATCGAAACGGCCTGTGTTAGCAGGATTATCAACTTGAAAACCCACAAAAGTTTTAATATCAGGAAACTTTTCAGCCAAAGTATTAGACATGACTTTACTGGGTTTCAGTCTAAATACGACAAATTCACCACTAGGTAATGGCAACTGAACGTCCACCTCTTGGCTGGGCGCCATGAGCTTATCTTGCAATTGACTGCTTGCAAGATGATACCTTTTAAGCAGTTGATCCTCTGAACTGCGGTTTTGTGTGGTTTGCTGCCATAGTTCACTCGCATAAGCGGGTAAATACATTATTTGGCTTAGTACTACTGCTAACAAAGTTTTTTTCATTGTGCTGTCTTCCCATTGATGAGTCAAAACCACTGTATCGATATTAAACCACCTTTTGGGTATCCGTTTGTGATTCATTTGTATCAAGCTTGATACAAATATGCGCAATTGCAATTTTTGCATTTGGCTAGCTCCTTGCACTTTTCTACTTTGGCAAGCGCTTATCCATTTTTTTGGCACGAAAAGCCTAAACGATGTTAATAAGACGTTTTCTTAATAGGTGTAATAAATTGTAATCACTATTCGCTTGATTTCCCCGATTTAAGGCCCGTCTTTTCCAGTACTTTGCCAATTACACACTACTTTCACCACAAAAATGCTGATAAAGGATTTTATTTAACACCAATTTTTATTGTTTTTTTTGGGATAAATAAAATAGAAGCGTGTGGTGGCTAACCAACCGGAGAAATAAAATGGAAATTCGCTCACAAGTGAAAAGGAACCCTTTAGATGTAGCGCTTTTGTTCAATAATTCAATTGCACAGCTACTAGACAATAAATTTAATCACTTAACACGTTGTGACTTTGTTGTTGAATATCAAACCTGTCATGCTGTTTCACATTTTTGGCCTAAATCGGCGCAGTTTGAAAAGCCCATTTCAAAAATCCCCATTAATTATCAAAGAAAACAGCTTGGTACATTACATTTACTTGTTGAAGTAAAGCAGGGTTCAAGCGAAGAGCTTGCATTTAAACAATTTGCAAGCCAGCTCGGATTGATGTTTGCAAGGCTCAGAGTTGCACAACTGAGTGACGAAAAATTTGGTCAAAACTTTGCACTACAAGGTTATAGCGCAGAGATAAACAAACTTGAAAGACTCATAGAAAAATGTGCCAACACCTTATTCCCGCTCGTCTTAAATGCCCCACCAGGAAGTGAAACGCTCGCAACAGCGATTAGCATTCATATGCTAAGTGATAAAAAAGCAGGCCCTTTTGTTGAACTCGATTGTACATCTATTGACGCACACAACTTTGAAAGTAAATTAAAGCAAGCATTCGAACAGGCGCAAAATGGCTCTTTGTTAATCGCCAATGTCAGCCATTTGCCTATGTCGCAACAAACTCAGCTCAATACCTTGCTGACTAATCAATATAGCCTAAGACAAAACTCGTCTCAGCCCAGGTTACTTTCTAGTAGTGAACACAATTTATATGCTCGGGTGAATCAGGGGCTATTCTCTCGCAGCCTATTTGAAAAACTCAGCTTTCTTGAGCTACCAATCCCAAGTATAAAAGACAGAAAAACTGATTTACCCTTACTCATCAATACTTTATTTGACCATCATAAGATTAGTGCCAAGCAAAAGCTTACCAAAGAGTGTTTTGATTTACTCAGCCAGTACGATTGGCCTGGTAATATGATGCAATTAGAGCAAACTCTGGTTAAGTTAATTGCCCTTTCATATCAAGATGATATCAGCTCTGAGGTACTTAAACAGACACTGCCTGAATTTAGTCAGCAACTAGAAAATAGTGCGGGCCAACCATTAGGTGAGCACCGGAAATCTATCGTCACTATATTGTTTAAAAAACAAGTTGCTGAACAAAGAGCGTTACACCCAAGTTTGTTGAAAGCGTTAATTTATATGCAGAACAATTGGCAACAAGAGATCACCTTAACAGGCCTTGCTAATCAGGCATTTGTCAGCCCCTCTCATCTGTCTTACTTATTTAAAAACACATTAAACAAAAGTTTTAAGCAAATTTTGGCTGAACTAAGAATAGAACACGCCAAAGCCATGATAGCCCAAGACCCTAACATTCGTATTACTGATTTATGTTTAGAGGTTGGCTTTGGCGACTTAAGTCACTTCGAAAAGATCTTCCGACGTTATACCGGTATGTCACCTCGCGACTATAAAAAACAGTACAAACCATACCGAATTTAAACAAGCCGATTTTCGCGGCAATTGTTAGCGCAATTGCCCGATTAACAAAACGTTGCACCCCCTAATATGACCTTATCAAAACAAGCACGGATAACGGTGATGGAAGACTTAAGCACACATATAGAAGACTTAGTTAACCAACAATCACCTCAAGTTTCTCGTGCCATGTTAGTGCAAGCAACAGCGCAAGCACTGGGTAATGCAGCACACAATGCCACTTACTCTCAACAGCAACACAATGTGCTGATCAAAACGAATACCGCCATTGGAGCGAATTTAATTCTCTCTCTTGGCGCCAAATATGCGAAAGCATAAAAGCTCAAACCGCTTGGAACGAGCAAAACATCAACATGAAGAAGGAAACAAACTATGGCAGCAGCAGCTGGTGGTGCAGCAACACCACTTCAAGTAAATAGCCAAGTCACTGACTCAGTAACGCAAGTGAACACCAGTGTGGTTGGTGAAACACCTGCGATGGCAATGGGTAACGTGCATATGGCAACCAGCCAAGCATTAGGCACAGCAGCGCTAAATGCGACAACAGGTAACCAACAGGCTTCAATCACGATGCAGGCAGCGACAGTACAAGGTGTGAATTCACTGATGTCGATTGGTAGCTCAGTGATCGGCCGCGGTACCGCAGAGATTTTATCTTAATTGAGCGGTTTTGCTTGGCAAAACCTCTCTCTTAACTTTACGACTTAACAGTCAAAATTAACTTAACGAAAGGAAATTATCATGACAGCAACAGTTAATGGTGCAATCACTGATTCAGTAACTCAAGTAAACACTAAAGTTGTAGGCGAAACGCCAGCAATGGCGATGGGCAACCTATTAATGTCAACAAGCCAAGCATTAAGTAATGCTGCGCACAATGCAACATCAGCACAGCAACAAGCGCAAATTACGATGCAAGCAGCAACTGTGCAAGGTGTTAACTCACTAATGTCAATTGGTGGCTCTGTAGTAGGTCGAAGCGCTGAAGGCATCATCGAAAAAGGCTAATCGCGCTCAGCGCCATACAATGTGTATGGCGCTTTTTAATTCTTAATTTTATTTATTCTTAACAAGGACCAATTCGGTCACAGGAGAAAATCATGGCAGATGCACTAACAGTAAACCCGCAAGTTACTGATTCAGTTACGCAAGTAAACACTAAAGTGGTAGGTGAAACACCAGCAATGGCAATGGGTAACCTACTCATGTCAACAAGCCAAGCATTAGGTAACGCTGCACACAATGCAACAGCGGCACAACAACAAGCTGCAATCACAATGCAAGCTGCAACTGTGCAGGGTGTAAATTCATTGATGTCGATTGGTAGTTCAGTGATTGGCCGCAGTGCTGAAAGCATTATTGAGCCAGGCGCTTAATCGCTTTTTCTGATGCCTTCAGGCCCTTACTTGCCTTGCAACTAAGGGCTTTTTTGCAGGAGTAAAATATGAGTAATCTAAACCAAGCCCCTGAGGCAGGTGAGTCTGCAGTTAATAGCGCACAACAGTCAATCGCCCAATCTACCGCCCTGGCGATGGCAGATGCAACTGACAATTTACGTAACCTCAATACCTTAAGTACCACTGCAATTGGTGTCGCGTTATCACAATTTCTAGAAACGGGTGATAGCAAATATGTTGAAGCTATTTCAACGGCACAATCTATTGTCTCTCAAGGTGCTGAAAACTTCAGTGTGGTGGGCGAAAAAATTGCCACTGTGTTACACGAGACCGCCGAATAATCACTTTGGGGATGAATCTTACTGTCTTAATCATCCCCGTATTTTCAGTAAAAAGCCCCGATTTTGTTCAAGCGATAGGCGATAAGCTGTATTTAATTTCAAACTAATACCAATCCGTTTAACTAAGTGGTCTATTTTGAGGCAAGAAAACCTTGTTGGTAGCAAGGCAAAGATTTCGTTATTTAGTTGTTCTAAATGAGAAATCTTTAACGCAGTTATCATCAGGTTTAATCCCTCAAAATGATTAAGGGTTATTGCGGGTTGGTATAACCTACGCAGTTTTTGCGTGCTTAAAGCAAGGACAAAGCAATGAGTGATGAACAAAATACCACAAACCAAGTACCTGAAGGCAACCACCCATTTTCACAGCAGCCAACCAGTATGGTTGAAGCTACCCTCGCTGAGACATTGGGTTTGTCGATGCATAATGCGATCACCAACCAACAAAGTGCACAAATGACGACTTCTGCATCGATCACCAATGCCTGTGCTCGGTTATTACAAACACCGACTCATTTACCAGCTTCGGCTCAACAAACTCATGCTGCGACCCAAGCTCCACCAACTCCCTTACAGCTTGACCAAGATGCAGATATTGAAGATGTAGAGCCTGAAGAGGAAGTAACGCCTCCGCCGCCACAAAAAAAGCGCTTCAACTTGTTTAACTTTTTAGGCAAAAAACCCAAAGAGTCAACTGACCATGAATAGTACCGAAACAATTCAAGCTCATTGTGCTGAGCAATTAGCACAAATTACTGCGCTCACAAAAAGCAAGCAGCAAGAAGTCAATGCGCTAATTCAAGGCAATCAAAAAGTGCTAAACGAGCATCAGCCTTTTGAAGAAGCGAGCAAAATTTCAAAACACGTTGACGCCATGCTGAATGACGTTGACAAAACACTCACTCAAGCCATGTCAGCACTCAGTGAACAACTTGGTGTGCCGACAACGCAAGAAGACAATCAAACGGAATAAGGACTCATTATGGCCGACAAACAACTCAATAAAGTCAATGAACAGATCACAGACTCTATTACTCAAGTAAATACCAAAGTACTGGCAGATACCCCAGCGATGGCAATGGGTAATTTCTACACTGCGCTCGGATTATCACTGTCAAACGCAGGGAATAATGCCACCAGCGCACAGCAGAATGCCAATATCATGGCGCAAGCTGCAACCGTGCAGGGTGTTAATGCATTGGGTGCGATTGGCAGTGCGGTACTGGGCAGAACGACCGAAGAGTTAATTGAGAAAGGGTAATACCAATCCTCAATAATACTCAATCATTTTGAGGGACTAAAACTGACGCTAACTTCGTTGAAAATTCCTTATTTAGAACAACTAAATAGCAAAATTTTCGCCTCGTTACCGACAAGTTTTTCTTGCCTCAAAATAGATCGCTTAATTAAGAGGATTGGTATAACTCAATTTTATAGCATGTTTGGGGGCTATATTAGCTCCCATTGTTATCTAGGAGTAAGTATGTCTGATAGCAACGAAAAAACCATTTCTGACATCATCACACAACTGTCTGATTCAAGCCTCGCAGACACCGTGGGCTTAATGATGCAAAATGCCGTGACCATTCAGCAAAGTTCGCAAACTGTGAGTACGGCTTCTGTCAGTACTTCATGCGCCATGATCTTATCGCAAGGTTAATCTCGCACTATCATGTCGGATGTCAATGCACGCAAAAAAGCTGAACAAGCCGTAGCCCAGTCTACGGCTATTGCCGTGCAAGACGCCACCGATAATTTAAGAAATCTCAGCACCATTACCACCACCGCCATCGGAGTAGCGCTATCTCAGCTTCTGGCTACGGGCGATCCTAAGTATTCAAAGGTGATTGAAGAGGCGCAAAAAGTGCTCGAAAAAGGCACAGAGCAATTTGCCAATATCGGTAAGGAATCGGCAAAAATCCTAGAGCAGTTTAAGCCTTAGCTTTTAGCTTTTAGCTTTTAGCTTTTAGCTTTAATAATCACTTAATTTGTAAATAAATCAAATACATTACCAATGGGTACTTGTGATACTTTTATCAAACTCTGCCTACTAAGCTAAAACATTTTTATTTAAGACCCAAAGGTTTAAACTGAATATCATCAACAAAATTGTAATGAATTATTTAGCGTTTTTGCCTGTTAGTGATTTTTGATAAGTCAGTGGTGTTACGCCAAACCATTTTTTACATGCATGGGTAAATGAAGATTGCTCCATAAAGCCCAGCTCATAGGCGGTTTGAGCAATGGTATTGTGCTTAAGTAAGTTATCTATGCGAGATTTACGTTCAGCCTCTAACATAGCCGAAAAACTCGTTTGCTCCGCTTTTAGCTTTCTTTGTAATGTGCGTGCACTCATAAAAAGGGCTTCTGCGATACGTTTTTGATCGCAACCCTGTAAGTTGCTTGTAGCACTGAGTAAAGTAGCGACTTGCTGTTTGATATTACAGTTTCGAATAGTTTGAGAAACCTCAGATTGAGAAAGCTGGTTTTGTGAGAGCTCAGTTTCAGAAAGTTTAACCAGAGCTTGAAACATGGCTTTATTTTCAGAGGTAAATGGAAGTGCCAGCAGTGTTTTATCAAAGCTTATGCGGTTTTCATTAGTCTTTGTTATTACCTCGCAATTAAACCACGCTTTTAACTGTTTAATTTCTGGTGCTGACAAAGCAAAGCTGAATGACACTTGATGAGGAGAAAGCGTTTCACCGAGGATCTTTCTCACCGTCGCAACCCAAGCTGTGGTATTTCGAAGTACCATCTGTTTGCAGTCGGTGGTAAGCGGTTGCCAATCTAAGTGCGCAAATGTGTCAGTCACATTTAGCTGAGTTTGACCTATATCAGCAACCAATGCGTCAAATCGCCTGAGTACGCTTATAGCCTGTGCGAGATTTTCACAGCTTTCGACCAAATAGCCCAGTACACCGTAATCTCTTGCTTGAATGTGCTTGCCTAATTCAAACCCAAACAAGCTAAGCTCTGTGCGCTCTGCACCAAAGTTAAGCAAATCAACATAGATTTGCATGGCAATACGCTCAGATGAGAGCTGTACGACATCGCATTTTATCTCTGTTGCAGCAATGCCCTGCTCATTCAAAAAAGCCAAGACACTGTGCAAATATGCATTTGAAACTGACGCCATAACAACCCTGTCGCAAAATAACAAAACCTTGTCGTATTAGCGCAAGAACCTTACTTATTGTCAAATTATGCTGTTAAAAAACCCAAACGTGATTCGATTATGTTAGTCGTTGAATATCAAAAACAGATTGCTTGTACCACAGATATTTTGCTGGATGCCCTGCTTGACCACTGCAATCTTGACCATTTTTTTAATGCCAAATTCAAAATACTGAAGCCTGCCGACAAAGACGAAATGACAGGTGGTAAGGGGTGTATTCGGCAGGTATCAATATTGGGTATCAGTTTTGAGGAGCAAATTACCCAAGCAGACCACACTGGGATTTGTTACCGAGTGCTCAATGACTTTCCTGTTCGCCAGCACCGTGGTGAAATTCGATTTCATAAAACCGATGAACACACCCAAGTTTCGTATCGAATTCAATGCCAAAGCCCATGGTATATTCCCAAATTTGTTCTAAAAGCCATCCTTCAAAAAGGCATACAACAATGCCTAAATCGACTTGGAGATATGTATGATCCCCGTTGAACTGATTTTACTTGCTCTCAGCCCTATTTTCTTATTATGTGTCGCTGTTGAGTTCTATAAAGCAAGGCAGCATTACAACATAAAAGACAGCTTAAACAACGCTGTGCTCGCGTTGTTGCATCAAGGTAGTGATGCCATCGCACTCATATTATTAATGCCATTCTTTTATTGGTTACATCAATTTGCTTTGTTTGATTTCCCATTTTCAATTGGCAGTTTGTTAGTCGGCTTTTTACTACAAGATTTTTTATACTATTGGTTTCATCGTGCATCTCATAATATCCACTGGTTTTGGCTTGCCCATGTGGTCCATCACAGCTCAAAACATATGAACTTCACAACTGCTTTTAGGCAGAGCCTTTTATATCCCCTAGTAGGTATGTGGCTGTTTTGGCTGCCCATGATTTTACTGGGCTTTACGCCTACAATCGTGTTTGCCATTGTCGCCCTCAACCTTGCCTTCCAATTTTTTGTGCATACACAAACCATAGGCAACTTAGGGTGGCTCGAAAAGGTATTCAACACACCGACACACCATAGAATTCATCACGCCACTAATGCTCCTTATATTAATAAAAATTATGCAGGCGTATTGATCATTTGGGACAAGTTATTTGGGACGTTTGTAGAAGAAGATAAAAGCCTGACAATCCGCTACGGTATTGTGGGAGCAGAGCCCAAAGACACACCTTGGAGTGCTAATTTTATGCAGGTTAAAATACTCTATAGGCAAGTGTTAATGACCAAAGGACTCATTAGAAAACTTAAAGTGTTGTTTGGGTATCCATCTCATAACTAAAAAAATAAACATATGATTTGAAATGTTTACTTGCTTTTATTGAATTCTCTCAGTGACATGAGCAGTAAACAGACTCCGCCTACGCCCAAGGCAAATAACTCCCACATTGGCTTGCTCAAACCTAGTAAAAGATACAACACGCCAATCGCAAGCATAGTGCTGAGAAGTGTACCAATGGAAGCTAACACAAGTGCAAAATATTGTTTGTGTTTAAAGGCTGAAATGACACTTGGCGTCATGATTAAGATACCAAGACCTGTAAGAAAATAACTCATAAAGCTCATATACGTAGAGTAAGGATCATCTGGAAGCTGTAAGGGTTGAGTTGCAAGCGACAAGGTGAGTATGACTAACCCAATAAATAAGCCGTATTGCAGATTTTGTTTTTGTGACGTTTCATGTTGATAAGTTTGTTGTAGCTCATAGATGTCGACCTCAAAAGTTGCAGCTAAACTCATGGCTGTATTCAAAGATGCAGCGCCTTCGGATTCAACTCTTTGTACTGTGCGCACGCTTAAACCTGAAGCCAGAGCCAATTGCTCTTGCGGCCAACCTTTACTCATTCTTAACTGGCGGATTTTTTCTTTTGAGATGTTCACTTGCTTATTCATTGTATTTATTAGAGTTGTATTTAAACTTTTTCAGCAGACTACATGGTTTGTATAAAAACCGTCACGACAGTTTCCCGCCAACTTATTGCAAACATTGGCAAATAAATACAACCGCATGTTTTTATTGCTTATTTTTTAATTCTCTGAATTTAATACTTTTTGCATCACTGCCACATCAACACCTCGGTAATTAACCTGTGTTTCAATCTCCCAGCCTAGTTTGGCATAAAGGCCACCATTCAAAGACTCGGTTTGCAAATGTAGGAGGTTTATTTTGAGTGCAATGGCACATTTCTCTGCATACTGAATCAATTGGGATGCGATGTGCTGACCTCTGTAGTCTGGGTTAACATACACACCACCCAACCAATACTCTTTGTCGGGGTAAATGGTCATTTCGCGGTACTTAATTTGTACCGCGCCCACTAAGGTTTGCCCTTCAATAGCCAAAATAATAAGTGGCACTCGGTCCGTATTTAAATAATCTTGCAACTTGTCTTGAAACGATTCAACCGAGCCATCTTCAACATAGGTGCCCCATTCATCAAAATACCATTGTGCCAATTGGGGAATATGCTGAGGGTTATGAGCTAAATAAGTAAATTCTATCGCCATGCTAATATCCTTATTAAACAAAGTCTTTAAGGCTCAATCACCTGAAATCAGGTTAAATAGTTATTTAAAATTGAAAACTTCAATAACGCGTTAAAGCTGTTTATACCATTTACTATTGGCATATTTAAAGTGATTCAATAATTTACTGCGTATTCCCACTTCTTTTAAGCAAAAATACAAGTGATCAACACAGTTATAATGCTTAATGCTGTAGTTTGGTGCATAGCGGCTGGTAAGATGCTGATAGAGCTCGTCAATTTTAGTTTCATTTTTTGATAGTAGCAGTGGCTGCTTATAGATAACTTTCCCTTTGCGCGGAATAGATTCTCTAATATAACCGTTAAAGCCAAAACCATGCGCTGCAGCGGTTTTATGGGTTAAGTCACTTACTACCAAACACGCATGTTTACGATACAGCGGATGCTGCTCAGGCAGCCTGAGCAGATCAGTCGCATAAGAGTGGCGAATATAAGCGGTGATCAGAAACTGGCTCATTAAACATTGTCTTAAAATTGCAAAAACAACCGTAAGCCTGAGTGTCTCGCTTGCACCCTATTACTTTGCTTATCTGGCCACTGCCACTGATTGAATACGGATACAGAGACCATGTCATGCAAGGTATATTTAAGCCAGGCTTCTCCTTGATGTATTTCATCATCTTGCTCTGCTTGTTGTCTTTCAGTCGCAACACCTAAACCAAACTGCCAGTTACTCTGCGTCCATGTTGAAGCCAGACTCAAAGTTGAATGGGTCAGTGTTTGTTTAGGCTCTGGAGAAGTAATATCTTTTTGTGCTTCAGCGTCACTTTGCTGTTGCTTGGTAAGGCCCACTCTCACCAACAAAGCAAATTCTCCTGTACTCATTGGTTGGTGATATTGCAAGGCAGAGTACATACCCTTTGCCGCTTCGGCCTGATTTTTCCAAGCACCCAAATGCACTTCTGAGTTGTTCATGCGCCATTTCACTTCACTGGCGATAAATAGTTGGCTGTTGCCTTGTGTGAGTACATCAGCGTAATTACCTTGTTTATCCGCCAATCCCTCACTGCGACTCACCACTAATGTGTATCCCACCTCTTTGTTACTGGGCTGTTTTAGGTAGCGCATGCCCAAGGTGTAATCTGGCGTGTAGATGCTGGTGTTATTCACCAAAGCTGGCAGTAAAAACTGGGTGCTTTCGTCATTGGCAATGCCATTGGTATCGACACCGCCTTCGATATCTAACAAACCTATAGTGAATTCGCTGTCTGTATTACTATTTGGCAGTTTAAATGCGACTGAGTCTTGCCAAAAAAGTGTAGAAATTTGAGCTCTGCCAGCTTCATTTGCATCTTGTGTGGTCAGCACGTCGGCACTACTTTCGAATAATGCGAACATTGCTTGTCCTTGCTCATCAGGCGTTTGGCTGTACTCTATACCAAGCTGAATGAATTGTTGCGTGTTTAATTGCAAACCAAGATCAATATTTGCCGAAAATAGCGAGCTCGAAAGCCCTTGCTTAGTGTTTCGCTGTGTGGTCCAAAGCGTTGAAGCATCAATCGTGAGAGCTTGCTCATCTTTTGGCGTATAAGCTTGGCTGTTGATAGAAAACAAGACACCAGAAATAAACAGTTTAAGGGTTATAAGTAACTGAACTACTTTACCAATACCATGCCGTCTAGCGCTGATTTTTAAAGAAAAAAGGGATTGCCTCATAGTGTGACTCTTCTGCTGAAAAATCACACTTTAAACAAGATTAAAATCGATAAATTGGGGAAACCCTCTGATTAATCAGGCTTTTTTATCACCTAATCGATTCGCAATGTTATCCATCAATGCAAACATAATTTCGACGTTGTAGCCCAGAACAAACGCGAACAGCATAGGTGAATAACTACCTTGTGGTACCCCTGTGCCCTCCCCCATCAACATACTACTAGACACACCGGCAACACCACCAAGCAAAATACGTAAGTTGTAATCTAAACAGAGTTTTTTGGAAAACGTACCGCGCTTGAAGTCAAGGTGTAGGTTTCTCAATACCAAAGTTAATGCGCCTAATAGCCCATACAGCAGGGGTAAAATATAATTCGCCAATAAGTTAACCACATATTCGGCCGAAAGCCGTGAGTCAAAAAAGGCTTGGCGTGCTTGATGAAGCACAAAGGCTTTATCTAACTCCGAGATCTTATCTTTTAGCTGTGTAATTTGCTTAGCGCTTTCATGACTTCGTGGCTGCTCAGTAATGAAGTCTAATTGCGCCGTTAACTTGGCTTTACTCTGCTGATATTTAAATTTATCAAACTCCGAAATCGTCACTTCATGGCTAAAACCCAATCGCCAATATGTGTTCCATCTGAGTAGCAAGGTACGATTTGCATCAAACTCCTGATCAAGCTCTTGCTCTTTGCGCTTTATGGCTAGCCACTCTGAACTTGCTTTATGTGAGGGATTTAAACTCAGTACCTGTAGCTTTTCTCGAAATTCATTACGTTCTGCGAATAACGCATGGGTTTTATGAATTACCCCAATACCAACCATATAATAAGTTTGCAAGCTCACTGTCAGTACAATAATGGCACATACTAACAACCCGTAATATAAAGGAATACGGTGTACTTGTTTGAATTGCTTAGGAAAGCGCGCCTGCCAAGAGTGGCTAGGATTACTGTCACGAATACTCACTACACTGGCTGGCGCAACCTGCTTAACTAGCTCATTAAAGTATTGCCAAAACGCCGCTTCCTCTTCTTCTGACAATGCTTTTTGTTCGTTAAACTCGGTTTTTATTCTAAGTACGTCTTTGAGTAACTTGCCGTCAAGCTGTAAGCCTTGACGACAAATGTAAGCCACCAGCAATTCCAGCTCTGCCATTGCTTCCTCGAGCTCTGTCATAACTGTCAGCCCTATTTATTTAAAGCTGTGTCGGAGACACAATCAAGCCGCCAACTTTCATCGGCTCTCCTTGGCTATTGAAAATATGCAGGGCATCTTCTAAGAAGTTAATGGGTAGGCTGGTGATTTCATCGGGTTTTCGCATCAAATTAATGGCAATATCAGGCGCCTTTACTAAGCCTACGGGTAACTCACCTGGTTTGCCTTTGTGCATTAGAATACGCTTCGCATAGTTTGCCGCTAAACGGGCGTTACTTTCAAAGCTAACACCTATAGCCATAAAGACACTACGCTCACCACCTTCAACATGACTCGGCGTGACACTCAGCACAGGCACATTTTGCGCATAGACGTTAATCAGATCGACATTCTCATAAAGCTCAGAGCTACCTGTCACTAAAAAGGCTTTTGCTTGGTTCGATTTCTCAAGCTCAACAAACTCTTGCATTTTGCGTTCAAGATTATGATTAGGGTCTTTTAAATCCACTCCAATTTCGCTCACTTTTACTTTATATGCCTCTTGGAGGCTCAGAAACGGTTTTACCTGTGTCACCACTGAACTGGTGTTATTGGTATCATAAATAATTGCAAGGTCGGTGAGATCTGATAAAAACTTAGATTTGATATAGGCCAGTTGCGTATCTACATTAATGTTCAAAGATGTATAAGCAATGTTTGTTTGGCTTTTCATCAACACGGGATCGACATAACCCATGGCTATCGGATCTTTACTACAGGCACTGACAACTGGAATGGCGCCATTTTTGTAATTTCGACTTACAAAATCGGTTGCCTTCGAGCCCATTGAAAAAATGAGATCGAACTGTTTTAACTGCGCCCATGCAACCATAGCTTCGGCTTCCACTTCATTGCCTTCATAATTGAACAAAGTGAAATTGGTTTTTATGCCTGAATTTCTAAAATCACGGGCAATCTCTGCCGTAGAAATATCATAGGCGGTGGACCATTTGGGTGATAAAACCAAAATATTAAATTGCGGATCGGGATAGCGATTTAACTCCGCTTGCTCTTTCAATCGCCCTGTTTTGGCGCTTTTTACAAAACGCTTTTTACAAGTTAAACCATTGTGCTCTGGCGCAACCTTTTGATAAGCGATAAACATTCTATCGCAGAAACCCACTTCAAAAGCCTTAGCTTTGAACACACATAAAAAAACTGTGAAAAACAGCGTCAATATTACTTGTCCTTTTGACATGTTAACCTCATAAAAATATAAAAAACAAATCCCATAGCAATGAAAATACAGCCTACTAAAGACAAGTTAGTATTCACTTTGCTATTGCTATCTTGTACCAAAATTACTGCAGTCAGCATGGGGCCCAATACCGCCCCCATGCGTTCCAAAAATCGATAATTAGCCGCGGTAATGTCACTGCCAAATTGTTTAGCATAGTGACTACTCAGCATCACCCCGACCAATGGGCTGCCCAATGTGCCCTGAAAAAAGCCCACCATAAGTACCGCAATCACAATAACGCTCACCGACAGCAGTTCTTGATAGCTTTGCAGTGACCCATAGTGACTTAAGGTATGCGCCATCCACTCAAAACTGGCTATGAGCATAATGCTTAACCCTGCGCCCAAAACACTCAAACTAATGGCTCGTAGTTGGTTATTGGCATTGGGCTTAGCTAAATGTGTCGCAATCAGGATTGCGAAGAAATACAAGGCAATGATTTGCCCAGCGATATTAGGGTCTGCAAACTGCTGATTGATAAGCACTGGGATATAAATCAAGATCACCCCGGTATGTATGGCTTTGATTGGGATAGCGATAAGTAACAAGCATTGCTGTAATTGCCTATCTTTAAACATCATTAATAAGTCTGTTAGTAACCCCTTGCTTGCAGAGGGCTTAACTTCGTCGTCACCACTTGTTTCGGCTGCCAGCTCTATAGATTGATTCAGACTATAAAGAAATGTCAGGCCGCCAATGACAGCTGCACTCATAAATACCCCTGAAACGCCTAAAATTGGCACCACGACCGCCCCCACTGACACCCCAGCGATGGCCCCGATATAAAAACCAATTAATAATTGATTACTCGCTGAAAACTGAGGGTGAGATTGAGCGATCCGTAAAAACTGACTTTGCACACAGATCACCAATAACCCCTGTGACATACCCGATAATAATCGCGCAATTGCAAGTAACTCAGCTTCAACAAAATAGGCAAGAACAAGCAATGATAGACTATTTACCACTAAGGCCAAGCGCAGCATAGTTTGAACGCCAAAGCGTCTAACCCACACTGCTGCAGGCACCATGACACAAGCAAAACCCAAAAAGTATAGGCTGAATATCAACTGTAATTCGCCGCTACTAAGCGCCAGTGTTTGCCTTAAGTAAGCAGGAAAAAAAGATAAGGTGATCGACTCAAGCAAGACACCCAACACAAAAATGGCTCGAATTGCACGATAGCTACTCGGTAAAGCTGACTTGCTCACTTTACTGCTTCGCTGACTGCTGACTACCGCTTCGACTAAGACATTTAAAATCAATAATAAAGCGGCTAACAAAATGAAAATATTGCGAACGGCCTTCCACAATTTTTGATAAATGTCGTTACTTAGCACCTCACTACATACTTGATAATCAGACAATCCAATTTGTCGACAGTTTGTTATGACCCCCTCTTTGTTATCTGGTCCTGATGCTTCACCCAGCTTCAACACATTCAAACTGTGCAAAATACTGTTATTAACCCGATAAGGCTCTAATAACTCATCTACACCACGTACCTGATTATCTAAATCAAACCCCATATCGGTCACTTCACTCAAACGCTGCGACAATAAATCAAGCACCGCATCACTTTGACCAATAATTTTGGTTTGATATAGAGAAAAAGAGGTCATCACCAATTGCACGGTGAGTAAGCTAAACACACAATAAAACGCCCACTTCAAGGTGCTGGCCTTTGCTTGTTTTTGAAAAAGTCCTGCCACAAAGAAGGTAAAAATGATGAAAACCCAAGGTATTGAATCGATAATTTTGCCAAATGCCTGATGGATTTCTTGATTGAAAATGCCCGCAGTCAGGGCGATTGAAAGCACGCCTACATCAGCGGTATTAGTTGCCAATGGCAGTTGCAAAACATATTGCTGTGAGGCTGCTTTAGGCAGTACTAGTCCCAGAATATCAATGTCGATTTGCTCAACGAGTTGTCCTGGGGCCGCTGAACAAGATAAGGGAGTGAGACCACTGTTTTGCGTGTCAGCTTGCGCATAAATGGGTTTTATTTCAGCCCGTTCGACCCCTTGGGTTTGCAACGCAAAAGTATGTACTTGCGGTGCAAACCCCTTGTATTCAATCGGCATACCTAAGCTGAGCGATTGATTAATTTGCTGACGCAAGATATGTGATTGATTACAAATATTTTTAAGCACCAACTCTGGGGCAACCCGATATGCTTCACCCGCGGCAATGAACACTATCACAGCAACACACAATAATAAGGTGACTTGCAATTGCACAGTTTGCTTTAGCAAATACATTAGCCCAATGCGATTTACTGTTACATGTTGCTCTTCGGGGTTATGCATAACCTCTGGTTCTACTGACATGGCGCACCTATACGTGCTAACAGCGCATGATATTTAGGTGTTCGATGCAAAGATAAATGGCTCAAACTGACTTGAACTAAATAGTCTAAAAATTGCGTGTACGAGACTTTGAGCTCTTGCAAACCCATTGCAACTAAGCTGCCTGTACCATTATGTACAGCCCCTAGATCAGGTTTGGGGTTTGCTTCAAGAACGCATAGCTGTCCTTTTGAATCCATTCTCAAATCGAGCCTAAACAAGCCATACAAGTTCAAAACAGAAAATAGCTTTCTACAATAAGCTGTCACCGTCTCATTAAGGTGAGCTTGCTGTTCATCGGATAATGTAATGATGGAGTCCGTACCGATTGGCTTGACATCCATTGACGTAAATATGCGATTGCCAGGCCCTAAATTGCGCTGATAAATACCAAAACAAGTGGGCGAAGCCAGTTCACCCATGGTTGGGATCACCGAAGCACAATATTCGTCTCCTGATAAAAACTGCTCAATTAAAACGGCACTTTGCGTGTGTGAATAAACCTGCTGACAAACCTCATTTAGTTCGCGCAAAGAGCTAACCAAATGCACATGGTTAGAGGCCCGCCCCGATACAGGTTTAACAATAAGTTTAGCATCGCCAAAGAAGTGAAGTTTGTTATGCCTGAGCACCAATTCTTCAGCTGTATTTGGCTTTTCTGGGTGCCAAAGCACATACTCTGCGGTAGGAATAGCAAGTTGCTGTAACAGCTTTTTAAACAGGAATTTATTATCCATAAGCGCGGCATTAAGCGGCGTATGCCCAACATAAGGGATCCCTAAACTTTCTAACAGCGCGGCACCATGGCAACAAGGATCTGCGCCTTGCATCCCTCCCGTATTTAGCCAAGCAAAGTCGATTTTATTTTCAGCTAATTGCCTAGCCAAATGCTGATCATCGGCCAAGCAGATAACCTGATTAAATCCTGCTTGCTCTAGACCCACCTTGATATCATTCGCTACCTTTTGATAGCTTTTCCAACTACGAGTGTTATAACTTCGATAAATCACTGAACCTACTTGTGCAGGATCAGCAGAATAAATCACCGCAATACGCCCATTTAACTTCAATGTATTCAGTGCCGTATTTACTGACATCACCTTCACTCCTTAAAACTGCCAAGCCAAACTTAATACATGACTGTATTCTCCGGTTTTACTTTTTCGTCTTAACAAGTAGCTGACTTGCGCGCCCATCAAGGCATTTTTTAATGTGAAAGCAAAAGGTACAAGGCGGTATTCAGTAAGCTGATAGTCTTCATCTAAAATCCACTCTTGGCGAATGTGAAAGCGCTTAATATGAGCGAGTGATGCATCTTTATCTGCACTTACTCTAATACGATAGCGACCATTGGTTTCGCTGTCTTTTTCAATATATTCAACGCGATTGCGTAAACCAAAACGCCAGCCACTGGCGAGTTTTCCTGATGAAAACGACGCTTCTAGTTCTAAACGTTGTAACTGGTCATCACCTGAGGTGTTATACAAGCGAATAAACTTACCTGCTGTAGCGACTTTGACATGTTCGTTAAGCTTGTAACTCAACTTGGGTCCGGCAAAAAAACCGCTCAAGTCATCTACTCCATTTTGAGTTCTCAATTCGGTGTAAAATGAACTTGAAACCGTCCCTTGTTTAAAAAGCGTCTTATTTGCCGACACCCATAATTGCTGATCTTCTGCATTTATCTTTGCAGTAAACAACCCACATGTCACAAACAACAACGACCATAAAACCTGTTTCATAAATATCCTCTTTAATCTCATTTATGTGTTTTGAAACAGCCTTAGTATGTTGTTTTAAAGAAGTGTTTAATCGGTGTAATAATCTGTAAAATCAGGGGATTATATTTAACTTAGTGGTATTGATAAGACGCGAAGTAAATTCGCTGCTACCGAGATTTATTTTTGTTTTGGACTAAATAACCTTAGGTGGTACCGACTTCATGTCGGGTTATAGTTGAATTTAAAAAATGAGCTTACAGCTACCGACATATACTCGGTAGCATCGATTTTAAGCCAAACTCGGGGTATTACCTGCATCTTGCAATGACGCAGTCACATGTTGATAGTTTTGATACGCTTTTAAACCACGTTCAAACACATTCGCGCTTTGCGGTTTTAAAGAGAGCTCACTCTTACAGCAACTACATGTAAAAGATTTACCCTGCAGCAATAAGTTAGGCTCAATCACAATAGGGCTTTTACGCCCTTCTGATTCACAATATGGACAATCAATTATTGTACTCATTAGTTACTTTTACCTCCTGAGGCGTCAGCTTTGGTCCCATCGCCACTGATGATCACAGGTGAAATGTTGTCTGTATACGCTTTAATGATCACCCCAACTCCTTCGGGTAAAGGCAACTGACCTGCATGTACTTTGACATCGTAAGTCGCTTTGTTGCTCTTATTATATTTTTCAGTCTCACTATTTTTACTTTCATTCGAATATGACACTGAGCCTGAGACTTCTGTAGAGCCTAAGCCGTAATTCAGCTTCTGAGTAAACGATGCTTCTGCGCCGACCGACTGACTTTGCTCATTGCTTTTCTCATGAGAAAAGCTCGATTTCACTTCCATATTAAAATGAATGTTCACGTCATCAACCGCGAGTGCATTCAAAGGAAGCAAGGTCAGTAATGGCAAATGAATTTCTGACTCAACCGATGATTGAGTTGTAGTGATTTCTCCATCTTTATTGCTGGTTGTAAGCACTGGGCGTTTCAATGTGAGCGCCACCATAATGGGCTCAAGCATTTCACCTTTAAACTCTGAGTCTTGTGACTTGCTCTCAGTCTTATTGAAGCAGGTATCTAACATAAACTGTACTTGCGTCATCGCCATTTTATGGTTGGCCTGTGCAGCCGCCATTAATGGCCCGCCAATTAAGTCTTTCATTGGCAAACCGCTGAATTGTTGCGCCATCGACAGCAGCGCAGGCCCTTGATTTACACTCATGGTATTTTCCTTTCGTTATGTATGAGCATATAAGGTTAAAGGCTTTTAAATTTGAACAATCGTGTAAAACAGGCTTCTACTCAGGCAATTTTACGCCTTGAGATCCGAGTTCTGCCCGAGTTTTGAGATGATTAAATCGCTATTGTGTGAAAAATTTTAACTGGACCTGCATATGATCAACCTACAAGAATTCGTTCAAACTATACACACTGCCACTGCAGCTGCGGGCGAAGCATTAATACAAAAAAACCTCGGCCTCATTGACCAATTTTTTGAGCCTGTTGATGATGAGCCTGAACAGACATCCTCAGGCAATGCCCGAAAAGCTGCGATTAATTCACGCACTGAAACACAAACACCTAATGAAGAGCCTCCGGTGCAGGTAATGAAACCTCGTATGGTCGCGGTCCAATATCCAAAAACCACCAAGGATGGCGCCAGTATTCAAACTGTTAATGTGCCTTTGATCACCCTAGTGCCCCTTTCTCAAGTTGAGCTCAAAGAGATGGAATTTGCCACTGAACTGGAACTCAGCGTAAACGGTGAAGACTTACAAGTGTCCTTCCCAAAACGCACAGCCAAGAGTCAAGATTTAGCCGCTGAAGGAGCTAACTTAGGCAATGGCGGCAAGGCGAAACTAGAAGTGAAAATTGCCGCCATGGAAACCCCTGATGGCTTGCGTTATTTGGTTGATGGATATGAACGTGCGCTACGTTCTCAGATCCCAGGGTAATTGTTTTGGCCAGTTCATTAAATCGCTCAAAAGTGAAAATCAGTGATGCAGATCCTATTTTAAACCAGCTTATAAGTGCGCTCTACCAAGCACAACAAATGGCTGAAGTAGACAAATACCATGCATTACTGAACCGCTTAAATATTAATTCAAAAGAGGAATTAGAAGCCAAAACTGTGCGCATAAGCATGCCCGTTTACAATGAAGATAAAACGCTCACACATACCCTGATTGATGCACCTTTGTTAAGCTTATTCCCTTTGTCATTTTTGCAAATAGAGCATGTTAAACTCGATGTAGAGCTATTTATTGAACGTTCAGAAGAAACCAAGCCAAACCTCACTTTTAAAGCTAAATCCGGTTTGTTTTCTAAAAACCAACCTTGTCGGTTAAGTGTGAAATTAGATAGAAAAAGCGGTCTTTCTTCACATCTCTTGCTGGACAAACAGTAGACATTCTCTTATCTGGAATAAGCATATGAAACGCCATTCGTTCAGTGACTAACCCAAAGCAAAGTGCTATTGTCAAAAACGGTAAGTTTATATGTGATTCAAGGAATAAGTGATTTGAGCAGTACTGATAATAACAAGTATAAATTTAAGCAACTCTCTGAAATGTACTTATTTGAAGAGATCTTTAAAATCATCCGTATTTCCACTGGGATAAGCGTAGCTTTCTGTTATCTGGTTTTATTACTCACCAGTATGGCCTACCTACATCTGTTTTATAGTGAGTTCGGGATCAGCATTGTTAAATATGTTTCCTTTGAAGATATGTTGGCTACACCTATCAAAAATCCAAATATCGTATTTACGTATATCGCGGTAATTTTGGTTTTAGTTATTGCTGACATAGGTAATCGTTTTAGAGCCAGAAAAAAACTGGAATATGCTGATGGTCAAATGCCAAAGCGAATGCGAGTTTTGAGTGCATTGCTTTGGGCACCAAACAACCCTAAAACGAACTTGCGATTTACTCTCGCTGCTGTGTCTATATGTGTTATTGCTTATATTTTTGCATTTGCAAAAATTGAAGCAAATGATATTAAAGCGGGTGAGTCTGAGAGAGTACTTATTGTTTTAAGTGACCAAGAAGCGCCCATTGAGACTTCTTTATTAGGCACCAGTGTAAACTATGTGTTCACTTATGATCACAAGGCAAAAGAAGCCACAATTTTTTATGTTGAAGCAATAAAATCGATTAAAAGCTTTAAAGAAGTTGCTGAAGAAGTAAATACTATTGAGGATAAAAAATCAGCCTCCTCACAGAGTGGGCCCGAAAGTGAAAAAAAGCTGAGTAGCTAATATTTAAGTGAACTAACTTTTAAACTGCTCTTTCTTTTCAAGCTGAAGCGAAAAACTTATAAAAATTCCAGCGATAATACCTATCAACACACTTGAGAACATACCAAATTGCGATACAAGCGGATTTAAAGCAAATATATAGAAGAAAATTAATGGGATGATACCTAGGGCTAGGAATTTTAAGTTAATGGCAACTTCTATTTTAGTTTGACAATGGGGACAGGTTTTATATTTCCCCCACTTATTCAAAGCCTTTGAGAAAAAGCCTATTTTATTTTCGCATACTGGGCATTTCATTATTTAACTTCCCTAAAATTCCTTTTTTAAAACACATTGAATTAAATCACTTAAACACTATTTAATGAATCCTGATTTAGTACATATTCAAAAAAGTCGACGTTTTCATGCTCACTTTCTTGAGGTATAAAGCCCAGTTTCAACAGTAATTTAGCAGAAGCAAGATTGCCTTTGTCTACCCCGCCAACAAGGCTTCGCCACGACTCTATTTGCTCTGCGCGCTTTATAAAGGCATGCAATAACTCACTTGCAAGGCCTTTACCCCAATATTCTTGCGCAAGTAAGTAGCCTATGTGTTTCTCAGCCTTGTCTGTATTACTAACAAATACAAAACCTAAACACGCATCGTCTTTATCTTGAATTAAAAACAACCGGCTCTCTGAGCGCATTTTACTTAACCAAACTTTAGCTTCTGCGCCATTGCTCACGCCATGAAAATAAGGCGGCAAGCTTGCCACAACGGCCTCAGTCAAAATACTTGGAATAGCTGCTATTAATAAGTCATCGATTAACGCTTCAACATTTAACTCAATTAGATTGAGTCGATGGGTTGATAAGTAAAGTGCCACTTTTCTCTCTTGATTTACTAAGCTTATATTTCATCAGGAAAGCACGCATCGAGGGTAAATCGTTGCATACCTGTTTTTAGCTTCAGACTTTCTTGACACATTTTAGTTGCTACTTGCTCCCCGAAAATTGGCTTATAGCGTTTTAGTAAAGGTAAACGGCATAGTGTCGGCAATATCCAACTACCAAGCTTTTCTCCAAACCTAAAACCTTCTCTCTCTCCCAGTAACAGTGATGGTTGAAAAATACAGATACGCTTAAATTTAAGTTGTGTTACTTTGTCTTCTAACTCCCCTTTCATCTGCAAATATGCATTCTTGCTTTTGCCGTTTGCGCCACTTGAAGACACTAAAAAGTACTCAGACACACCATTATCAGCAGCAAGTTCAGCCACCTTTAGCTGGTATTCGACATCAACCACACGTTGGGCAGCAACAGAACCCGCTTGCTTTTTTGTGGTGCCTAAACAAGAGAATAAGATATCACCATCAAATGCATCTCTGAATTGGGCCAAATTAGCAAAATCAACCACGATATTTTCGACTTTGACGTTGTTGAACTCAACTTTTCTTCTTGATATGGCGGTTACTTTTCCATACTCGGGCTGTTGAGCTAACATTTCAACAAGGTGTTTACCAATTAACCCTGTTGCCCCAATAACCGTTGCTTTTTTCATTTTTCTTACCAATTGATTCACTTAAGGCGTTTAACTTTGGACAATTAAATTATGGGTCTTCAATTAAACTTGTTTGTAACAATTTAAAAAAGGCTATCTGCGTAAGGGAATTTACACTTAAAAAGGAAGACTAAATTGAATGTACTTTAAAACAAAACTTTAGCTCCCCCCTCACGCTCCACTTAAATATTATTTACTCAATGGCATCATAGCGGGCCTTTTGTTATGCCTAGCTCACAATAATAAAGAGCATTTTATAACTTTTAGTAACTATAATAATTAATGTATTAGGAAATAAAATGAAAAAAACACTAGGAATTATATTTTTTAGCTTATTACTAAGTGCTTGTTCAAGCTCAACTAAAATTTCTCAGGCTATCGAATCTCGTAACCAAGCACAAATGAAATATGCAAATATAGAGTTAAAAAGCAAAGCCCCTGATGCGCCAGAACACTTTTCTGAAGCAGTCAAATCATATTTAAAAATGGAACTAAAAAACAAAGGTTTTTACAGCGAAAATGATGGCAGCTCAATTACCGTCGATATTGTTGATTATCGAATGAGATCAGGTTTCACAAGAGCAATGTTTGGCATACTAGCTGGAAAGGACGGGCGTTGACTCAGAAGTCACTGTTACAGATGAAAATGGTAAAGTGATCGGTAAGTCAAAAGTTTCAAGCTTTAATGTTATGGCTATTGGAGATATGCAAGATATTGCTCGTATGCATGCTGAAGAGATTGCAAAGTTTCTTATTGGTAAACAAGGTTAAGTTACCGTTTTAATATTAACTAAACCCTCTGTAGCCTGCTTAAATATAGAGGGTTTAGTACTGGCCCATAAATTACTCAGTTAACTTTCTCCTGAAATTCTCTTTATAACGCCTTAGTAATCAAATTAATTTACACCCATTGAGAATGGTTTAACATAAACAAAAATTCCAGCTAAGCCCTTGTAAAAAATATCATTTATAAATTAAAAAGGCCGATATATAACGGCCTCGGTCAATAACTTTAAGTTTTTACGAGATACTAAATACGCGTATCTACGCAAGCTTCATGAGGTGAACTAAAGCAATAGCCTGGGCCTGTAGGGCAACCTAAAAACGCATCTGTATTTAACCAAGCGCAATGGTTTGTTGGAACGCACAGTGCTTTGTTATCAGTGAAAGCACCACCCGCCACTTGTGGTGTAGCATTCATAGAAAGTGACTTATCGTTATTGAGTTTTTTTAGATTTTTCTTATTCAGTTTTAATTTCATTTTATTATCCTTATGAAAAGTTTCCCTGCCAATTGGCAGTTCCTCTAACATAAACTTGAATATAAAAATTAACAATGCTTAGCCCTTGAAAAACTCAAGAAATCTTCATGCCTGAGTTTTACAGCCCACAGCTAACCACTAAATGCTGTTTTAAAAAATCGCTAACCTGATTAAGGGCTTGTCTATCGAATCCATAATGACTCCCCTCAAGTGCAATATGCTCATAAGTGTAGCCATACTCTTGCTTTTCTAGGTACTTCATCACTTCATTCGCCATATCGTAAGACGGCCAGATTTCATCTTGCTTGGCTGACACAAGCAAGACTGGTCCTTTGTTTTTATCTATCGGTATTCTCGCCTGCTCAATTTCAAGATTTGTTGCCTTAGCTGAGGCTTGCTCGAAAGCTGGCGTAAACTCGCCGGTGACATTCCCTTTTTGCATTTGCCAAGAAAACAATGGCGCGTTGATATACGCCAATGGCTGATCTTTTAATGTCCAACTAGATTTTTCTGTTACTGTTTTCACAGCATTCCAAGTGACATGGCTTGGCATAACAGCGACCACATGATTAATCGAATCAAAATGACTACCTAGCAACAAAGCCAACTCTGCACCTTTAGAGAAACCGAAAACCGCCACACAGTTGTTGTTGATTTTGTCGCTATTAGCCAATATAGATATACGCTTTTCTATTTCTTCTAATGACAACTCAGCGGCACTTCTGGGTGTATTGTCTGTACCAAAATAGCCAAGTGATGCCACAGACATACCTGCTTCATTTAATCTGTCGAAAATTGGCTGCCAATGTGGTTTTGCGAGTGTATTGCCTCCATCACTGCCTCCAAGCAAAATCACTAAAGGGTGTTTTTGGCCATCGTCGATAAAATGAGTTTTAACATCTTGCGTGTTTTGATTTGAGCAGGCCGAAAGCAGCCCTACCAAGAGGCATGGCATTATTTTTTTCATAAGTTTTCCTATTGATTTTAAATGGTTAGATTAGCTACCGCATTAGCTTATCTTTTAGCAATCGCCCGCCATTTCGGCTGCTGATTACTTGCACTTCTGATTGATTAAATTTGATTAAATAGCCGCCTGTTACCCAGCGGTCCATTTGTTTGATTTCTTTGCTATTCACAATGCCGTTTCGGTGAACTCGCAAAAATTGAGAAGGTAATAAAGTCATTAATTCATCAAGAGACTGGTCTAGCGGATATGAAGCTTCATAGCCATACGCAATCGCTTGACCATGCTCTAGTTTGATTGCACAAATATCGGACACTTTCACCAAAGTCACTTTATCGCCAACTTTACTAACAAGAGTAAGCGCTTCAGGTTCTTGCAATTCTGATGTTTGTTTATTGAGCTTGTCGTTAACTCGAGATAAAGCCAACGATAAACGCTCGTCAGTATAGGGCTTTAATAAATAATCGGCGGCGCCAATTGTAAAAGCCTCCACGGCAAACTCACTATAGGCTGTGCTAAAAACACATTCACCTTTAAATCCAAGCTGCTTCAGAGACTTTACCAAGCTCACTCCGCTGGCGTCAGGCAGATTAATATCGACAAAAAGCACATCTACTTCTGACAATTCACTTGAAGCCAAACATGCCTTTACTGATTGACATGTAAACAACAAAGCGTGACTACATACTCGGCTTAACTGGGCTTTGAGCTTTTCTAATGCTGGCAGTTCGTCCTCAACAATGGCGATATTTAACATGCCATAGTCCCTACTTGTAATTTAAACTCAACACTTGCTCCACCCTCTGAGGTATTGCTGAGTTCAAGCCTTGAGCCTGCTTCTAATTCTAACCTTGCTTGAGTGATCTCCAGCCCAAAATGCGCGACTTTATCTTGTCCAACCCTCTTATGTCTTATGTCGGTGTTTTTACTGTGGGCGTTAGCTAAATCAGATTCTGCAAAGCCCACTCCATTATCACGTACATTAAAAGTCATATATTGGCCGTCACGTTGAACTGTGATCCAAATATGTAATGGTATCGACTTACCATGTTTTATGGCATTTTCAATCAGTGGCTGTAGTAACATGGCTGGCATAATTTCATCAAGCAGCGCTTCGTCGATGTCGAAGCGAATGTTGAGCTTGTCACCGAACCGACCTCGCTCGATATCACACCACTTATTTAAAATGACCAGTTCGTCACTCAACTTAACCCAAGCCTCCTTTGGTATTGATGCATTGGTCTGATTTAAACCTGATTGCGACAATGAATAACGCAAAACGGCTGCCAGATCATGTACTAAATCTTCACAGCGTGTTGGTTGAGTGCGCGCAAATGACGCTATGGTATTCAAACTATTAAATAGAAAATGAGGGTTTAACTGAGCGTGTAGCAAGTTGATTTCTGCTTGCTTCCTTAATTGCTGCTCTAATTTGAGATGCTTTTGAGCCAAATAAAATTTAACCGCAACAAATATCATTGTGCTCCATGGCAAGCTGATTAAAAACGCTTGCAAAAAACCTATACCTTGCAGAGGTAGAAATAGCGCTCTAATCTCTCCCCAAACAAATGCACCCAAACTGATGCTCAAAAAAAGCGAAATCCATTGCAAAAACCAACGATTAATCTTGAATTTGATTACCAATAAATAGCCAATAATCATAGGTAACCAATACATAAACAAAACGGCACTGACTGCAGAAAGCAAAATATTGAACGACGGTAACATGCCTCGTTGAAGCCAGTCAGTTATGCTGATCGTCAAACTAATAAGTGCGATTGCTGCTAGCGCCACAAATTGTTCATTGCGCTGTAACCTTATATTTTTCATAACTATTCTAAGTAAGTGAGTGATTCGCAGTAATGGACGCTCATTGTACTCATCGGACAATGAGTTACAGCCATTATTTTTATCAACGGTCCACTTTTTGGTCTCAATGGTAAGCAACAGGAGGGATCATAAATTTTTCTGAGTAATTTTTAATCTAAACTTAGAAGTGCTATAACTGGTATGACCCAAAACTAAAAAGCAGATTTGCTACAGCATTAATTTTAAAAGGGTGAAAAATGAAGGAATCGAGCGAAAAATTACTCGTTGGCGCACTTGAGTGCTGTGACTTGCCCGAGTTAGAGCTTTTCGATATTCAAATTAGAGTAGATACTGGCGCCGCCACTTCATCTTTGCACGTTGATAATATTGAGGAGTTTGAAGAAGATGGCAAAGCCATGGTGCGTTTTGACATTCATCCAGATATTCATAATGTCGACCGAGTTGTCACTAAAACCTTGTCTTTAAAAGGCAGAAAAGTTGTCAAAAGCTCAACGGCCAACACCGAACACCGCATTGTGATTAAAACCAAGCTCTCTCTTGGAGGGAGAACTTGGCCTATCAAACTCACATTAACCGACAGATCAACTATGCAAAACCTGATGCTACTGGGCCGCGAAGCCATGCAAAAACATATTTTGGTTGATCCTAGCCAAGAGTTTTTAGTGTCTAAAGACAGCAAATAACCTCATTCTGTAAATACAGGTTACGCAGTAAGTATTTGCACAAAAAATTTAGGAAGGAATTTATGAAATTAGCCATTTTATCTTGTGGGCCAAATTCTTACAGTACTCAGCGACTAAAAGAAGCGGCTTTGCAACGCGGCCATAATGTTAAGGTTTTGAACACCTTAAAGTTTGCCATAGATTTGCAACAGGGTGAGCCTGCGCTGCACTTTAGACAAAAACTATTGAGCCAATACGATGCGGTGCTGCCACGTATTGGTGCATCTATTACTTATTATGGCACTGCGGTTGTTCGTCAATTCCAAGAAATGGATGTATTTTGCGCCAACTCCGCACATGGTATCACCAACTCTCGCGATAAATTACGCAGCTTACAGCTGATGAGTCGTCATCACATAGGTATTCCTCGTACAGCTTTCGTTAGAGATAAAAAAGACGTACTTCCAGCTATTGAACGTGTGGGTGGCGCACCTGTCATCATCAAACTCATTGAAGGTACGCAAGGTATCGGCGTGTTATTGGCAGAGTCGGTAAATACCGCTGAATCAATCATTGAACTATTACAGAGCCAAAAGCAAAACGTCCTTATTCAAAAGTTTGTAGCTGAAAGTAAAGGTAAAGACATTCGTGCCATCGTCGTCGGTGACCGTGTTGTCGCAGCCATGCGCCGTGTTGCTCAAGGCCAAGAGTTCAGAAGTAACGTGCACCGCGGTGGTCGGGCTGAAGCGGTTGAACTCAGTGAAGAATATAAAGAAACCGCAGTGAAAGCCGCGCAAATTATGGGCTTGCAAGTGGCTGGTGTGGATATGCTCGAAAGTGCCACTGGTCCGCAAGTCATGGAAGTTAACTCATCACCAGGCCTTGAAGGCATCGAAACTTGTACTGGCCTTGATGTAGCCGGCGCAATCATTGAATATATCGCAGCGCAAGTCGATTTTCCTGAAATTGATGTACGTCAGCGTCTGACCGTAAGTAAAGGTTATGGCGTAGGTGAAATTTATATTCCTGATGGCTCAAATTTTGTTGGCAAAACTATTTTAGAAACAAATTTGCACGACAAAGACATTAACGTTTTAACCTTATACCGAGGTGCTAAAGTTATTCCAAACCCTCGTAAAGACCGCGTGCTCGAAGCCGATGATAAACTACTTTGTTTTGGCCGAATGGATGCAATGCGTGAAATGATCCCTGCTAAAACAAGACGTCGCCGTCGACCTGCGATAAGTGACCTACCAGAAAACTTACCTGATTCGTCAGATCATTCAGAGCCATAACATTAAAAAGGGAAGCTTAACTTCCCTTTTTTACTATGCAGATAGAGCGCTTGATATGAGTATATTTGCTTTTTGAACGCCCTGAGGAGATAAAAGCAATTCTTGGTTTTGAGATGTTTCAAAATTTGACACATGATCAAGTAAATGACTCGCCTGCTCTCGCATATCTTTACTTGCACTGCTCGATTGGGCAACCAAATGCATATTGTTTTGCGTTAGGTTATCAAGCTGTGCAACCGTTGCAGACACCGCAGAGATGGCTTCAGACTGTTCTTGGCTAGCCTTCGTTATTTCGCTAATCATTTTATTAACGTCACCGACAACAGAGATAAGATCTTTAAACTTCACACCGGACTCAGCAACTAAAGCACTGCCATTATGTACTGCTTCACTACTGTCTTTAATTAAGATTTTTATCTCTTTCGCTGCAGAGGCACTGCGCTGAGCAAGGTTACGAACTTCACTCGCTACTACTGCAAAACCTCGCCCCGCTTCTCCGGCTCTTGCCGCTTCAACAGAGGCGTTTAAGGCTAATAAGTTGGTTTGAAAGGCGATTTCA
Organism: Pseudoalteromonas sp. SS15; assembly: GCF_049257195.1. Lineage (NCBI taxonomy): Bacteria > Pseudomonadati > Pseudomonadota > Gammaproteobacteria > Alteromonadales > Pseudoalteromonadaceae > Pseudoalteromonas > Pseudoalteromonas sp. SS15. The sequence goes on from NZ_JBMMUD010000005.1 coordinate 383,336, forward strand.
TCAATCACCCCGATAATATCAGATATGCGCTTACTGCAGTTTTCAATGTCTGACATGGCGTTTACGGCAGAAGACACTGTGTCACCACCCTCTTCAGCATTTTGCATTGCATCAGCCGCACGAAGCGAAACATCTGCTGCACTGCGAGCATTTTGCTGAACCGTGGTGGTAAGCTCTTCCATAGTCGATGCGGTTTCTTCTAAGCTTGCAGCCTGACTCTCTGTTCTACGACTTAACTCTTCATTGCCTGATGCGATATTTTGCGCACCATTATTTACCATTTGCGACGCTTGGGTAATGTCTATCACCATTTTATTAAGGTTTTGCATTAGACCATTCATCGCATCTCTTAAGATATTAAACTCTGAGCCTAAGTCTTCATCAATGCTTTGTGCAAGTTTACCGTCAGCCAATGAAATGATTGCTTGTTTAATACTTCGTATAGCCAGTTTTCTTGCTGTGATGTCAGTTGCATATTTAACAACCTTGTATGGTCGCCCTTCGCTATTGAGGATTGGGTTGTATGACGCTTGGATCCAAATTTCGCTGCCATTTTTGGCAAAACGTTTATATTCGCCACTGTCGTAGAGGCCTTGGTTTAACTTTTGCCAAAACTGGACATACTCGTCGCTTCTGGCATATTTAGGCTCTGCAAATATACTGTGGTGCAGCCCTTGAATTTCATCTAAAGCATATCCTGTTGTTTTCAAAAAATTCTCATTTGCAGTAATGATGGTGCCATCAAGATTAAACTCTATCACGGCTTGAGATTTGTCAATCGCTTGCAGTTGCCCTGCAAAATTTGCACTTTGCAGCTTTTGTTCTGTGATATCACTGGCAAACTTAACAACTTTTATTACTCTGCCACTGGCGTCAAAAATAGGGTTGTAAGTCGCTTGGATCCAAATCTCTCGACCGCCTTTTGCCAAACGCTTATATTCGCCAGAATCAAATTCACCATTGTTTAACTTTTGCCAAAACTGCTTATATTCACCACTGCTTGCGTAATTAGGCTCAGCAAACATACTGTGATGTTGTCCCTTGATCTCTTCGAGCTGATACCCTGTCGTCGCTAAAAAATTATCGTTGGCTGTGATGATGGTGCCGTCCATGTTAAATTCGATGACAGCTTGAGACTTACTGATTGCTTGTAATTGACCTTCATAGCTGGCACTTTGCAACTTTTGCTCAGTGATATCTGAGGCGTATTTAACGACTTTGAATGGCTTACCATTTAAATCAAAAATTGGGTTATAAGAAGCCTGGATCCAAATTTCTCTGCCCCCTTTCGCTAAGCGCTTGTATTCACCTGAACTGAACTTACCAGCATTCAATTGCGCCCAAAACACACGATAGTCTTCACTTTGTGCATAATCAAGCTCAGCAAACATACTGTGATGTTTGCCCTGAATTTCATTTAAATCATACCCCATCGTCGCTAAAAAGTTTTCATTCGCCGTAATGATGGTGCCGTCCATGTTAAACTCTATAACTGCCTGAGATTTACTTATAGCGTCTAGTTGACCTTGGTAATCAGCAGCTTGCTGCTTACTTTCAGTGATGTCAGAAGCATATTTAACGACTTTAAAAGGCTGGTTGTTTTTATCAAAAATAGGGTTGTAAGTGGCCTGTATCCAAACTTCTTTTCCGCCTTTTCCTAGGCGTTTATATTCGCCAGAACTAAACTCACCTCTGCTCAAAGCGGCCCAAAATTCAGCATATTCAGCACTTTGTGCAAACGCAGGTTCCGCAAACATACTGTGATGTTGGCCTACTACTTCATCTAAGCTATAACCCATTACATCGAGGAAATTTTCGTTCGCATAAAGAATATATCCTCGCAAATCAAACTCAATCACAGCTTGAGAACGCCCAATTGCTTCGAGCTGACCTTTTTGATCAACACTCTGTTGTTCGTAAGCATCCACATCTGTTAAAGATAAGATAATTAAATTCTCATTGCTGAAGCTGATACTCAGTGAAAACCATTTTGCTTGATTGTTATTGCAATTTACTTGAACAAGCTCATTATTGCCTGCTTTTTGTAATTCATTTAAGTCAGCATCAAAAAACGCTTTATAGTTTTGATTTTTTACATCAAACAAGGAGTAACCCGTTTTTGATAAGAAGTACTCACTGGCATTTTCGATGATGCCTGAGCTGTTTAGTTCAAGAAATGCATGTGTTTGATAGAGGAGATCAAGTTTTACTTGAAGCGCTTGAGAAATTTCGCGCTCTTTCCTTGAGTTAAAAAACATAGGTATTCGTTCTTTAGCTATTTATATTATTAAAAACAATAGTTGAATATTTTCTTCAAGCCAAGACTCTAATTGTTACTAAATAATGATTTCCAGATAAATATGCCTCTTTCAGTCCCTAAATTAGATAAAATCAATTGGTTTCGAAAGAAATAGAAGATCAGTTAATAAAAAACAAGCGAAGAAACACAAGTAAAAAAGGCTGAATGAATTCAGCCTTTTTTACTGCAAAGTAACGATTAAGATTTAACGGCAATGGCCCACTTCATCATGGTTTTAAAATCAGGCTCTTTTCCATACATAGTCATCCCCATTTTAAACATACGTGCGGCCATATTGCGAATAACAATACAGCCAAGCAATGAGCTGATGAAAGCGATGGCTACTTGCCAAAATGCCACATCAATTAACGCCATTTTCATTGGCATAAATACAAATGCCGTTAATGGGAAATAACTTAACACAGTCACAGCCAAGCTACTTGGGCTATCCATCATCATAAAACCAGCCACAATCGGGATCAGAGGGATCATCATAAACGCTGACTTACCACTGTGGTTCGGGTCATCGATCGCAGCTGCAATAGCGGCGATAAATGCTGTACACATATAAATGCCCACCAGTACAAACACAATAAACCAAGGTAGAACCGTAAAGTCGAAAATGCTGAAATCAAGCGCTCTACCTTTCAAAATGACCTGTACAAATGCAAAACCCAATAATGCAGTAATGGCGGTTGTCGTCATGGCTTTCACTGCATGCAACATCTGCCCGATGATTTTACCTTCAATCCACGTCTTTGCATCAATGCAGGAGTAAAGCTGTTCAGTGACGCGCTGTTGCTTTTCGCCAGTAATTGCCACAAACACCTGTCCAAAAGTCATAAACACACCGATGGCCATCAAAAATAGTAAGCCATTAGCGGTAATTGAAGATTGCTGCATCGCATCTTTGACTGCTTCATCTAGGTAGTTTGTTTCAAACTGAAGTGGCTGTTCAAGTAAAGCCAGTTGAGTTGGGCCAAGATTTAAAGAAGCGGCAGCATTTGAACGCGCATAGTCGTTTAACTGGACTTGCAAGTCATTTTGCCAAGACATTTTACCTTGAGAATATAAAGTCACTTTTTGTGGTAACGCCTGTGAAGCAAAGATCAATGCACCATCAATGTTGCCCGCTTTGACTTCAGCAATAAGTGCATCGTTCGATTTTGATTCTGTTCTAAGCACAAAATCATCGTCTAATTGAAGACCCTGTAATTCAATATTAGAGACTATTTGCTGCGGCTCAGGCTGATAAAGCACTTGGTTGTGCCATAAATACATACCTAGCGCCACAAGCAGCATAATTGATTTGCCAATGAGCTCTTGCTTCCATTTAAAGAATTGCATGAACTCCCACTTAGCCACAGTCAGGGTTTGATTTAATCGACTCATGCGGCTTCTCCTTTTTGTACTGCTTGATCCGCTTCTATGGCGTGTAAGTAAAGCTGGTGTAAATCCATTCTTTGGCTATCAATAAATGCGATATCACCTAACTCAGGTAAATGCGCTAATAATTGATTAAGTTGATCTGCGCGCTCGGCACGAATTGCCAAGGTGGTGTCATTCAGTTGCTCAACTTCAAATTGCGTCAGCTTATTGCTCGCTTCAATTCCATTCACTGCGTGAGTGAATGTCACCTTCAAAGCACTCCCCACACCCACTTGTGATTGAATGTCTGCCAATGTGCCATACAATACACTTTGTCCGTGATTCATCAGTAACATTCTGTCAGCCAGTTTTTCAACCATCGACATTTGGTGTGCGCTTAGAATAACCGTCATATTCTGCGCTTTTAATTCTTTTAAAAACGACACAACCTTCTCTTGATTCACCGGATCGAGTCCTGAAAATGGCTCATCAAGTAAAACCAATTGCGGTTTGTGCAATACAGCACTGATTAACTGCACTTTTTGCTGGTTACCTTTAGACAGGCTTTTAAGCTGATCGTCTTTTCGCTCGAGTAAATCAAAACGTTCTAGCCAATAATCAATGCGCTCTTTGGCTGTTTTTTTATCAACGCCACGAAGCGTTGCAAAATACATCAGGTTCTGTGCTAAAGATTTTTCTAAATAGAGGCCTCTATCTTCAGGCAAGTAGCCCAACTCTGAAGCAGGAATAGACGTGTATTGCTCACCATTGACTGTAATTGTGATTTGACCTTCGTCGGCCTGAGTAAAGCCTACAAGCATGCGCACAAGAGATGATTTACCGGCACCATTGGGGCCAAGCAGTGCAAACACCTCACCTTGTTGTACTTCAAAGCTGAGACCATTTACGGCGGTCACTTCTTTGTAATGCTTGCTGATGTTGTCCACTTTGATATGCATAACGTTCCCTATGAATAAACATTTGGCTCGATTATAACCACAGAGCAGCAATGATAGACAGACAGAAACGTTACAGATTATGAACAAATGTAAAATGATAAAGTCTTTAACGTACGCTCATCTTGACGACAACATGAGCGTACGAAGCTAAAAACTTATGCTGTTTGCTCACTTTGAGCTTGATGCTTTGCCAAATGACCGCCGATAAACTGACTCATAATTAAAGAGCAAGCAGCCAAACCCGCACCAAAGTAAAACACCAGTGAGCTATCGTATAACCATACAACCCCAAAGCTTGCAGGAATGATCACCGCGGCAATGTGATTTATGGTAAAGCTCACACCGGCCGTAGCGGCAATGTCTTCAGGCCGGGCAATTTTTTGAAAATAAGTTTTAAGGGCTATGGCCATGGCAAAAAACAAATGATCTACCACGTAAAGTACCGCAGCAAACTCCGCCGACTCCACCAGCGCATAACCGACAAATACCAACACTAAACCCGCGTATTCAATGGTTAATGCTTTTTGTTCACCAATTCGACCTATCATCTTACCAATCATTGGCGCGGCAAAAATATTAATTACGTGATTGAACATATACAGCATGGTTATTTGCGCCACATCGAACCCAAACTTTTCAACCATCAAGAAACCCGCGAAGACCATAAAGATTTGGCGACGTGCACCTGAGAAGAACAGCAAAATGTAATACAAACTATATTCTTTTCTCACGATTAACTTTTTATGTTGTACATTCTTCTCAGGAAAATGCGGAAAAGCGCCCATCATAAATAATGTTAGTAACAAACCTACGCCACCAAAGAATAAATAAAGCCCTTGATAGGCGGTACTAAAGAAAGTCACACCTAGCCAAATTAGGGCAAAGGTTGCCAATGAGGCCATGGATTTTATCGACATCAACTGACCCAGTTTTTGCGGTGCTTCATCTTTGCTAAACCATTGTAAACTCAAAGATTGGTTTAGTGTTTCGAAGTAGTGAAAACCAATCGACATGAGTACCGTTGTGGCATATAGCCCATAAACACTCGGAAATACCCCAGTTAACGCAACACCAACTGACAATAAACACAAACTAATTAACGCAAAGGTTTGCTCTTTTAATACCAGTAAAATAAAAACTGCGGTAAACGCCAACAAGCCAGGAATCTCTCTTAGAGACTGCAACATGCCCATATTGGCACCATTGAACTGTGCCGCCTCTACTGCAAAATTGTTTAATAACGCATTCCACGCCGAAAACGTGACCGCCATGACAATGGTTGCAATAGTTAAAAATCCAAACGGTGACTGCCACTGTTTATTCTGTTCCACTTTTCCCTCACATAAGCACTTTGATTAAAACGCAAGCACATTGTATGCTGTGCACAGTGTGACCAAAATACAAAGTTATGACAGATAATTTATCAAATCAGCCAAGTTCGAGCTGGGTGAGTGTTAAAACACGCTTTAACCTAAAAGCCCTTGGCAAGCCTATCTACCCAAGAGCCACTGAAATGCCGCCTTGGCAGCATGTGCAAACCCATTCACACACTTGGGGGCAACTCGCTTATACCAGCGACGGGGTGTTAGGTGTTCACACGCCTGCGGGTAAGTTTGTTATTCCACCAGATCAAGCTTTGTGGATCCCACCCAACCTTCCTCATGAGACCTTTTGTCGTTATGGCGGGCATTTTAGAAGTGTTTATATTGATGAAAAATATGTCAAAGTATTAGGCAATGAAGCCAAACTGCTCCATGTGAATGAATTACTTAAAGCGATGATCTTAGAGGTATGTAACTGGCCTCCCAACTACCAACCTGACGATAAAAAACTGCGCTTTACCCAAGTGTTCATTGACCAATTAGAATGTGCCCAAACCAGCAGCTTCTTTATGCCCACCGCACAAGACGACCGCTTATTGCCTATTATTGCTGAGTTACACGCAAACCCTGGCTGCAATAAAACCCTTGAACAATGGGGCGAACTGGTTGGCGCGTCGACTCGCACGCTTAATAGGTTATTCCATAAAAGCTTTGCTATGAACTTTAGCCAATGGAAGCAAAAATTAAGAGGTCTTCGTGCGGTTGAAATGATTGAAGCAGGTTACACACAACAAACAATCGCTGAGCAGCTGGGTTTTGAGTCTAGCTCGGCGTTTAATACCGCATTTAAAAAGGTATTCAACTGTACCCCGGGGCAATATTTGAAACGTTAAATAACCTGAGCTGTGATTAAGGAATTTACTAACATTTTGATACTGATATTGATTTGGTAAATATTTTTAAAAGTCTGCAGCCAAAAATAGATTCATGCTCCAGAGTATAGGTTGAACACCACAAAAAATGGCGCATACAGCGCCATTCATCTGGTAGTTTTATTACTTGTTTAACTCAGCTTTGACAACTTTTGATTTGCATAAGCCCGAGCTTCAGCAAGTCGGTTACTACTGCCCTGACCCAAACGATAAAGTAGGTAATAACAGTAAGGCACAAAGGCTAAACTGGTTAAGGTTGAGAAAATCAAGCCACCAATAATCGCAATTGCCATGGGTTTATAATCTAATACGCCTGAATCTGCTGAACTACTATCGAACAACACAGGTAGCATGCCAATCACCGTCGTTGCCACTGTCATTAGAATAGGTCGTAAACGGGTTGAGCAAGCATCAACTATCGCTTGTTGTAAGTGCTCTGCTGAGCCCTTAAAGCGGTTAATTTGGTCAATCAAGACTATGCCATTGTTTACCACAATACCCATAAGTACCAACATGCCTAACATACCTGTTTCACCTAAGCCCATACCAAGTAATGCAAAGGTCCAGTACACACCAACAAAGCCAAGTCCTATCGAACTTAGAATTGCAATTGGTAATAGCAATGACTCAAACAACGCCGCCATGATCATGAAGATCAGGAATAGCGCGATCATCATATTAAAGGCCATATCTTTCATTGACTCATCTTGCTCAGCAAACTTAGGACCTAAGCCCCAAGAATAACCTCGCGGCAATGTGATCGCATTCATCATCTCATTCAGCGACTTAGCTGCTTCTTTGTGACTCACATCTTGAATATTCATCTCAATAGAAATCTGAGTTTGACGATCTCTGCGTGAAATTGTGCGCGGTGCTGGGCGTGTTTCTATTTCTACCAATTGTTGCAAGGTTAAAATAGCGCCGTTTGACTCCATAACAGGTAAACTTTTAAGTTCTTCCATAGGAATAGCGCCCTGTTCATAGTAACCCGCGATAATTTCAACTTCACCTTTATCTAAAGTCCTTAGCGTTTTCAAATTGAGACCACGCATTGCATTACCAATTTTAGTGGCAATTTCTTGCGTCGAAACACCCAGCTGCATAGCACGTTGTCTGTCTACCACTAGCTGCATTTCGTAAACATCGCCCTCAGCACTATTTTTTACATCGGTAAAATGTGGATGGGCTTCAATCACAGGGATAAGCTGCTCAGCCAACTCATTTAACTTTGCTGTCGAGCGACCGAACAAATAAACACTCACCGCCGTTCGAGATCCTGCTTCTCGTTGCAAAGACGCCTTTGCATACGCTGATTCAGGAAAGTTTTCACGGATATCTTTTTTAATATCCTCAATGGGTCTTGGTAAATCTTCAACAAAGCGAATACTTGACCAAGCACCTCTTTGATATACCCCAGAGTAGAGCTTATGGATCCCAAGTGATTGCTTGTTATCGAGTAAATAAGTCTCAATTTCTTGCAAAAACGCGAGTTTTTTATCGAGGTCAGGTTCGCCTTTGAACTCATAAAATATCTGTAACCGCTTCTGTGACTGGGCGTCACTTGAGCTCTTATCAACCATACTTTTTGCCAGCATAACACTGGTAAACATAATCAAGAAAAAAGCCCCCACACGCTTAGGGTGGCTAAGACCCCAAGTTAATGCTTTGCGATATGTTTGCTGTGCTTTATCTGAGCCAGATTCGTTTGCGCCGGCATTGTCAGGTAACACACGATACATACACAGTGGGATCAGGGTTTTTGCAACCAATAAAGACACCATTAATGGCACACAAATTGACACTGCTATCTGCTGTAACATCACGGTTAAAAAGTTACTGTCACCCATGAGTAAAGGTAAAAAGATCACCACTGTAGTGAGTGTTGCGCTCAAAATGGCAGTACTGACTTTATCAACACCTTCTATTACTGCTGCTTTACCCGAATCGCCTTGTGCTCGTTGTTGCAAGATGCTCTCACAGACCACTACCGAGTTGTCGATAAGCAAGCCTATGGCGATGATCAAACCTATCAGTGTCAGCATATTTAAACTGAAACCCATGAAGTAAATAATCGCCAATGAAATACTTAATGAAACAGGCACGGCAAGCACCACAACGCCGGTGAGTTTAAGATTGCGTAAGAAAAACCACAGTACAAAGAATGATAATACCGCCCCGATTGCACCAGCCTGTAACAATGAAGAAATTGATACTTCAACACTGTTACCATCATCTCTGTCATATTGAATATCAATATGCTGCAGTTGTGGCTTTTGCATCACTTCATCAAGGGTTTCGCGAATGCGCTTTGCCACATCGACTACATTTGAATCCGATTCTCTGAAAATATCTAAGCCTACCGCAGGTTGACCGTCAACACGACGCTGCCATTGACGTTCACTCAAAGCATAATGCACATTGGCAATGTCAGAGAGTTTCACACGCTCATTGATGCGTTGTGCTCGAATATCTTCGATATCACGATATTGACCCTGCGGCGTCACCGCATAGCGATAATCATCAGTATGAACTTCACCCACAGACTTTAAGAAGTTGGCTTCTTGAAGCACTCGCGTCACTTGTTGAATATCAACGCGATGCATCGCAAGTTTGTCAGGATCAAGTTTCACCCAAATTCTTGGCTGACGTAAATAAAGCTCTACACGCCCTACGCCTTGAATGCGCTCCAATGGCATTTTTAGGTTATTTTCTAAGAACTCATAGTCACGATTTAAAGATTTTTCACTGAGTAATGTTAACTCAACAACCGGCATATCTTGGGTTGAAAATTTCATGACGTCTACGCGTTGTAAATCTTCAGGTAAAAGGTGTCGAACCAGATCAACCTTCTCGCGTGCTTCTAAAATTGCCACATTTAAGTCAGTTGAAAACTTCATCTGTAGGGTAAGTGACGCCCACCCTGAAGAGGTGCGAGAAGTGACTGAGTTCACTCCACCCATGGTTGCCAAAGCTTCTTCAAGGGGTTTTGTGATAAGACGCTCAATCTCTTCAGGGGTTGAACCTGGGTAAGATGCTCGTACAAACACGGCAGGTGCATTAACCGCAGGCCAGCTATCAAGGGGGATAAGCTTACTACTCATAAGCCCAGCTACTATCATTGATAGCATCAACATAAAGCAGGTCACTGGCCGTTTTAGAGCCAGTGCCGTCAGGTTTTTGATTGATTTAGCCTGCTTCATAGTCCGCCTTACCTAAGTTCTCATTTACCTGCACTTGGTCACGGTTAAACACACTATATAAAACAGGAATAACAATCAGGGTTAAGAAGGTCGCAATTAATAGACCGCTCATCACAGTAATCGCCAATGGCGCACGTAATTCAGCGCCTTCCCCTGTTGCCATCGCCATAGGTAACAAACCTAAAATCGTGGTCATGGTCGTCATGATGATTGGACGCAGACGCGAGTTGGCCGCTTTTAAAATAGCATCCAACATCGCACAACCTTGCGCGCGTAACTGATTAATACGGTCAATTAATACAATGGCGTTGTTTACTACAATACCGCTTAGCATGATCAAACCAATAAAGGTGATCACACTTAAGCTGGTACCAGTGATAAATAAACCAAAGATTGACCCGAGTACCGCCAATGGCACGCTGAATAAAATGATGAACGGATTTAACAATGACTCAAACTGTGAAGCCATCACCAAGTAAACTAAGAATACCGCCAGCAATAGCGCCATAATTAATGACGAATAGGCTTCTTCCATTTGCTTATTCTGACCAATCACTTGACTATAAATACGATCTGGTAATCCTAAAGATGCTACTTCACTGCGAACAACCTGCGCCGCTGTTGCTAAATCACCTTCTTTCACAGAGGCAGTGATGATGGCAACACGAGCCTGATCTAAACGGTTGATTTCGTTCGGGCCAATAGACTCTGTGACTTTCGCAACCGCTGACAGCGGCACGCTCTGACCATTCTCACCATGAATGATTAAGTCGCGGATCGCCGCCACTGAGTTACGTGAATCACGATCAACCTGAACCAAAATATCAACCTGACGATCATCTAGGTTATATTTGCTAGCGACATTGCCCCCTATTTTGGTTGCCAAAATATCGGTAATGCCCGCAGCGGTTAACCCTAGGCTACTTAAACGTTGATGATCAAACTCAATTTTCAGCTCAGGTTGCCCCGCTCTGAGCGATGTTGTGACATCGGCAAAACGGTTTTGCTGTTGTAGTTGCGACACCAATCTATCGGCGTACAGTTTTAACTCATCAAGCTGATAACCGCTCATCACCACAACTAATGGACGTTCTTGTTCAAACATGCGACTTTGCGTGAACTCTGCATTGACCTGCGCCATGCCAGACAGTTGCGCACGTAACGCATCTTGCACTGCGCTTAATTGTGCTGGTGTTTCAGTTTTAACAACCAGTTGCCCCCAGTGAGAGCCACCACGTGTCGCACTGCTCATCATCAGACTACCTGTGCCCGACATACTGTAAGTGTGCACGACTCCAGGCATATCAACCACTGAGCGAGCCAACAAATTAAGCTGTTGGTCAGTTTGTTCAATCGGCGTGCCCTGACGCAGTGTAACTTCTAAAGTCAGTTCTGTTTGCGCAACTTCAGGCATCAGCTCCATGCCCAATTTAGGCAATAGACTTGCGACACCCACAGCAAAAACTAACGAAATTGAAATGACCAATGCGCGCTGTTTCATCGCGCCTTTAAGTAGCTTGTCATACCCTTTGGCAAAGATTTTATAGACACCATTGAATGCAACATAAGCCGGATAAGTAATTTTGCTGGTACACCAGCCTATGATTTTCGACAACATCATAATGATGCGTAATATCCAACGCCCGATAAAACACGGGATCACAACAGCCACAAACTTGAACGGCATTAATAACAGGCTAAGCCATTTCTTTGCACCGGTTTTCACTGGCTTTTCAGCTTCAATGTTTTCAGGGTTTGCATCACCCGAGGCAATTGAAAACTGACGTGACGCCAACATAGGAATAAAGCTTAGTGCCACAATTAATGAGGCAAGTAGAGCAAAGGTGACCGTCAGTGCTTGGTCGCTGAAAATCTCACCAGCAAAGCCTGTGACAAATGCCAATGGCGCAAATACCGCCAAAGTTGTCAGTGTAGACGCGGTTACCGCACCCGATACTTCATTAGTGCCTTCGATTGCAGCTTGTTCAACATCTTGCCCTTGTTCTTTTTTACGATAGATATTTTCAAGTACCACAATGGCGTTATCGACCAATAAGCCAACCGCCAGTGCAATACCACCTAAAGACATAATATTTAGGCTGATGTTATTGGCAAACATTAAGTTAAAGGTTGCAATGATGGAGGTTGGAATAGCCAGTGCAATGATGATTGTCGGTTTAAACTTACCTAAGAAAAGATACAAAACCACAATCGCAAGTAGACCACCGATGATTGCGGTTTGCTTTACTTCATCGATGGCTTTTTCGATAAACTCAGCCTGATTTGTGAGAATTTTCAGCTCTGCATTTTCTGGTAATTCGTCCTGTAGTTGTTTGATTTTAGCCTGTACACGTTTGGCCACAGCCACTGTATTGGCATCGCCCTCTTTGTACAAAGCCATCTCGATTGCTTCATTGCCATTAACACGGGTAATATCTTGGCGCTCTTTTACACCATCAACCACAGTGGCAATGTCACGTAAGTAAACCGTCTGTCCGGCATCTTGTTTAATGATGACATCACCAATTTCTTCAATATAAGTAAACTGATTCAAGGTGCGAACTAAAAACTCTTGTTGACCGTCATAAACTCGACCGGCTGACACATTGATATTTTCGTTTTTAATTCGGTTTGTGATCATCTCAGCGGTCACATCACGCAGCATGGCTTGTTGTTGGTCAATAAGCACTTGTACTTCTTGCTCTAAACCACCACTGAGCTGAACTGCTGCAACCCCATCAATGGGTTCAAGGGCGCGTTTTAACTCTTCTTCTGCGTAGGTACGCAGTGATCTTAGTTGTGTGTAAGATTGCGCATCACCTGAGATGCTCAGTCTTAAAATTGGATCTAAAGATGGGTTAAACCTTAAAATGACGGGTTTTCTCAGTTCAACGGGTAGCATCACCATATCGAGTTTTTCGCGAAGCTCCATAATAGCCAGATCCATATCTGTGCCCCATTGGAACTCAATGACTAAATCTGATTGTCCCGGTTTAGAAATAGAATGCAGTTTGCGAATGCCTTTAACGACACCTACCGCTTCTTCAATTGGTTTTGAAATCAGTTGTTCAATTTCAGCGGGAGCAGCACCAGGATTTTCTGTTCTTACTGTTAAAGTTGGGTAACTTAAATCAGGTAATAACGACACCACAAGGCGTGAGAACCCCACCATACCGAACAACATCACCGCCAAAACCAACATGGTTATGGTCACTGGGCGCTTTACCGCAAGCCTAGCAATATTCATACTCTGTCCTTACTTCTGGCGCGATTAAAGCTGTTGAGATTTGTCTTCAGTATTGGTCACGATGGCACTTTGGTCGTGATTTAACACTTTCAGTAAAGCATCGTCTTTAAGACCATGTTGACCTACAGTGATAACGCCGTCTTCACTCGAAATAGGCGTGATAACTTCTACCCAACCGTCTTGGGTGTAACCCGTTTCCACTTCAAGTTTTTTAGCTCTGTCATTCTGTGCAACGAACAGGGTTGCTTTACCATCTTTTTTGATCACGGCGTTTTCAGGCACCAAGGTAACGCCTTGCTTGCTATCAAGCAGTAAAGCAACGCGGGCAAACATCCCCGGCTTTAAAATATTCTCTTGATTATCAATTGTCAGTGTCACTTTGAATGTGCCTAACTTGCTATCTACTAAAGGCGCAATACGCAGAACGGTTGCTTCTAGTTGTAAGTTTGGCTCTGCAGGAAAATGAAGTTTTGCGACTTGCCCAAGCTTTACTTTACTAAGCTCTGATTCTGGCAAGTAAACCACACCAATGAGTGAGTCTAGTGACACAACATGGAACATTTCATTGCCAGATGTGCTTAACATATTATGGGCTTTCACCGAACGCTTAGCGATAACACCGTCAATCGGCGAAACAACTTTACTGTCGCGAAGTTTAATTCTGGCAACTTCAAGCTGGTTTTCTGTGGTTTGCACTCTAAAACGCAGTTTATCTAAGTCTTTTTCAGAGATAAGTTGTTTGCCATCAACTGGCTGGCTTCGATTGTATTCTGACTTTGCTGATTCGTAATCAATCTTGGCACGCTCAAAATCTAATTCATAATTGCGTGGATCAATTTGCGCTAGTAACTCTCCAGCACTCACACGCTGACCCTCTTGTGCATGCACAGATTCAAGCATGCCCGTTACCTTATTAACCACCTTGCTTTCTTGCTCTGCTTCTAAAATGGCGGTGGTTTGATAGAACTTGGCAACATCACCGACTTTTGAAAAGGTGACTTCAACAGGAATTGCAAACTCTTCTTTTTCTTGTTTTTTCGCTGTTTGCTCTGTTTTGCTATCTGCTTTTTCAGTGCTTTCTTCGCCTGAGCAGGCCACTAAGCCTAATACTGATAATGCCAAAAGTGATTTTTGAAATGAATTTAGCAACGACATATTCCCTTCTTATTTTACTAGCCATATGTTATTTGCTCACATCATAAGCGAAAAGGTAAATAAAAAATAACCCTGCCTTTGTTAATTTGTAAGCGTTTGTAAATTGGAAACAATTGGTAACATTTGATCTAAATAGCCAAGCAGCGCATATCAACTAAATAACTTTAAATTCAAAAGAATAAATCACAACCCCTAAGAATTAGACTAGGCTAAAAATAGCGAAATAGCCCACTTTTTGGAACAACGCCAGATCTAACAGGTGAACATATGTACGATGATTTAACCCTAGAGCATTTTATGGATGGGCTCATTAAACGGAGCCCGCATGAACCAGAATTTCACCAAGCAGTCAAAGAAGTTGCAGAGTCTGTAATCCCTTTTATTAATCAAAATAAAAAATATCACCAAGCGCATATTCTAGAAAGAATGACAGAGCCTGATAAGGTCGTGTCTTTTCGCGTAACTTGGGAAGATGATCAGGGCAATATTCGTATTAACCGTGGTTATAGAGTGCAATTTAACAATGCTATCGGCCCATACAAAGGCGGATTGAGATTTGACCCTTCTGTCAGTTTAAGCGTGTTGAAATTTCTGGGCTTTGAGCAAACCTTTAAAAATAGCTTAACGACTTTACCGATAGGCGCAGGTAAAGGCGGTGCTGATTTTAATCCTAAAGGCAAGTCTGACAGAGAAATCATGCGCTTTTGCCAATCATTTATGACCCAGCTTTATCAACATATTGGCCCTAATATGGACGTACCTGCCGGAGATATCGGCGTTGGTTCTAAAGAAATTAGCTATCTATTTGGTCAGTACAAACGCATCACCCATAGAGTCGAAAGCGTGCTCACAGGTAAAGCCATTGAGTATGGTGGCAGCCTTATTCGCACTGAAGCAACGGGGTATGGTAATGCGTTTTTTATGCAAGCTATGCTCACTCACCACCAGCACGACATTAAAGGCAAGACTTGCTTAGTATCAGGCTCAGGTAATGTTGCGCTTCATTGTGCAGAAAAGCTAATACATCTTGATGCCAAAGTGCTCACCCTTTCAGATTCTAGCGGCACACTATTTATTCCTGATGGCCTCACGCAAGTACAACTTGATAAAATTAAAGAAATTAAAATTCAGCAACGCAAACGACTCGATGTGCTGACCAGTGAGTTTAATTGCGAATTTTTTGAAAATGAAAAACCTTGGCGTATCAATGCACAACTCGCTTTCCCTTGTGCTACTCAAAATGAGCTTACAGAAGAAGATGCAAAACAATTGGCTGATAATGGCTGTATTGCGGTGTCTGAGGGCGCCAATATGCCTTGCACGCCGGAAGCCGTCAAAGTGTTTTATGACAATAAAATCCTTTATGCGCCAGGTAAGGCGGCAAACGCAGGTGGTGTGGCGGTATCAGCTTTAGAAATGTCGCAAAACAGCATTCGTATGTCTTGGTCGCACGAGGAACTTGAAGAGAAACTGCACAACATCATGAAGCAAATACACGATAAATGCGTGCAATATGGTGAACATGAAGAACACGTTGATTATGTCAAAGGTGCCAACATCGCGGGCTTTATTAAAGTAGCTGATGCCATGCTGGCCTATGGTGTCGTTTAGTCTTAACACAAAAAAGCCCAGCAACTGCTGGGCTCGATACTTGTAACTTTAGCCAAAAATTACTCTGATACTGGGAAGCCACGGTCACGCATTAGCGCACCTACTTCTGCATCACGACCACGGAACTTGTTATAAGCTTCTGCCGGATCCATTGCATTACGTACTGAAAATAGATATTTAACTAAACGGTCTCCTAAGTCTTTGTCGTAGAAACCACCCGGTGCATTTGCAAATGCTTCTGCTGCATCAGAAGTTAATACCTCAGCCCATAGGTAACCATAATAACCTGCTGAGTAACCTTCTCCAGAGAAGATATGACCGAAATGCGTTGTACGGTGACGCATTACGATTTCAGATGGCATCCCTAATTTTGCAAGCTCCGTTTTTTCAAATTCAACCGGATCGCCAATTAGCTCAGGATCAGTCATATGGAATTTCATATCCATGATCGCAGACGCTAGGTATTCAGTTGTTGAGAAACCTTGGTTAAACGTTGAAGACTTTTGGATCTTCTCGATTAACTCTTTAGGCATTGGCTTGCCCGTTTTGTAATGAACAAGGTAGTTGTTGATTACTTCGTCAGTCGATAACCAACGCTCTAATAACTGAGATTGGAACTCAGTGTAATCACGCACACCGCCGTTTGAGCTTGGGTATTTCACATTTGAAGAAAGCGCATGTAACGCATGACCAAATTCGTGGAAGTAGGTATTCGCATCATCCCAAGAAACCAGTGTTGCTTCACCGTTTGGCGCTTTAACAAAGTTTGAGTTATTGGTGCTTAGTACGTTTGTCTTACCTTGGAATGTGGTGTGTGAACGGAATGACGTTGCCCATGCACCTGAGCGTTTACCTTTACGAGCAAACGGGTCAAGGTAGAATAAACCAACGTGCTCGCCATTCGACTTGCGTTTCACTTCCCATACTTTCACGTCTTCATGGAAGACAGGCACTGACCCCTCAGGCACTGGTGTGAATGTGAAATCAAATAACTCACCTGCCACATAGAACATGGCTTCAGTTAGTTTGTCTGCTTGAAGGTATTCTTTGACTTCATTTGAATCTAGGTCGTATTTCGCTTTACGTACTTTTTCAGCGTAGAAACGGTAGTCCCAAGGCTCGATTGTGATATCAGCGCCTTCTTTATCAGCGACAGCTTGCATGTCTGCCACTTCTTCTTTTACGCGTGCAATCGCAGCAGGCCATACTTTATTCATCAGTTCGATGGCATTTTCAGGCGCTTTTGCCATGCGATCTTCTAAACGCCACTGTGCATAGTTTTCGTAGCCTAGAAGCTGAATACGTTCATGACGTAGCTTTAAGATTTGGCTGATCACGTCACGGTTATTGTTTTCGCCCGCATTATTACCGCGATTGTAGTAGTTGTGCCAAACTTGCTTACGCAGTTCACGTTCTTCTGAATACTTTAAGAATGGGTCCATTGATGAACGCGTATTCGTTACTGCATATTTGCCTTCTTGACCACGCGCTTTTGCTGCTGCCGCTGCTGCAGAGATGTATGACTTAGGTAAGCCAGCTAGTTGATCTTTTGTAAGATAAACGACATAGTTTTCTTCATCAGCCAAAACGTTGTTACCAAACTTAGAGTGTAAGCCTGATAGCTCTAAGTTAATTTCAGCATAACGCTTTGCTTTGTCACCCGAAAGTGTTGCACCGTTACGTGCAAAACCGTTGTAACGCATCCAAGTAATACGCTGCTCTTCAGCAGTTAAGTTTTTAAACTCATCACTATTGTAAACCGCTTGAATACGTTCAAATAAAGCTTTGTTTTGCGTGATTTTAGAGCTCATCGCAGAAAACTTAGGCACTAGTTTACCTTGTAACTCACGAAATGCAGGGCTTGAGTTATTGTTTGCCCAAATGCCATAGTATGGGAATAAACGATCAAGTGCTTCACCTGACGCTTCAAGTGCCACTATGGTGTTTTGAAAAGTTGGCTTCTCTGGGTTATTTGCAATGGCATCAATTTCTGCCAGGTTTTCAGCAATTGCAATATCCAGTGCTGGTTCTAAATCCGCAATCGTGACTTTGTCGAACTGCGGTACACCATCATAAGGCCCAGCGTACTTTTGCAATAAAATATTGTCGTATTGCTTTTCAACTTTTTGTACTACTGGTTCAACTTGTTGTGAAGTGCTTTGCGTAGTGCTACACGCACTCAGTGCAACAACAACCGCTGCACTTAATAGAGAGATTTTCAGTTTCATTTTAGATGTTCTCAGTTTGTTAACTCCTCTATGTTACGAGGCAAACCAATCAGTGCAATAATAAATGCGATGAGAATAGTATCTAAATGTAAATTGTCTCTATAAATCTAAAATCATCTTATTTATCTCAGTAATTAATTTCAACTTTCTGTATTAAAATTATTCAACAAGCAAAGTATTTACAAACCAAAACACAAGATTAACAATTGTACCTCTTTTAATTTTTCAAAGGATTTTGAAATGAAAACTACAACTTTGATTGCAAGTGTTTTTCTTGCACTCACTTTTAATGCTGCAGCTAACACTGCTGAAAAAGAAATAAAAACAACCGACTTTAATACTTTTTACGACACTCAAGTTGCAAGCTCTGACTGTGGTGGTTATTGGGATGAACGTCGTGTTCGTGTGTGTGACTATCGCACTGAACTCACTGATATTGCATACAAAACGTGTCACTACAAGTTAATGTATAAAAACTCAATGACAACTTATCCTGATTGGACGACTAAAACTGTACTGGCTAGTCAAAGCTGCCCTAATGACTGGACAATTCCTGGCCCTTATGGTTATGCACCGGGCGGTGTTTATGTGCATCAACATGATACTTTCTTCACACAACAAGAGCGTAAAACAGTTGCATATAATTGCCGTTGGGAAACTCGCAGTGTTTGGGTACCAAACGGTGGTCAATTCTGTCCAATTGAACCATAATTTGTATAGTGTTGAGTGGCAATACCGCTCAACACTTCATCACTTCATCACTTCATCACTTCATCACTTCATCACTTCATCACTTCATCACTTCATCACTTCATCACTTTCAAAGTTTATCCTTAATCACTTGTTGAAGGTCTTTGCTCCTTCTGTACTGTCTTGAATTAGGTGCTACGTATTTAATAGCCGGCCGAATAGATTTAGCTGCTTTGTAAGGTTTATTTTGAGCAAGAAATAGCCTAGCTAACTCATAATTAGGCGCCTGCGCGGTTGCTGTAGGGGTAATGAAGAATGCGAATAGCAGCCAAACTACTCGCGCATAATCGAATTTTTGTAAGAAATTAACCATAAGAAAAGCCTCATAAACAAACAGAGGAGTCACTCTATAACCGAGTAGATTCAAACGCGATAAAGTCGCAACAATGTTTCTCTTAGGAATCACCTAGGCTTTTTATAACTATTATTATCAATACATTAAATGACTTCCATGGACAAATTTTATCTAAATAATATCTTCATTGATGCAAAGAGAAATCAAGTTTGTCATGGAGAAACCTGTGAATTAGTTGAACCAAAAGCAATGGCATTGCTTTGTGTATTTGCACAGCACCCAAAAAAGTGCTCAGCCAAAGTATTTAATCAACGCGGTACAATTATTTTTAGTAATGAAAATCAGCAAACTGTTTGGGACCGCAATAAAGTGTTTAACTTACAGGGTGAGCAAGAGTGGTCATTTGATGACGGCGAAATTGTGCACGCATTCAATTTAGAACAACAAATTTTGGTTCATGTCAAAACAGACAATGGTAAAAATCACTTAGTGACGTTATCAACAAACTTAGCAGAGCGAGATAAATTAGCCTTACCACCAGAAGCTGACTTTGTTTCAAGCGCCTATTATGATTAGAAAACCGAGCAGTTCATCTATTTTTACTCGCACTGGCTAGACGATGACGCTGATATAGTTTCAACCTACATATCTATTAACTAGGTGGTTTTAAAATAATCGCGTAGTTAAGTAGCAAATTAGTATTATTAAAAAAATCACAATACGTTTACAATAACTATATTGCTCGGTTTTGCTTGGTCATTTTTATGAGTCTATTGTTGTCTTTGTTATTGTCAGCCTCTGCAACTGTCAGTTCTGAATTAATAGAGAGTTTATCTCAGCTAGAAAAAAACAATCCGAAGCAAGCGCTAGCTGAGTACAAAAGACAAAAACACCAGTACCAAAATACCTTTAACGAAGACGCACTCCAATTTCATCGTATCGCTATCAAGGCTGCAATCAATGTATATGATTGGCAAAGCTTTACGAATATCTTAACAACCTTGAAAAAAAAGCAGTTTGCAGCCGTAACAGAAAAAAAAGCTTTGCATATTATTAATGATATTGGTGTGGCATACAGACAAAATAATCAACACCAAGATGCGATACAACACTTTACTTGCGCCTTAACAAAAACTACAAGTATTAACTACACAGCAGCTCTGAAATCAAACATAGCAACAGCTTACCGCG
The DNA here is from genome assembly GCF_049257195.1 of Pseudoalteromonas sp. SS15. Taxonomy (NCBI): domain Bacteria; kingdom Pseudomonadati; phylum Pseudomonadota; class Gammaproteobacteria; order Alteromonadales; family Pseudoalteromonadaceae; genus Pseudoalteromonas; species Pseudoalteromonas sp. SS15. The sequence continues at coordinate 403,893 of NZ_JBMMUD010000005.1, forward strand.
TTCAAGGGCAACCATCTGTCGGGTTTCAGTTACTCGATTCAATTGAATTTGATGTCTTAGATGCCAATATCAGCGCAGGTATACATATTGTGCGCGGTAACATCGCTCTGCATATTGACCAGGCAGATAAGGCGCTTAACCACTTTTTAGAGGCCAACAAGTTATTTCAATTACAGAATAAACATAGAGACTCAGTTCGACTCACATTCTCTATTTTGACCACTGCACTCATCAAACAAGACCTTGCGTTATACAAAAAGTATCGCGCTAGTATAGAAAACAAAATTCGTGAGCATGCAATCGAAAATCATGACTACCTGCTTTTTTTAGATGAAGTTAAACATGCAATAGCCATAGAAAATGTATCGAGCTTAAGGACTCAACATATTTCTGAGCTAGTTGAACTTTTAATGGATCATGATGACGCCAATGAAAATGTCAGATTATTGCTTAAATCTCTAAACCTGAAGGTGCTTGTTCCGCCAGGTCAAAAAAGACAGCCTAAAGAGCCTTTACTTGAACCAAATTTAGCTGCACCCTGGTGCGAAGGCATAAGGTAGAGGTATAGCAAAGCTTAATAATATGTATGAAGGTAGGAACTTACACCTATGTATAGCTGGGGGTCGCTCCCTAAGGCATTCACTTTAGGGAGCTATAAGTTAGTTAGGCGCTTGAAGCTTTAATACTGGTCTGAAAATATGCTTAATCACATCAAAGTACTTTGTCTTGTCTTCTAAATTAGGTGAATGCATATCGAGACCAATTAAGTGATATTCAAAAGCCTCATCACTTGGGTCGAAATATTGCACTTTCAAACTCATCACATCTCTATATTCAACAGCACTTCGTGCTGCTATCAACATTTGTTGTTCAACGCCATGCCACTGCGCATATCCATCCTCGACACGAGTTTTAAAGTCAACAGGGTGAAGTACCACTAAATATTTGAAACCAGTTTGCTGTTGTTGCATCTGATTGTAAGTACTTATCAAGCCAGTTAACACCACTTCTGCTTTCAACTCACCGGTTTTGTGATTAAACGCCCCACCCTGCTCGATAATGAAGTTATCAAAATGATCCTGCAATTCACTATAATGATTACTTAGGCCGAATTGCTTTGAAAACTCAATCATATTGTTATTAAAGGCTTCTTTATAAAGGGCTTTCATTCCTGTATTAGCTGTTGGTAACCAGACATATGCGATAGCATTACTTTTAGAAGTTTGCCCAACTAAAATTGGCTCTGATACAACAGCTGGATCACTGTGATACATTCCTTTACAGCCAGTCAAAGCCAATACAAGCATCATCAATAAAGCACGCATTATTTTTTACCTTTATGACTTTCAAATTCGCGTAATGCAAATTGAATAGCCGAGTCAAACTTAGCTGTATCTTTAAAGATTTTATCTGCAGGCTTTACTTCTATCTCGCCATCACCATTAAACTGAGCAACGAGTTCGATACCACCAGCACCAAAGCTTAGTAAGTTTTCTTGTTCGTCGCGAAAACGCATGTAAACTCGGCTACCAGGTACATAACCTTGTTTCCCCTGCATAAAAGATAAAATGGCGTCGCCAGTACTGGCTGAATCAGATAGATAAGACTCCTCTTGACCGTTCCATCTTGCTACTTTGCCAAGAAAAATATTATGCGTAAAATGCGCTCTTACGACGTCAACACCCATAAACATAAAGGCATCTAAACCAAGCTCTGCTTTGGTTTTAGCCAGCGCTTGTCTCCAGATATCATTTTTGAGATTTTCATTTTCTTGACCTGTTAAAGGATCATAAAGATTATCCGTATTAGCTAGTAGCGCTCGATAAGTTTCATGAACCTGACTCGCATCAATGACATTAAAGCCTTTTTTTATCAGTTCAGCTTTCAGAGGTTCTTGAAGGTAAGATTTTAAATGGGCTTCATGGCTTTCAAGCCCTTCCTCAACATAGAATCCTGCATAGCCAATGTTTTGATATTGCTGTTGTAGTTGCGTTGCATTTAAGTATGTTGGACTTGATTTACAGCCTGCTAAAAACAACACAAATACGAAAGATAGTAATAGTCTCATGATTTCCTAACTCATTATTTTATTTTTAAGTATTTAAAGTTAAAGGAAGTTTATCCCTAACTTTGCATAATTCGTAAATTGAATAGTTCTATAGTCGCTACCCCCAACATTCGAACGCCAATTGATGGCAACTGATTCACCCACTAGCCTACTGTCAACATAAAACAATAAGTAAGCTGCATTTGTCGGTAGCGTAAACTGGGTTTTATAGAACAAGTTACCTTGCAGATCGAGCGTCGTTGGCAAGCCATTCTTCCAAGCTTCATACGGTTTAAGTGAGGAAATTAGTTTTTTATCATTATCAAAAACTTGAACCAACGGATACACAAAAGTGGCGTTATTGACGAACAACCCATTGGCATAGCTAAATACCTGCACAAAGCGACTGTTCTCAGGTTTTTCTATTGCTAAAAATGGGCTATTGAACGCCCCAAATGGACGAACGCTTTGCTTTTTCAAATCGTATATTATTTGCTTTTTTCTAACTTGTTTTTCAAAACTTATGACTGTGACATTTTCACAACACACTGGTTGTATTGCTAAGTGATTAGAGTCGGTTTTAGGTGCATTAGCACAGCCGCTCAAAAGCAAAACAAAGATTAAAATGAGGAAAATGCGGTACATGATTAGGAATTATTATTATTTTGGTAGGAATGTTAAATCTTGGTCAATTTAGATGCAAGTGTACCTTTGATAGAAATTTACCATTTATTGCAGATCTATTTGCTTAATAAACTCGATATTTAAAGACGAACGGCACCCTAAAAATACGCTCAATGAATATAAAGCAACTTGTATTCATTCAAATTAAGCTTTTAGCTATTTGAAAAATTATAAATTGATTATCTAAATAGGTTAGTTCCTATAAGCTTTACAAAAGAGCAGGTTGAAAGTAAGGTGCTATAAAAGCGTTGCAAAATAGTTTTTTTATTTTTGCCACATTTAGCGTTTTTACTTTTTCAAAAGAATTGAAAACTTAATAAGGAAATTTAAACTATGCCGTATAAAAATAAAATGAAAAACGCCATATCTACTGCCATTTACTGTATTACATGTTTTTTCACATTGAATGTAAATGCGACAAACTCGTTTAATGAATGGTACGATTATGGTGCCTCATGTGTCTTTAAGGTAAAAGAGACTCCAAGTGGAGTATGTTCGGGATTTAATTGGGTCAAAGGTCCAGAGCTTTATACTATTATCGTTTCACGTACAAAAGAAATCATGGTTGGAAAACTCCCAGAAGAAAACTTTGAGGAAACTTTAATTGGACTAATCACAATTAGACCAGAACATCTAATCAACGATGAAACAGTAAAATTCAGCGTTCAGCTATTACTTAGAGAAGCGCATATTTATAAAGCCTTTCTAGATAATAATTTTCCGGGTCAATGTAATATCGAGTTTTCTGGAGACTCAACTCAGCTTATTGCTGATACAGAGTGTAAAGTTCAGGCTGATTTTTTTAAAGCTTAACACGTTTAGCATCTAAGCCATTAGTGACCACTAATGGCTTTATTGTAAATTTCTCGGTGCAATACTGAAAGTTTATTTAGAGTATATTCACAAGTCTCATAATATCCTTTTCGTCATTGTAAATATGTGGTGAAACACGCAGTCCATGTGCTCTAGCATCTATGCTTATTCCATCTTTAGCACATTCAGTTAAAACTGCTTCTACTCCCATATGAGGCTTAATAATCACTGTCCCACTGCGTCGATTTCTATCGTAAGGTGAGACCACTTGTTCGTCCAAATGTTGGATCAGTAAGTCTATTAAGTCTTGATTATGCTTCCTAAGCTTATCCCCAAGCTTAGAAAAATAGTCAATGCTGTGCGAGGCAAAAGCAAAAGGGGCAACACTGGGTGTACCGCCCCAGAACTTTAAAGCGCTATCGTGATAAGCAAAGTGGTGAATATCGAACTCAAACGGGTTTTCATGAGAAAACCAGCCTACATCTTTTGGCGCTAATCGCTCAATATGCTTACTGTTAAGCCACAAATAGGCGGCCCCTGGGCCACCACATAGCCACTTTACGCTTGAACCAATCATAAAATCGGCATCAAGGTCGGTTAAATTTAGAGGAATAACCCCAGCAGATTGCGCAACATCAATAATGCTTAAGGTATGATTGGCTTTAGCAAGCTTTACAATGTCATTGACAGGCGCGAGCTGCCCCGTATTTGAGTAGGCTTGGCTAACAAAAACTAAATCGACATCGGCAGTTAAATGTTGCTGCCAAACGTCAATTTTCGTGATGTCTTTGTGTTCGGGAATATAGCGAATTATCGCCCCGTCAGGGAGTGCTTTTTGCATCGCAAAACCCATACTTGGGAAGTCTTGTGCGCTCATTAGCACGACACTATTTTCGTTTAGCTCAGGCAAAGCCATAATGAGTTTTGTAAGTCCACTCGATAAATTAACTTGCGGGCAAAACTGCATAGGTGATGAGTTAAACAGCCGACCCAACGCCTGTTGAAACTCAGTAATAATTGCCAGCCAAGCTTGCCAAGGCTCTCTGCCCGAATCTTGCCATGGTGATAAATAGCTTTGTTTAAAGTGGTTTTCGGCACTTTTTAGTGGTCTACCAACCGAGTGATTCAATAAGTAGGTGTCACTCGGTAATACAAAATCTTGCTTCATCAGGTTATCTACTTAGCGTGGTTTTGAGTTTTTGAATATCGTGGTAACGAGTAAAAATGTCCTCTCGCTGATTAGCGGCTCTGCGATCTCGAAGTTTTTCGAGTGAACCTAGTAACACTGACAGTGGCGGGCCGCTGGCTGTTACTTTATCTAGGTGTTGCTCTGCCATTGAGTTTGAAGGCTGCGCAATATACTTTTCAACCAATTGGTTATGATGCTGGATAGCGCCTTTTCCATGTAACTCGCACACTTCTAAAAATAACGTCACATTCTCTTGATACCAAGAAGCGCGGTGTTGGCTTTCAAGGTTTAAAAATGAATCCATCAAACTCGTGCGACGCATACAGTCACGCAAAATTTGCTGATCTTCTGGCATCATATATAAGAATTTATCCACCAGCATTTGTGAGTAACTGGGCTCATTGGCAACACATAACCCGAGCAGCATATCAATCACATTAATACCTGCGAAATCCCCGGCATTAGCGCCACGATAAACCTGAGAACCCACTCTATGTGGTTTGTAATAAGGTCTTACACAGTAAAAAAATCGGTCGGTGTCGAGCTTATCAAACAACTCTTGGTTAGAGTCAATCACATCTTGTAGCGCATATTTAGCAACTTTTAATAAATCGCCCGTGATTGGGTGCGATACGCCCAGCGGTAAGATTTTTAACAAGGCGTCAGCAGCGCGTTTATAGGCCAGAATGCCTTTAGTGTTGTAATCAACGAAGATTTTTTCGTCTGCGAGATCGGTAAAGCGTTTATACACTCCATTTACCGCGGTGTTGTGTGTCGTTAAATGCGCGGTGGCAAAACGTGGCGTGACGCCTATAGACGCGCCAATGTGCATGGCCAATGTAGAGGCTTCAACTAAGGGAGAAGTTCGCTCTCGGCTCGGCTCAGTTATTTCATGGCGTCTGCAAGCTGCCATATAGAGGCCTGCATTGCCGAGTAAATCAAAGGCATTATCGAATCCTTCGTCGGTATTGCCCTCAGCAACTAAGGCTTTAATTAACTCTGTGCCTTCGGCTTGTAATTGTTGCTTTAATGCTTCACCGACGTGCTCGACATTCGCTTTGTCTTCTTGCTGCCAATATAAGGTTTCGAGCTGTGAGTTTATCTCGCAGAATGAACTGCGGATCCAAGCATCAAATTCTCGTGTACACGCTGTCATAATTTTTTATTCTTATTGGTATTGATAAATTAATAGTAGCAGTAGGCTGTGATAAAAATTCACCAATAAACTTGATTATTCCGCCCTCAATGAGTGATATTTAATAAAATAACAATAAAAATTAGCGGAATTAACTAACATGCGTGTTGATAGTAAAGATTTAGCCATTTTAGACTTATTACAATATCGTGGCCGAATGACGACTACTGAAGTGGCACAACAGGTTAATTTATCTGACACACCTTGTCTTAGAAGGATAAAAAAACTTGAACAAGAAGGTATTATTAAAGGCTATCAGGCCATTCTAGACCGAGAAAAACTTAACCTATCGATTTTGGTGTATGCCCTAGTCAGGCTAAATGCCAATTCTGATAAGCTCGCCGATGAATTTGAAAACGACGTAGAAGCCCTTGAGCAAGTAATGGAGTGCTCGGTGATCACTGGCAGTTATGATTATTTGCTGAAAATAGTCGCCAAAGATTTAAGCCACTATGAAAGCTTCGTGAAAAAATCGTTGGGACAGATCAGCAGTATCGCAGCGATTGAATCCACCGTGGTGTTAAAACAGACTTTCTCGCGCAATCAGTTGCCTTTGAAAACGCCGTAAGATTTTTCGCCTAATTAATAAGTTACTGCATTTGCTTTGAGGCCACTTCTTTTAGTTTATCTAAAATGACTTTTTGGTTTCGATTATCGACAAAGGCAATTTGATTTGAACTGAATACATTTTGCTGAGTGTCCATCGCATACATTTGCACGCGCCCTGTGCTGCCCCAAAAGGTGTTGATCAATGCCTGATCTTCACTCGGAAAAGAATATAGCTCTAATGAGCGGTAACTCAACATATTGGTAGAAGATGGGAGTAACTCAGATTGATCTGAATAACGTTGCTGCTCGAGGCGAATATCAACATAGTTGTTATCACTAATTTGCACTCGCATCAGTGCTAAAGGCCTCAGCGATGTGCTCGCTCTACCCGAGTTCGACACAACGGCGTCCACAGTAAAAAACGTATTTTGCTCAAACTGCTGATCTTTTAGTTTTTGTAATTGTGTTTCGATATTACGAATATCATCTCTTAAACGCTCATGGCGATTATTCGATTCGCGGATCACATCGGTTATATCTTCTTTTACATCATTAAGCAGGAATGCCAATGCCGACAGATTGAGTGCAGGCTCTGCTTGGGCATTAAATTCCATCTGCGAATAATCTCGTGTAATGGCTAACACTTGGTTCTCAAAATACTGCGCTTCAGCGTCATCAATGTGATTACTCAAATCCCAGCTTTTTAACTCGCTGACACGAAACTCATCCAACGGGTACTGTTGATTGGCAGGATCTAAATAAGCGTCTATTCGCTCTATGCTTTGTTGTAATTTCGTTTTTGTGATTGAGATATTTTTAAGGTCTTGTTTTGCTTTATCATAGGCAGTAAATAGAGTGCCAAGAGAGAACTCAGGAAAGTCAATTTTATCGCCCCTTTGCCCCAAGTGATTAAATTCATACAACAAGTTTTCAGGAATGTATGGCTCTAGCATTTGCAGCTCATCGGTATCAAGGGCAACCTTAAAATGATCCGATTCAATTCGACTGATTGAAGTAATCTCAATAGCCACCTCGGACGTTTCTACAAAGTAGATTTGCCATACGGGTACTGCAGCCCCAGACACCACCCCAAGCCCCCCTAGCACAAGTCCCTTTAAATGGTTTTTAGCTTTGTCTAATAACCCAGTTTTTTGGGTTTGCTCAGTTTCACTGTTCGCTTTGTCGATCATGATTTAAGTACCTTTTAAATACACGAAGAAGGTTGAAAAAAGACCGCTCAAAAGAGCGGCCAAACCTGCGTTTTGGGAAGTGCCAACAAAGGCCGCATCCTTGCGCGGAACGAATTCTGCTCATGCTGAATGTCGCTACTCCTTTAACTGGTTGGAATGCTATTGTGTACTTAAGCCATCAGAATGAATCGGGAGAACTGATTGAATTTACAGGCAAACTTCTTAGCAATTAGCTGTATTTTTACAGTGCGAAAATTGACCTTGTTGAAGCCCAGTGTTAATTTTAACTTTTAATTAACACTAATAAGGAAAGTTATGAAAATTCGTTTAAAAAAGTCCACCCTCAAAAGCCTCTCTGCAACAAATACCCTAAACATACAGCAAACACCTCAAGTGCAAGGCGGGGGTGTAAGACCGAGCTTTTATACTTTTTGTAATACCTTTGAACACAACTGCCATGGTCAAGAAACATATCGAGACTGTTTAAGTGCCAAGCCTTGCTTAATACCAACCCTCAATAATGCCTAATCATTTTGAGGGACCAAAACTGACGCTAGCTTTGTTGAAAATTTCTTATTTAGAACAACTAAATAGCAAAATTTCGCCTCGCTATCGACAAGTTTTACTTGCCTCAAAATAGCTCATTTAATTAAGAGGATTGGTATTACCTATCATATTCAAGCTTGTTATTAATTCGTGAGAGGTAGCTTAATAAACCTGAACTCAGGTTTATTAACCTTACTCCCTTCAAACTCACTTCTGTGTTTGATCATTCTCAAGCTTTGTATATAAATTTGGTACTTTACTCTCAAATAGCATCGATAACTATTCTCATTATTGAAATCTCTTGCTAGTATGCGCGACTTTTGAAAATCAAACTGGTGTATTTTGGAACGTTATTACTCTGAAGTGTTAAGTTATATCGCTCGCTCAGTTGGATGCAAAGACAAAGCTCAAAACATAGTGCAAGAAGCCTATACACGTCTGTTGAGTTACCAACGCAGCAATCCAAAGCAAGATAAAACCCAAGAGCGCGCGCTTTTTTTTAAGGCAGCTAAAAATATTGTGATCGATCAGTATCGCAAAAATCAGCCTATTGCAGAACCTGATGAGGTTGAGCTGATTGCTCCGAGTTTTTATGAGCCCGAAGCGAAATTAGCAAGCCAACAACAGCTGACGCTACTTAATCGTAGTATTGAATCTTTGCCATTAAAGACCAAACAGGCATTTGTGCTCTACAAATTTAAAAACCTAAACCAAGCACAAATCGCTGAGCAAATGGGGATATCAGTGAGTATGGTTGAAAAGCACCTAGCCACAGCGATGTTGGCGTGTCGACAAGCACTAAAAAAACAATAAGAGAATAGAAATGGACCGTCATAATTTAAACATTCAACAGCAGGTGGATCGTTGGTTAGAGCTTGAAAAGCAAGGGCTAAGCCAGCAACAAGCAAGCGCCCTACAAGATTGGCTAGACACTGACAGCAAGCATGTGCTCGCCTATCAAGAAAGCAAACAAGTCGAGCAGTTATTGTCACAATTTTCTGAGCAAGACATTCAAAGCCTTGAGCAAAGTGTTACAACTACACATCAAACAAGCAAAAGAGCAAGTCAGAGCCCTTTTGCAATCGCAGCATGTTTTGCACTACTTAGTGTTTGCTTATTCAGTTACCTGAATTGGTCTACCCCGTTAAACTCGGCAGCTTTTCAAGCCAGTTATCAAACAAAACGTGGGGAAATCACAGATATCGAATTGCCAGATCAAAGTACACTCACACTCGATGCAAAAGCGTCTATTTCTGTTAATTTCGATAACGAGCAAAGAGTAAATAAGCTCCTAAAAGGCCGTGTCGTGTTCGATGTTGCAAGCGATAAAGCTCGCCCTTTTGTGATAGAAACAGGCAACAGCACAATTACCGTTCTAGGCACACGCTTTTCGGTGGATAAAAAATCTCATAGCACACGAGTGATGGTTGAACATGGACGCGTCAGCGTGCAAAACCAGCGCGAACGTATTGAATTAGTCAAAGGTGACGTAGCGACCATTCATGCCTCAGGTATGGTGCTCAGCGAGTTTGACCCTGAGATCACGCATGTCGATGCCTTTAAACAAGGTCGCTTAATGTTTGATAAGACCCCCCTTAGTGAAGCGCTCGAAACCTTCAACCGTCATCATGACTTTAGTTACACCTTAGCAACCAAATCTCATGACGAGTTAACTATTTCAGGGACATTTTCGGCTTCAGAGCTAGAGAATTTCGTTAGCTTGTTACCTCACGCTTTGCCTGTTGAAGTTAAAAGTCTTAATAATCATATAATTATAAGCAAACGAAATTAAATCAAAAAAACTTTAAAAATTTATTGAGGAGTTCTCATTCTCATTCGTTTTCATAATAGGTAATTTATTTGGACGTATAAAAATGAGAACTCGCTCTGTACTAAACACACGACTCACTCCCCTTGCATTCGCGCTCGGCCTAAGCCTGAGCCTACCTGCTGGCGCGCAGAATCAGCTTTCAGTATATGAATTTAATCTAGCAAAACAGCCTATGAGCCATACTCTGACTCAAGTTGCCAAAGCCGCGAGCATGAATTTAATCGCTGACGCCAAACTGTTAAATGGACTACAAGCCCCGGCACTTCAAGGTGAAATTAGTTTAAATCAAGCACTAGAATTGGCTCTGCAAAATAGCAACTTAACTGCACGTATTATCGACAATAACATCATCATTAAAGCCGCTGTAATCACACGGACTTCATCAAACCATAAAAGAAACACAAGCTTTGTGCCTGATGGCGCCAACAATTCGCAACAAGACATTGAGGTGATTGAAGTCAAAGGAGATAAATTACATATGCACCGCGAGCAAATTGCTCGCACCAAAGGTTTATCAAACTCAGATATCTTCTCTAGCTTTGCAGGTATCGAAGCGAACAACCTGCGCAATGAAGCGGGCGCATTAGATATCGGTATTCGCGGCGTTCAGGGTGAAGGTCGCGTGCCAATTTTTATTGATGGCAGTTTACAATCAACCCATACCAACCGCGGTTATATGGGCACATCTGACAGAACCTATATCGACTCAAACCTGATCAGCAAAGTAAATATCGAAAAAGGCGCTTCGGCAAAAGCGTCACCATTTAGTTCAGGTGCAATTGGCGGCATGGTGAGTATTCGCACGCTAGATACCCAAGACATTTTAAAAAGCGGTGAACAACTTGGCGCGCTGGTTAAAGTAAACACCCATAACAATAACCATACTCCAGATGTACCAGAGAGTTTTGGGCTACAAAGCTATTACGAAGTAAGCAATGATAATGACACGCTCGATTTTGCTGGCGGCGGCTTTACTCTGGCAACCGCCTACGAGCAAGACAATCTGAAAGCCGTACTGGCTTACAGCAAGAAAAAGGTCGGTAACTATTTTGCAGGTTCAAATGGTTTTGAAGAATTTGTTGAAGAGAAAGAATACATTCGCTGGGAACCTTCAAAAGCCGAAGCAGGGAAATATGACGAAATACCTTATATTGAATTAATTCCGCCTCCTGTAAATCAAAACGGCGAAGTGGTAAATACCAGTTTTGAAAGTGACTCATATCTTGCCAAGTTAACTTACGAGTTCACTGACGAGCAATCGCTTGAAGTAAACACCCGTTTTCATAAGCAAGAAGCCGGTGAAATGCTTGCGTCTTATTGGCACAAGCAACGCGCCGGTGACACAAAGTTTTGGAAAGAGACTGACGAAAATGGTGAAGACCAATGGATGTCAGAAGAAATTCCAGAAGGCGTTGAAACCATGCCACAATGGAAGCCGGGCTCAGCTTTGGTAAACAGTGCCAGCGCACTTTATCGCTTTGTGCCGAGTAACAACTCACTAGTCGACCTCAGTGTAAACGTATGGCGCACCAGTGCTCGTTTGCAGCAGTACAATGCCCTTGGTAGTAACCTAGGTCAAAATGCCGGACAATATTTTCATCGCGTTAATAATAAGCGCCATGGTGTAAGCGTGTTAAACGCGTCGGCTTTTGCTGTTGCAAACAAACCAGTCACACTGACTTATGGTTTATCTTGGCAGAGCGAAACACTTTCTCCGCATAAAGATTGGCAAGATAACTTTAAGCGCGATTGGCATCCGGCAGACTTTAAACTCAAATCTACGTCGCGAAACGGTGAACAAACTAAGCGTGCTATTTTTGCCAATGCGCAAGTAGATCTCGCGCCTGTGGAGCTGGCTTTAAACCTAAACCACCATGATTCTGTGAACCAAGATTTTCAGGACGAGAATACCCTTAAGTTTGCTGGTAAAACCGACTTTACCCTGCAAGCAAAATATCACCTGCTTGATAACACCGCTGTTAAAGCCAAATACAGTAACGCTTACAGAATGCCAAACTTGTATGAAACAACAGTGTCAAATGAAGTGTTTTCTTACTCGAGTGATTATCCTATCACCCCTGAAAAAACAAAGTCTTATGACATTGGTATCGAGAGTGAATTCACTAACTTAATACAAAATGGCGATAAACTGGTTTTCTCTGCAGAGTACTTCTACACCAATATTGAAAATATGTTAGCGACGGGCTTTTTACCTAAGCCTGACAAACCAGCTTGGGATCAGAAGTTTACTTTCACTAACTATGACAAGTTCGAGCTACCTGGTACAGAGCTGGGTATTTACTATCAGAGCGACTTGTTTTACACCAAGTTGTCTTACACCAAGTATTCAAACGTAGAAATGTGTTCAAGTCTGATGGCACAAGCTGCAGACGTCGAGACCTGTAATAACACTGGCTTTGCGGGTAGTTTAACGCCACTTCGCATACCCCCTGAAAAAAGTTACATCGCCATTATTGGTACTAAACTCTTTAACGATGCTATCGACACTGGCTTCACCTATAAAAAGCATACTGAAAAACACCATCCGGGTGGCTTTTTATCAGGCACTGGGGTTACCGCACTTGAATATATTCCAGCGGGTTACCAGCTAGACTTTTATTTTGATTACACCTTTAGTGACGACATCACAGGCAATATCGCCATCACTAACTTAACCGATCAATATAAGGTCTCGACCGGCTCAATCGTAGCCATGCCTGAGCCGGGGCAAACCATTTCAATTGGCTTAGAGTTCAAACTTTAAGCTTCATACATTTCGATAAGACCAGTATTTAAATCATAAACCCGCACTGAGTGATAGAGCTCACTCAGTGCACTCTATATTTTTGGAGCATTCATGACGACCGTCGCCCCTACTCTTTCTCGTGCGCAAAATTTAAAACTCGCTACTGCGGATGTTCACGATAACGTTGATAAAACCATTATGGCGCAAGACCCCTTTGCCAATACACAAAACTATCTCGACTTTTTGCGTCTGCAATTTTATTTCTTACGCGATGTCAGCGCCCTGTATGAGCACGCAGAGTTACTCGTGCTGATCCCGGATTTAACTTCGCGCCGCCGCTTGAGCCTACTTGAGCAAGACTTTGAAGACCTATCTGCCAACTTGCCAGCCGCTTATTTACCGCCTTTCGTCACCATTAATACCGATGTCGCCACGGCATTAGGCTGGTTATATGTCGTTGAAGGCTCAAAAGTTGGTGCTGCAATGCTCGGCAAACAAGTTCAAGCAAAATTAAACTTTAATGCCGAACATGGTGCGCGCTATTTAACAGGTCCCGGTGCAGGCCGTGGTAGCGCATGGCGTGAATTAGTGCAACTCATTGACTCTGTTGAGCTTAACGAACAGCAAGAGCAAGCACTAATTGAAGGCGCTCGACAAGCATTTACCCGTTTCCAAGCATTTCAGGCTCACGTATACCCATGAAATTAAAAGCAGCCTTAGCCAATTATAAAAAAATAGTCCTACTGCTATGTGGGTCTTTATTTGTCGCCCTTGGAGTGATTGGTATTGTTCTGCCCGTCATGCCAACCACTGTGTTTTTTATTTTGGCTTTGGCGTGCTTTTCAAACGCGTCTCCCAAACTTGCCAAGTGGTTACTCTGCCATCCGCGTTTCGGCCGCAGTCTAAGGCAGTGGCAAACGCATAAGATTATTCCACTGAAAGCGAAAATCTTTGCCTCGACAAGTATGGCTATCAGTTATGCTATTTTGATTGTGCTTTCACCAGCGGCATGGCTTGCCTGTGTCGTTGGCAGCATAAAAATAGCTGTCGTGTCGTACATATTCTCGCGACCGTCAAAGCAAGTTTAAGCAGTTTCTAAGCCCAATAAAGCATCGCTTTTTTGGGTTTTATAACAACATATCGACCATCAGTTTAAAGCTCGGTACAAACATATAAAGGGTTAAAAACAATAACCAGAGCATGATCAATAATTCAAACAACCTCATTTTTCTCTCCAAAGTTCTAAATTGCCTAAAGACTGTTGGGTGTTAAAGGCGTTTAACCCTTTACTGGCGAGTTGTCTGGCTAGCCAATCACAATGATAATGCGCTGCCAAATTTAATTGGTAGAACTGGCTTTGCTTAAAGCCATTGAGGTTTTGAATAACAAACTCTTTGTCACCGCCCGCTAAATTCTGTGCTTGGTCTAATATATACGCGGGCCTTAAAGCTAGACCATAAAGCAGCAACAAAGACGATTTATCAAAATTTGTGCTTTGCTGCTGAGATGAGCAAGCTTCAGTGATAAGCGTTAACCAAACAGGTTCGCCACTCTGTTTTCGATTTAACTCCTCTAACCTTTGCTTCAACTTTTTAAGAAACTGACAGCTCCCTGGTTGTGAGCTAAAAACCCCCCAAGGCGCTGTTTGTGGCATAGGCCGGTTTTGTTTAAAACTATAAATGGCCAACCAGGTATTCAACCACGCATGCAAGAGTGACTGGGTTGTATGAGGAGCAGACCAACTTTGTTGCAATACAAACAAACGACAGCCAAGCAATGCCAAAGGCGCAGAGCGCACCAAGTCGTGATAACGCTGTTTGTAAATCACATCATTGATGGCTTTGTGAATGAATTTACTGTTCTCACGTGGCTTCAATAACGACAGTGCATCGTCAGGTTCCGGAATCGCTTCTGAGTCGAATATCTTGCTCTGAACTTTCTGCGCTCGGAGATCATATTGCGTTTTTAAGCTTTGAGTTTGCTGCGTGGCTCTATGGGCCAAACGCTGCTTAAAATGAGGCTTTAAATCCCCTCCCCCTTGCCAATCTACGTCGGTCAATGGGTTATAAAAACACTGTGTTTGTGCAAATTGCGTATTGTGTAGTGCTATGTTACTCACCGAACTACTTGCGCTCACTTTACACGAAGTGACTTTACTCGATGCAGAGCGCTCGCTTTTTGACGAAGTTTGCATCGCCGGAAACTCCTCAAATGCCAAAGCACAGTTATTCGGTCCATAACGCAGTTCTGATTGACCTTTGCGGGTCACAATTGGCTTAAAATGATAGTCGTTAAACTGCCAAGATTCAGTCTGCTTACAGTGAGCAAACTGCTGGCTCGTCCCGTAACAGTAATAGGCTAACTCTCGGGCATCATTTAAAGGCATACCCGCCATGATCCCAGCTACAAGCGTTGCGTAATAATGAAATTGCTGATCCATAGAAATCCTTTTAGGCCGCCTTTTACTCAAAAAACCTTTTTAAGTGCTGGCGGCGCTAGCCGTTATTAACCGTTATACCCAATCGCAACGTTATCTGGGTTGCTACTACGCAGCGATTCTACAAATCTATTAAGCACTTGATCTGCTGTATCTTTGTCTATTGGAGATTCATTGATATAAGGGTCTAGATCGCTACGAATATGACCGCCAGTTAAATCATCTTTTTGACGTTGTACCACGATGGCGTTTATCGCTTGGCAGAACGCAAATGGATCAGTTTTACAATAAATACGATGCTGCTGTGCCACCTTGCTACCTTGCTGATAACGCGGTGCACAATACGACACCATATAAGGTTGCACTGTGGGGTCAGTGCCAACAATATCTGCACATGAGAACAACACAAAGTCTGTCGACTTAAACTCGTCCATCACTTGATTACACATAGGTAAGTCGCCTTCGACACCTAAGTTGTAATCACAGAAGAAAACATCAATCCCCTTCACTAGGTGAGACAGCATGGTATTGAACGCACTCTGCACATTATCTGGGATTTGGTCGTCTTCAGGTAGCAAACTGAATTCTTTTGATTCTACGGTTATGCCACTGCGCCAATGTGCCAATAACTCAGGGGTATCACGTCCATCTCTATCTTTGTAGGCGACCTTATAGCCATTATCAAACAGCTCTTCGACTTCAGGTTGGTCGGTTAAAAATGCGAACTTGCGGCCATCTGCTGCAACGCAAGAGCAAAAAACTAATTTAGTCATTCAGAAAACTCCATGATTAATATGTCATTTGTGTCTGAATGAGTTTAAAAATATTCCAATTAAGTCACTTGGGTTAAAAGCCTAATTAGTCAGGCTAAATTACACTTTTAACTAGAGGTTGACGGAGCAATGTTTGCCAGCGCTGTTGATGCGCAGCTAAGCAATCATTTAAGTATTCAAGAGACAGAGTGAAAGGAGCGTAGAAAAAATGGTTAGGAGCCGAGTGTTTCAATTCTTCAAGATAACCTGCTTGTGTGAAAGTGCTCAACGGCTTAAATAGCGATTTGCTTTTCCCCTTGTACATGAATTGTACAAAGGCATAGTCTTGGTCTTTAGCTTGTGCGGCTAATGCCTGTAAGGTATTTAAGCTAATTTGCTCTTTTGCTGACTTGGATATTAATCGCGCTATCATCTGTTCAATAGACCATGCGTACGCCTCAGTGAATACATTTTTTTGATAAGCATGTAGCAAATGAGCAAAAATCAGCGATTGAATATTACTGGTTTGTTTTAATAAAGGTAAAACCTTATCGAGGTCTGCTTTAATGGCAGTGTTAACTACCTCCCTAGGAGTACTTAACCAAAAGGTGAGCTCTCCCAAGCTTATCTGCAACTTGTTTGCAATAAGCTGAGCCGTGATATTTACTTGCTCTTCTGAATCCTCACTATGCGTGGTATTAAGTTTGTGTTTTAACTCTTTACTCCATCTCTCATCTGGTTGCCCACCAAAGCGAGCTTGTTGAATATCTTTTTGTGGCATTCCAAACTCAGATTTATAAGTTTGTTTTTCCAGCTGGCTTTGCTCGTTTAGCTCTATTCTCTCAGGTTCGGGACTTGTTAGTTTGTTGTCGTTCTGAGCATTTTGAACTTCATCGGTTAGTGAGCGTGTTCCTTTTTTATCACTATTACTAACAGAGCTCATGGCCTCCGAGGGCAAACTGCACAGCATAGTGGGTATCTGTGCGACATAGAATGCATAAGGGTTTGTAGCACTGTCAAAATGTGCCAGCGGCGCGTCTGTTTCAACTGGTTGCTCTGCATCGTTATTAAGATTTTGCTTTTCTAGTACCAAACCATCTTGTGGCTCTTTTATTAAACCGCCTTCAACATACGTTTTCTCAGCTTCTAATGCATCGTCTTTTTTGAGGCTAGAAGATTGACAGTCATCAATTGCTGAACGCTGGGTTATTCTTACTACTCTGATAGGCGCAAACTTGAATGGTCGAATGATCCTGACTCTAGTCGCTTGCTGGCGCTTTTTTTTATCTATCATTGTGAACTCCTCACCATCGAAGTGCATAACACTTCGACGGATACAACATCATAACTTAACGCGCTAGTGCAGAGGTTAAACATGACATGGCAGCATTAATGGCTTTTTGGACCGTCGCTTTAGCTATGATTTCTAAAGTGATAAGTTCAACTTCCAAAATCGCTTTTTCTCGTTCTAGCTCAGCCGTGAACTCATCTTCACTTATCTCGCCATTTAATTTAGCCTGCGCTAAAGCTTCAATTGATGCTTTTTGCGCATTCAGCGCTTTTTGCAAAGGCCCTGACATTTGTTGTGCTTCGTCACCGACGACATTCAAGGCGGTGTCTAACATCTGTTTGTATAAATCATTTATGTTCATAAGGTTGTCCTTTTATTACTGTTTTGCTTGTTCGCCACGGATCATGGCGAGAAAAAGTCGCTGATACTGCTGTTTGCGCGTTTTGATCAAAAAATCTGAAATACTATTTGCTTGCTGATGCTGCTTTTTATCTTGCAACCAAAGGTTTTGGGTTATTTCCACCTGTTTGGTTGTCAACTCATTTAATTCTCTGACTTTTTGACGCATAAGCAGGGCTGATAACTCAACTTCAATATTGAGATAAGTACTCTGACTAAAATGAAAGGTGCGTTTCTCTTTTGGCAGCTCACTCAGCTGTACGTATAACCTATCGACTTTCTTAGCGACATCCATGATCTGCTGCTCAGTTTGCCTATCAAAACTTGATACCATTTGCAGTGCACAGCCTGAGGCCATGCTGAGAATCAACAAGCTACCAATCACTACCAGTACTTTTAACCAAGGCTTAACCATATTACTTCTCCTCATTGCGGATTATCTTTGCTAAGTACTGACTGAGTAACTGCTGGAAATCAGCACTCGACATAGAGGGGGAACTCGCAACTTGTTGCTGAATCGCCATAAGTTCTTGTGAAAGATGCGCTTCATATTCAAGCTGTTCAGACTTAAATTGATTCAATAAGCTCTGTTTGACGGTTTCTAGATCTTCTGGTTGTTGCGGTGAGATAAACGACTGTGCGGTATCAACAATTCTATCCAGGATGGTATAAACCAAGTTGGCCGAAAAACCGCCTACTAAAGCCATGGTAATTTTTAAAGCGGCATGGCTCATTCCGCCGCCCATGCCGGTGCTTTGCTCTGCGGTTTTGGCCACGGCATCTAAATTAATAGGAATAAGCTGAGTCAAAATAATGCCCGAGATTAAGCCAACCACAAATCGAACCCAATAAGAGCTCTCGTATTTGGCATCAAAGCATCCTGCAGTCACATAGCTGTTTGCTTTAAATAAGGCCGAGAAGGAGGCGCCAATGGCCGCAGAGGCAAGTAATATCGCTTGCACATACAAAAGGCGAGCACCTTCCATATCAAACATGCTAGCCACCATATTGTCGTTGTTAATATATGATGACAGGCTCAAGCTGATTAGTGTAATCAAAGAGATGATTGCCACTAACATCATCTTGCGTATAAGTGGCACTCTGCCTAAAAACAAGAACCATGTTTGTTTTTCTTGCTCTTGGGCCATCATTAAAATTGTCTCTGGCATTGCTGGCGAGACGAGTTCAGCTAACTGATTATGTGCTTTCGTTAAACTGGCAATGTCTGTTTGAGTTTGCTCCTGTTGGAGTTGCTCTACCAGCTTACTTGGCACAGCTAAACCCTTTTGCAAAGCAAAATGTGCCATAGCTTGACCTTGTTTGAGCAGTTTCTCATGAAGATCTGTACTTTTGTTTTCCAAGACATTTGGCCTTTCAAAGCCCTCAGCCTCAAAGCTCTTTGCGTGTTCCATGATGTTCCTTACTTGTTTTAGAACTTAGATTGAAAGCTTAAAGTTAAAGTACCCTTGAACAGAAAACTCGGTGACATTAACGTAAATAGAACCGTGTTATTGCCCGTGTTTTGAACATTTATTTAAGACAAGCTGGAGGAGAAAGTAAGGAGATAAAGATGAGGCAAAAAATATTAATAAGTGCAATTGTCTGCACACTAAAAGTCTATAAGCCCAAAAAGATTAAACCTAAGTTCAAAGCCAAACACTTTAGTCAAAAACAAAAAGTGCAAGCTTGTTTAAAAGGATCATTAGTTGGACTTGTTACGCTAGGAAAACTTAAACAAGAGCAAGATAAATTAAACCAGCAACTTGCCGCTTTCTTCGACAAGTAACCAGTTCAAATGACAAGGGTTAGATAGTTTCAATATATCCAACCCTGTCTTACTTAGATTGAGGGGTCGTTTGATTTGGCTCGAGTTGTTTACGAATATTAACGATCGCTTTGTCCATCATCGCAAACAATATCTCCACGTGATAGCCCATCAGAAAAGCTAAAGCCATAGGTGATAACGAAGCACCTAAACCTGCCTCTTCAGGTTTCAAGAACCAACCAACAATCATGCCAGCCAATGATCCAAGGGGTAACCTTAAGCGATAACGTATTTCATCATCATAAGTGAATGTCAGTGATTTGATCTCACGAAGAAGATCTCTAAGTACAAAGATAAATGCGCCAAGTAAGCCATATAGCAAAGGCAGAATGTAACTTTGCAACACATTTAAAATAGAGTCTGAAAATAAGTCATGCTCAAAGAAGGTTAGCTGAGACAAATAATGGGCTTGTTCTAGCTGAAGTTGCTGTTGTTTTATCTTCAGTTCAGGGTCGTTCAAGCTCAATTGTTCTGCCCTAAGCTGAAAAGACAACTGATTGTAATCAGGTAAATTTGGGTTAAAACTAAACCCCAGCATCCAAATGCGATTCCAAGACTTTAATAGACTATAGTTTGCGTCAAACTGCTGTTCAAGGGTCTCTAGCGCCTGATTAAGTTGTGTGTATTCATTAGCAAGGCTGTTTGCTGGCAGTGTTTCTAACTTGAGTGTCAGTTGTGCTTTTTCTGTAAAGGCATGCTTTAAATTGCTATTTAGGTTTGCTCCAAATAAGTAGTACACCTGAATAATCAACAAAGAAACCAGCGCCAATAAGGCATAACGACGATACCAAGCAACTGCAATTTCTGCTTTTGTAGGTGCTCTTTTTTCAGCTCTCTCATTTGGTATAACTGATTGAATACTTTCAACTGTAACTGGGTGAACAGCTTTTGATAATGCATCATAGTTCAAAAGGAATAAGGTTTCGTCTTCAACCTGCCAAGTACCGCTCTGGACCTTAAACTTAGCTTCAACAACATTTTTGGCAATACGCTCATCTAGCTCAATGGCGCCCTCTCGAGACATATAATTGAGTAACTGCAATGCATCGTCGACTAGGGTGACAATATCTTGGCTGGGTTTATTCACTATTTGCTCTGGTTTTTTCTTTCGCATTAATAAACTAAGGGGCACTTAGCCCCTCCCTCTATGCATACGCATATTCTGAAACCAATACTTTTCGGTAATCGAATAGCCTGCCAACATCACCGTTATTATTCCAAATTGCTCTGTTGCTATTAAATGAGAACCCACCTGTCGACTCATTAATCTGATTGGTATATACCCTAAGTTCAGAGTGGGGCATAAGCTGGCTACCGACAGGGAATTGAAATCTCTGTCCTCCATTAGAAGTAATTTCCCAAAGGCTCAGGTCAATAATATGATTGCCTAAATTGCCGATCTCTATATATTCATCTGATTCTTTCTTCGGGTCATTTCCATCAAAAAAGATATGTGTGATCCCAACATCATGATGCGCATCACGTCCATACGCATAGCAACTCACCAAATTACTTTGATTGTCATAAAGAGAAACCGTGTCCCCATTATTATTTAGAATGGGTCGGCGACTATCAAAGCTATAGGTATTTTCACGATTTGTATAAACACGGATAAGATCTTGTGGAAATAACAAAGTATGTTTGTTGAAATCATAATCTTGCCCTTCAGAGCCCGCATTCAATCGCCAGCCTGATAAATCAATAATAGAAGGTCCTAAGTTACTTATTTCAATATACTCATCTTCGAAAGACGCAAAACCAGCATTTACTGAACTAATCTGTACTTGGACTGAACTAAAGAGCGCAAAGTTAGTATTCCACCAAGTAGAAAATGGATCCGGCTCTTTTTTTACAGTATCTAATTGTGCAGTCAGCAACTCACTTAACTGCTGCCAAGTACGAAGTTTGTCTTTACTGAATACAAGAGATTGTGCTTTTTCCAAGTCATCTAAAGTGAAGTTACTCATACATCCGCTCCTTGAATTTCAAGATACTGCTTTGCTCTATTAAGAAACTTGGCACGCTCTTCAAGACCATGGTAACCACCATTTATGCGCTTAGTAATCGACTTTAGGTCATCCTGATCTGCATACTGATTTAGATGACGACTATGCCAAAAATAACATGCAGTCATCACCGCCGCATTTGGATCGTTTGCGAGACCATCTGGTTGTTCAACAAGCGGCAACCCTATGGCATTCCCACAGGCTCGATAGTTCTCTTTACCAGTTAGCTGTATTAAGCCTCGCCCTCGATATTTCCAGCCATCACCAGAGCCTATATCACCATTACCCATGCGATTGGCATACACAACATTGGCAATTTTCTCTGGATTACGTGCATATTGTTCAGCTATTTCATCTGTTTGAAAGTATTTACCGAACACCAGTCTCAATGCCCTCGCACTGTAATTTAAGTTTTCAACTTTATATTTGAACTGGCCACTTTCATGAGCAATTTGCGCAATGAAATGCGCAACACGTAACGGGGTATTAATATCAAAAGTAGCTAATCTGTTTTGTATAGCTGGTAAGTAGTGCTGAATGTCGTTGTCTTTAGCCTGAGGCATGATATGACGCAGCATGTCGAAGTCTATATTCATCACAGTTTCCTTGTTTTAATGGATGTTATTACTATGCCTGAGCTATAAATTCGGACTCAGTGAAAACAAGGATAGAATCGGGTTAATAGTGCAAAAGGTTACCGACAGCGAACGTAGTGAAGAAGTAAAGTAGTGCAAAGTGTTAACGACAATGAGCAAAGCGAATACTTTTGCTTTGCGCTATCGTGCAAAATTAGCGACTGCGAACGCAGTGAGTGCGCTTCTTTTGCGCAAGGTGAGTATCGTGCGAAAGGTTTATGACACAGCGCGGAGCGCTGCCATTCTTTTCGCGCAAGGTGAAATAAGCCATTTTAACCGTTGCAGAGGGACTTAAACGCAAAAAAGCCCGACTCTTTCGAATCGGGCTTTCTCTAAATAGGTGCTTGGCGATGTTCTACTTTCACATGGGAAGCCAAGCTGGCCGCGCCCACACAATCATCGACGCTGTTTCGTTTCACTTCTGAGTTCGGCATGGGCGGGGCTGGCCTTCCAGTCAGGTGGTTCCAAAATGCCTCCTACCACACTAATTTTAGCCATAAAAGCAAAAAACCCGCTGCATTGCTGCAACGGGTTTCTCTAATTAGGCCCTGGCGATGTTCTACTTTCACATGGGAAGCCCACACTATCATCGACGCTGTTTCGTTTCACTTCTGAGTTCGGCATGGGGTCAGGTGGTTCCAAAACGCTATAGTCA